>CABXJR010000001.1 GCA_902512655.1 uncultured SAR86 cluster bacterium
ATCATTGAAACCTTTGGTTAAGGTTTCGGTCCCACCAAGAATGCCAAAGAAAAAAAATAAAAACGGCTTCTTTGCATTTCTTAAATCTATTTTAACTCTTTCTGTTTTTAAATCTACAAAGAAAAAGACAGCTAAAAATAAAAGATCAAGAAATTACAAAAAAGTTCAACCCAGGACCAATAGAAATACTAGAAATGATAAAAACCAAAGCAATCGAGGTAGAAGACAAAATAACAAAACTCAGGATAATAATCCAAAAAGAAGTCAGCCAAAAAAATCTTCAAAACCTGTTGTGATAGCTCCTAAGAAAAATATAAAGGAAGATAATAAAATGGCTAAAACAAATAAAGCCGATACTGCCAATGCAGATAAAGATGGTAATAAATCAAATGTTGAAGCTTCAGCTGCTACCTCACCAGCACCAACTCCTGCACCTACGCCAGCACCTAAACCTACTAGAGCTTTAAACGACCCTCGATATAAGAGCGAATGAGCTGACCAGAAATTGATGCAGCAGGTGGAATAATTGGTAATTCATGCACATTAAACCACCTAGCGTCTTCAAGCTCATTATCGTTTAACACTATTTTTCCTGATTTATATTTGCAAAAGTAACCCAACATTAACTGAGCTGGAAATGGCCATGACTGTGACGAGTAATATTCAATATCTGAAACATCAACATTCACCTCCTCTTTTACTTCTCGAACTAATGCTTCTTCAGTATTCTCACCAGCTTCAATAAAACCAGCAAGAGTGCTATACATATTAGGCGGAAAGAATTTACTTCTTCCCAACAATATTTGATCCTCGTCATGTATTAAAGTGATAATGCACGGAGATATGGTGGGGTATTTTGGGCTAGATTTACACTTGCACTCAAAAGCACCCTCCTTGTCATTGTACAAATTGCTTTTTCCACAAATACTACAAAAGTCATTACTGGTAATCCATGCTTGAAGTATTGATGCGCGTGAGGCCAGCAAGAAACTAGATTGATCTAAGAAACCTAATATTTGTCTTAAATCAACAAAGTTTATAGATTCAGGATTCATAAACAGACCTAAAATATTTTCATCTTTATTAACATTTACTACATAGAAATAGCAATCATCTATTAGAGCTATTGATAAAAATGGTTTTGTTTGATTTTTTAAATTTAAATCTTTTGGAGCAAAACTATAAGTATTTTCGCTTTGATCATATAAAATCTTACTATCGCAAAATATAATTAACTTAGAATCTTCTTTGAATGACTTATGGAGTTCTCTTATTAATTTCATGTGAATTAGGATTTAAATATGATAAATAACTTATATAAAATGTTTCTAGGTGATTCGCCTGACTGGTACAAAAATACCATCATAGCTTTTTTAGCAATTAATCCTATTACTTTATTAATTTTAAACTCCATGGACTTAAATGGTAATTTCATCGTGGGCTGGATGATTTTACTAGAATTCATATTTACCCTTGCCCTTGCTCTTAAATGCTACCCTCTTCAACCAGGAGGATTAATTACAATACAAGCGCTAATTCTTGGGCTAACCAATCCGTACTCCTTGCTGCATGAAATCGAACATAATTTAGAGGTTATTTTATTATTGGTATTTATGGTTGCCGGCATTTATTTTATGAAGAATTTAATGTTAACAATTTTTACAAAACTACTTCTTACGATTCACTCAAAAACAAAACTATCATTGATGTTTTGTTTTGTATCTGCTTTCTTATCGGCATTTTTGGATGCGCTAACTGTAACTGCAGTTTTGATAGCTGTCGCAGTTGGTTTTTATAGAATATTTCATCTTGCAAATTCTGGATTAGCTTTTTCCACCTCAGCTCATAATTATCATGACAATAGCTCTTTATCTGAAGCTGCCATTGAAGATCTAGAGAAATTCAAAGCTTTCCTTAGAGACTTAATTATGCATGGTGTTGTTGGCACAGCTCTCGGTGGTGTTTGTACTATTGTTGGGGAGCCACAAAACTTGCTTATTGCAAATGTTGCAGGCTGGGAGTTTATTGAATTTATGGTTAAGATGGCTCCTATTACCGTTCCGGTTTTTATAGCAGGAATGATTACTTGCTTTGTAATTGAAAAACTTCATATTTTTGGTTTTGGTAATCATCTACCCCATAGAATAAAAAATATTTTTCATAAATTTAATGATTATGAGATTGCCCAAAGCACTTACGAGAGCAGATTAGAGCTTTATATTGAGATGCTTGTAGGGATTTTCTTAATAATAGCATTAGCGCTTCATTTAGCAGCGGTTGGAATCATTGGTTTAGCTGTAATCATTCTTTTAACATCGTTTAAAGGCATTACTCATGAACATGACCTTGGCGATGCATTTAAGGAAGCTCTTCCCTTTACAGCATTGTTGGTTGTTTTCTTTGGTGTTGTAAGCGTTATAGCAGATCAACAATTATTTACTCCCATTATTACTTTTGTATTAGCTCAAGAGCTTGGTAACCAAGCTCCAATATTCTTTGTTGCCAATGGAGTTTTATCTGCAATAAGCGATAATGTTTTTGTTGCAACGATTTATATTAATGAAGTTAAGGATGCATTAGATATGAATGTTATCTCCAGAGATCAATTTGATAAACTGGCAATAGCAATTAATACCGGAACAAATATACCCAGTATAGCTACCCCCAATGGTCAAGCGGCCTTTTTATTTCTCTTAACATCATCTTTAGCTCCACTTATAAACCTTTCATATATCAGAATGGTTTTGATGGCCCTTCCATATACAATTGTTTTAAGTGTTGTTGGGTTTATATCAGTAGTTATTAATTTATAGTCGGATGTCTCTAAATCATAGATTCTGCATTGCACCAATGATGCAGTGCACTGATATACATGATCGATTTTTATTTCGATTAATATCAAAAAAAGCTTTTTTATATACAGAAATGGTGACCACTGGATCAATCATTCATGGCAGATGCCTTGATCAATTAAATTTTAATAATGAAATTGAACATCCGATTGCGGTTCAACTTGGGGGATCAGATCCAAGTGAACTTGCTGAATGCTCAAAAATATGTAGTTCTCTGGGCTATGATGAAATTAATTTGAATATTGGCTGCCCATCTGAAAGAGTTCAAAAAGGTTCTTTTGGAGCCTGCTTAATGCAAGACCCTGAACTTGTAAAAGACTGCATTGCGGCTATGCAAGAAGTTACAACAACGCCAATCACTGCTAAATGTAGGATAGGTGTTAACGAGAGAGACGATATAAATTATTTAAATAATTTTGTCTCTAAAATAGTCAATCCCAAACTCAAAACAATCATTGTTCATGCAAGAGTGGCAATTTTGAAGGGCCTTACACCAAGACAAAATAGGCAAATTCCTCCATTAAAATATGAAAATGTTTACCAACTAAAGAAAGAATTTCCAGAATTGGAGGTTGTAATAAATGGTGGAATCAAAGATTTAGAAGATTCAATTGAACATTTAAAAAAAGTAGATGGAGTGATGCTTGGTCGAAGTCCATATGACAACCCAATGATTGTCAGCAATGTTGATTCTACGATTTTTAACGAAGTAGATATTGGCGAAGATAGAAAATCTATATTAAAAAAGTATTTAAAATATTGCCTATTGCAATCTGATTTAGGGCATCCTCTTTCAAGAACTCTTAAACACGTCTTTGGATTAAATCGGGGACTAAAGAATGCGAAAGCTTATAGGTCATTGATTCTTGAAACAATGCAAAAGAATAATTTAGAATCAACTCAACAAGATTTAATATCAATGGTATAAAGATTAATCAAGTAAAAAATCATCCATATCATCTACAAAATCATCTACTTGGTCTTCACCATTGGTTAATTCAAATTCTTGATATTGCATATATGAATCTCTAATAAATGAGTATCTATCACCAATAATTAGCGTTTCAACTTCTAAATATCTTGCGCGTGTTTCAAGAGCATCAAGGGCTGATATTCCGATCCTAACATCTGTTTCTTCAATAGCGAATGTTCCGCTGAGAACTGAACTAACACTTCTTCCAGTTAATCCTCGTGGTGTAGTGGGTCCATATATTGGAATCATTAAAAATGGTCCAGAACTAACGCCCCATGATCCTAATGTTTGGCCAAAATCTTCGTCATGTCTTTCAAGACCAAATTTTGATCCAACATCTATAAAACCCCCCAAACCTAAAGTTGAGTTTATAAGAAAACGAGAAAAATCATTTATGGCCAGAATAGGCCTGCCTTGCAAGAGTTGATTGGCAGTATTATCAAGCTCATTTAAATTCCTAAAAAAATTGCTAATTCCAATTTCTATGAAATCAGGAGTCAAAGATGTATAAATTTCAGCAGTTGGTTTAGCAAAACTATCATCAAGAAATTCATTAAAAGCCCAAATTTTTCTGTTGTATTCTTCAAGGGGATCATCCTCAGCATGAGAGATGATGCTTAAAAAAAGTAATAAAAAAATTGAGGTAAATTTTTTAAAGTTCATTATATTATCTTAAGAATTTCATTATAAATTGATTCAAAAAAAATTGATGATTTATTTGGATTGAAATCTGTTAATTGTTTTGTTCTAGGAATAGAGCCTAAAACTTTTAAACCAATTTCATTTTCTATATTAATTGGAGTGAACTCAGATATTTTCTCATCAGAGTTTGGCGAAATTGAATAAGACATATTATCAACTATACCAATAATGGGTATTTTCAACCTCTCAAACATTGCTTTTGATTTAATTGTATCCTGAACAGCCAATTTACTTTGAGAAGTTACTAGCAATACATAATTAGGTTTAATCTCAGATGCAACTGTTAAATATGCATCGCCTGTTCCTGGTGGCATATCTATAAATAAATAATCTAGATCGCCCCATTGAGTTAAGTCTTTAAGTTGCTTAATTGCCCCGCTCAACATTGGACCTCTCCACATTACAGCCTTTTCGTTATCAAGGACAAAACCCATACTATTCAATGAAATATTGTTAACTTTAATGGGTATAAATGATTTGTTGCCATCTTCAATCTGAACTTCTGGTTTAGAATCTAATAGATCAAAAAGAATATGTTGATTGGGCCCATATATATCGGCATCAAGAATGCCTACCTTGAAGTCTTTTGAAAATTGGGATGCTAAATGTGCGCAAATAGTTGATTTCCCCACCCCACCTTTTGCTGAAGCTATAGCAATTATTTGTTTGATGCCCATTGATATAATATTTTGACTTATAATACTCGATTAGCACTTAAATTGGGTCTCTGAAATTAATAAATCAAGAAAAATAATCGTAACAAATGCCCTTCCATATGCAAATGGCGACATACATGTTGGGCATATATTAGAGCATATCCAGACAAATATTTGGTCTCGTTTTATGAGTTTAACTCAAAATGAAGTTTTGACTTTTTGCGCAGATGATGCCCATGGAGCGCCAATAATGATGAAGGCAGATGAAATGGCTATCAAACCCACTGAATTTATCAATGAGGTAAAAAATAGTCATATAGAATCATTAGCCAAGTTTGGAATTGAATACACAAATTACCATTCAACACATTCTAAAGAAAATGAATCCTTGGTTTCAGAAATCTATCTAGATGCAAAATCTTCTGGATATATATATAAAAAAGAAATTGAGCAATTTTTTGATGAAGAAAAACAAATGTTCTTAGCCGACAGATATGTTCTTGGCGAATGTCCTAAGTGTTCAGCAAAAAATCAATATGGAGACGGATGTGAGGAATGTGGAGGAACTTATTCTGCTACAGAGCTTATCAACCCAAAATCATCTTTGTCAAAAACTACGCCAATAACCAAAACTTCTGAACACATATTCTTTGATCTAGAAAAAGCAAAAAATGAACTTATTAATTTTCTAGATAAATCATCACTACAAAAACCAATACTTGGAAAGTTATCAGAGTGGCTTGATGGTGATTTAAAAAGTTGGGATATATCAAGAGATGCACCATATTTTGGATTCAAGATACCTGATGAAAAAGATAAGTATTTTTATGTGTGGGTTGATGCTCCTATTGGGTACATGGCATCAGCAACCAATTGGGCTGATAAAAACTCTCAATCGCTAGAGAATTTATGGGGCAAAGATTCAGAATACGAGATTCATCATTTCATTGGTAAGGATATTACATATTTTCATGGGTTGTTTTGGCCTGCATTATTGATGGAATCAAAATATAAACTTCCTGATGCTATTCATGTGCATGGTTTTGTGACTGTAAATGGAGAAAAAATGTCTAAGTCAAAGGGCACATTTATTACAGCTGACCAATTTGCTGATGTGTGTGATCCAGAATTATTAAGATACTATTTTGCTAGTAAATTAAATTCCAAGATTGAAGACTTGGATCTAAATCTTGAAGACTTGGCTCAAAAAATTAATTCAGACTTAGTTGGAAAATTTTCAAATATTTTTAGCCGTTCAGCACCATTCATTTCAAAAAATAATAACTGCCTAAGCAAAACAATTCATCAAGACCATTTGTTAAATTGCAATCAGAGTGTAGAGACAATATTGCAAAACTATGAAGATAGAGAATTTTCTAAAGCAATTAAATTAATAATGGAGATTGCTGACGATACTAATAAATATATTAATAAGAATGCTCCTTGGAAGCTGGATCAAGCTGAAGCAGTGATCGTAGCAACAACCGCCCTAAATGTTTTTAAAAACTTATGTATATTGCTGTCGCCTGTAACACCCGAACTCTCTAAACAGATGTTATTAATGCTGAATATTGATAATCTCAACATAGAAAATCTAGAAACAGAAATAATTGATTCTGAGATAAGTGAATTTAAACCCATCCTCTCAAGAGTTAAACCATTAAATATTCAAGATTTTTATAAAAAGGAAGAAAAAATGATCGAAGAAGATAATAATATTATTCAAATAGATGACTTCATGAAAGTTGATCTGAGGGTTGCTAAAGTAAAGGAAGCTTCTCATGTGGAAGGCGCAGATAAACTGCTTGCTATTAAATTAGACTTAGGTGAGCTAGGAACAAAAAATGTATTTGCTGGAATTAAATCAGCATATGAACCTGCTCAATTAGAAGGGAAATTAGTTGTAATGGTCTATAACCTAGCTCCTAGAAAAATGAAATTTGGAGTATCTGAAGGTATGATTT
The DNA here is from genome assembly GCA_902512655.1 of uncultured SAR86 cluster bacterium. Classification (GTDB taxonomy): domain Bacteria; phylum Pseudomonadota; class Gammaproteobacteria; order Magnimaribacterales; family D2472; genus D2472. The sequence goes on from CABXJR010000001.1 coordinate 7,148, forward strand.
TGGCTGCAAGCGATTCAGATGGCGGTATTTTTGTTTTATCCCCTGATTCAGGGGCACAACCTGGACAAAAAATTAAATGAAAATTGAAACAGACATTTTGGTAATTGGCGCTGGTCCAGTTGGGCTATTTACTGTATTTGAAGCTGGCTTGCTAGGTCTTAAGTGCACATTAATTGATAATTTAGATAAAGTTGGCGGTCAATGCTCCGAACTCTATCCTGAAAAACCAATTTACGATATTCCCGGGGTACCAATCCAAACAGCCCAGGAACATGTTGATGCCTTGATGAAGCAGATTAAGCCATTCGACTATGACCTTCATCTTTCTCAAAGAGTAGAATCAATCCAAGTTCATTCAGTCACAGATGATATAACAACGTGGATGATCAAAACAAATGAAGGTATAGAATGCTTAACTAAGAATATCTTTATTGCAGCCGGCGCTGGTTCATTTGAACCAAGAAGACCGGCCAACATAGAAGATCCAGATAAATTTTTGAATCATGGGGTAAGTTATGCCGTTAAATCTAAAGATCTATACAAAGATAAAAACCTTTTTATTTTTGGAGGTGGTGACTCCGCTTTAGATTGGACAGTTGAGTTAGCAAAAATAGCTAAATCAATAAATTTGATTCATCGAAGAGATGAATTCAGAGGTGCTCAACATACTGAAGCTCAAATGCGGGATTTGGTTAAAAATGGAGATATTAATCTACTTACGCCCTTTCAAATTGAAGAAATTCTAGGCGATAACAAAGTAACAGGAGTAAAGTTAAAAAACTTTGATACAAAAGAATCCATTAGTCATGAAGCAGATGAATTATTATTTCTATTTGGTCTTAACAAAAAGTTAGGCCCAATTCTTGAATGGGAACTAGAGCTAGCATCTAAAAAGATCGCTGTTAATACAGAAGATTTTCAAACTAATCGAGATGGTATTTTTGCTGTCGGAGATATCAATGACTACCCTGGCAAATTAGATTTAATACTATGTGGTTTTCATGAAACAACTCTAGCGGTTCAAAAAGCTTTTCAAAGAAATTTTCCAGGAGAAAGAGTTCCCTTTGGGTACACAACCTCAAATACAAAATTACAAAGAAAATTAGGTGTTGCGGAGTAATTTAAACAAGCAATTCTTTTAATACGTCTTGAAGACTTATAGAGTGTTTTTGAGATTTAATTAAAGCTTTTCTAACTCTAGAAGCTATGTTTCTTAAATCTAATTCTGTCTCATCTTCATTTCTGTGCATTATGTCTTTGGTTAAACCAATAGCTCCACCTGAATTGATTAAAATATCAGGTATGTAAATGATGCCATTTTCATATAAATCATTTGCAACAGATAGATCCTGCAGTTGATTATTTGCACCGCCAGCAATTATTTTACAATTTAGATTTTTTATAGATGATTTAGAAAATATTGCTCCTACAGCGCATGGTGAAAACACATCACATTGAAAGGTAAAGGCGTCATCTACACAGATAATATTAGGATCATTGATGTGATCTAATTTTTCTTTATCAATATCAGAAATAAAAACCTTTGCACCTGCATTAGATAAATGGTCTGCTAATTTTTTACCCACGCTGCCAGCCCCTTGAATAGAAATTGTTTTATTTAGCAAAGATTCTGAATAATAGAAATCGATTGACTCTTCGATAGCGTAAAAAATACCTTTAGCTGTATATGGTCCGGGATCAATATTATCAAAAACATGATCAGTATGATTTTTAATAAATCTAATATCTTCTAATGAAATACCTATATCTTCAGCAGATATATATTTCCCTTCTAATAAATTTAAGAAATCAGCAAATGACTGTAATAGATTCTTTGATTTTTTTCCTTCCTTAAAAATTATAGCTTTCCCTCCTCCAAATGGTATTTGAGCGACATTATTCTTATGGGTCATTCCACGAGACAAACGTAATACATCATTTAAACCATCTTCGAATGAATCATATTTCTTATATCTACAACCACCAATTGCTGGTCCTTTTGAAGAATCATGGATAGCTACTAAGGATTTCAGACCAATGTTACTATCTTCATAATAATAAACTTTCTCATGCTCAAACTCATGATAAGAGGAAATTTTTATGCCATTAAAGTTTGAGTCAGTTATATCTTTAAAAATCATATTTGTATGTGATTATCGTTTATATTATACGTGCATGATAAGTGGCTTAAATGTTAAAAGATAGATTTAGAAAATTCCTTCCAGTTATTGTAGACCTTGAAACTGGAGGTTTTGACTCAAAAAAAAATGCAATATTAGAAATAGCTATTCAATTAATTGATCAAGAAAGCTCAAAGTTAATTTTGGGAGATTCCTATAGGTATCATATAAAACCATTTGAAGGGCTTAAAGTAGAAAAAGAAGCCTTAGAATTTCTTAGGTTAGATTTGAATCATCCATTAAGAACTGCCGTTGAGGAAGAATATGCCCTAAAAGAATTTTTTAAAATTATAAATACACAAAAATCAAAATATGATTGCTCTAGAGCAATTCTAGTTGGTCATAATGCATTTTTTGATCACAGCTTTCTATTAGAAGCATGTGATAGAAATAATATTAAAAAATCTCCCTTCCACCCTTTTTCGCTAATTGATACAGTTAGCTTAGGTGCTTTAGCAACAAAACAAACTGTTCTAGCAAGAATATGCAAAGAGTTAGGCATAACTTATGACAATGATGAAGCTCATAGCGCAGCATATGATGCAAGGGTTACTGGAGAGGTTTTTTGCAAAATCATCAATGACTATGATTCTTTCAATGGTATTTAAATGCTGAGTGAGTCTCCTGCTTCCCTGCAAACAGATGATAAGAGTTCAGTCTGTAAATAAGATTCTTTAACGCTAAGTATGTAGCTAATTAGTCCTTTTGTTCTACTTGGCGCAATACCTGTTGAAATAAAATACTTTGCTTTTAAAGTCGATTGTGCTGATTTTGCTTGCTCTAAATCCATTGAAACTTGAACAAGACCAAAAACCTTTACCCTATCCACAGTCATAATACAGGCTTCAACCTCTTCAATTCTAGTATTCAAATTAAACATATGTGATTCGTGAAAAAGCTTTGATTTTCCATCTTCTAAAGAATAGGCAAATGTAGTCGTATGGTATGGTTTTCCAGCTTGATAAATTGTTAATCTAAGTGATCCTAGTTCATACGACTTATTTATTTGAACAACAGTTATATTCTCAAATCCATTCTTAATTAAAACTTTTGAAGCTTCGTGCGTTGTAAAAATCTCTACATCTTTCCTAAATAGATTTAAAGAGTCCAAATCTAAATGATCAGAGAAATGAGCAGTAATAATTATATGGGTAACTTGATTAACTAAGTTATTTTTTATTAAATAAGACTCATCTGATGCGCTTCTGTGCAACAACCAATTTAAACCTGGAAAAACCTGTTTTTTCGTTAGCCAAGGGTCAACAACAACCAAATCCCCTTCATTGGAATAAACCCATGACTGGTAATCATCTCCTCTAATAATTTGCATATATCTATAATTTCATAAATAAGAATAAATACCATACTGATAATGATTATCATTAAAAAAATACCTTAAATCAGTTCTTTACAAGAAATAAAAAGAGTAATATAGTGAAATTAAATTATATAAATATGAATAAATATGGAAATGAAAGAAATTAATTCAGATGAAGTATGCGATATATTGAACGAAATAATGGAATATGAATTAGCAGGTGTTGTTAGGTACACGCACTCCTCCTTAATGGTTTCTGGGCCATATAGATTACCGATAGTTACGTTTTTAAAAGATCAAGCGGCTGAATCCATGCTTCATGCACAACAAGCTGGTGAATTACTGGTCGGACTTGATGGTCACCCAAGCCTTAAAGTTGCAAAAATAAAAGAAACTCATAGGCATTCAATCAAAGATATCTTAGATGAAGGTCTAGAGCATGAATTGCATGCGTTAGGTCTGTACAAAAAATTACTATCAAGTGTTGCAGATGCTTCAGTCTATTTAGAAGAATATGCTAGAAGCATGATTGGAGAGGAAGAACAGCATACTCTTGAGCTTAAAGCTATGTTAAAAGACTTTGGTTAACATTTAAGAGGTAGCTTCTTTGATGATTGTTTGAAGCTCTCCAGCCTCATGCATCTCAGTTATAATATCGCAGCCACCTATTAGCTCGTTGCTGACAAAAACCTGAGGGAAAGTTGGCCAATCTGAAATGCTTGGAAGAGTCTTTCTTATATCTTGATTCTCCAAGATATCAACATAAGAAAATTCAGCACCGCAATCAATCAATGCTTGGACTGTTTTTGCAGAAAATCCACACTTGGGTTCGTAAGGAGAACCTTTCATATATATTAAAATCTTATTCTCTTTAATTTGATCTTTTATTTTATCTTCAATCGACATTAATTCTTCCTTACAGATTCAATATATTTTATTATGGTTTCCTTAAAACCAAATTTCAACGCATCTGTGATAATTGCATGGCCAATTGATACCTCATCCAATCTTCCGCATTTAATTAAATGGGGTAGATTATCTAGATTTAAATCATGGCCAGCATTAATTCCAATCATAGATTTATTTGCAGCAGCAATACATTCAGCAATTTCATTTTTACATAAATCAAAATTTGTAAAATCTTCATCTGCTAAAAAATTTGCAAATGGGCCTGTGTAAATTTCAACTCGATCAAAGCCAATGCCTGCTGCATATTCAACTGAATTAGTATCAGCATCAATAAATAAACTTGTTCTTACATTAGAATCTTTGAGTGAATCAATGAAATCTTTTAATTGATCATCTAAAAAGCCTGGTTGCCACCCATGATCTGACGTAATTTGCTGAAGGTCATCTGGCACTAAGGTAACTTGATCAGGTTTTGTATTAGTACATAATTCTTGAAAACCAATAAATTTTCCTTGAGGGAAGGAGAATGGATTACCCTCTAAATTAAATTCAATACCATGATCTTTGCAGATTTTAGAGATATCAATTGCATCTTCTGAAGTGGCATGACGGTGATCTGGTCTTGGATGTAGAGTTAGACCATCAACACCAAGATCAATACACTTTTTAGCATAATTAATTAGTGAGGGAGAATCATTACCCCGAGAATTTCTAATTAAAGCAATTTTATTAAGATTGACGCTAAGCTTCATACAAAAACAGAGAATTAACCTCTATCTTTAAAATCATCAACATTGATATCAATTGAGCTCACATCATCAGGCTGTGAAATAGACGATTCATTCCAAAAAGCTCGACCACTCGTAATTTTTCCACTTTCGTTAATAATAAAGTGATCTACAATTGAAATATCCATTCCAGAACTATCATTAATATTTCTAACCTGCATAACAGCTTTTAGGATACCTTCATTAGAACAAATCACTGTTTCAACATTTGTAGGGTTTATCTCCATTCCATCACTATGTCCAAAATCCCAAAAAGCACATATCGCTTCAATTCCATTACAAGGCTCTGCACCTACAGGATCTTCAAATACAGCCTTATCATCCCAAAGGCTTCTGAATAAAGCTTTATCATTATTTCTGTATGCTAAGACATAATTATCCAACGCTGATTGAACTATTTCTTTCATAGTTATTCCTATTTTTTAATTCCCTTATCTTTTAAAAGAATTTTAGTAAATTTGTCATCGGGATTAATAGGCGATACTTGTTCCCATATACGATCGTATTCAGAATGTTTAATTAACCATTGATCATTAGTTTTAATGTACCTATCTTCATATAATGCCGTGCCTTGAGTAACGGTAGCTAAATCAAAGTTGTAGAAAATATCTTGAAGATACCATTTCCCAGTAGCCTCAGTCTCTGAAAGAATTTCAATTTCTGGATGATGGGCAGTATGCATGGCAGCAGTCTGATTATGAAATGCATGAATTAAGCTTTCTTTGATAGTCTCTTTGCCCTCAGATTCCCATCTATAGGTACCACCTCGATAATCAATTGTTATATCTTGTGAAAATACATTATCGAGTAAATCAAAATCAGCCATATCTATCGCCCTAAAATATCTATGCTTGAGATTTTTGATCTCTTCTATATCAATTAATTTTTGCAGTTTATCCATGCTAGTTATCTCAGATATGCTTGACCCCCATCAAGCATGATAGTCGATCCGGTAATGTAATTCATGCCATCTGACAGAATATGACAAACGGCCTCCCCAATATCATCTTTGCATTCACCCACCCTGCCTAATGGGATGGTTTTAAGAAATTCGTTAGCTTCATCTGGATGCTCATTCATCCACCAGTCCATACCGGTTGACTTGGCGAGAGGCATTATACAATTTACTAAAATATTGTCCGGCCCCCACTCGACTGCAGCTGCCCTCGATAAAGAGCGAATTGACTCTTTTACAGCTGCATAAGCACCGTAAGATTTTGAATCAGGTCTTAAAGCAGAGGAGCTTGCTAGATTAATCACTTTTCCACCTCCTTTTAGATAAGGGTGACAAGCCTTCATGAAGCGAAATGTTGCCAGAGGTCCAGAATCCCATCCATTTATAAATGATTCGTCTGTTACATCTAAAATATTTCCCAATGGAACTTCTTGAGCATTGTTTACCAAAATATTTAAAGAATTAAACTTTGATAGTGTGGCTTTAATAGATTTGTTAATTGATTCATTACATTTAACATCGCATTCAACAGCTATGGCTGAGCCACCGTCTTGATTTATTTGATCAGCAACCGATTCAACTTTTGAAAGAGTTCTACCAACCAAGCTCACGTTTCCTCCATATGAAGCAATCGCTCGAGCAATACCCTCTCCAACACCTTGTCCGGAGCCTGTAATTAATGCTGTTTTATTAGAGAAATCCATAGTTAAAAATTTGAACCAGTAATGTGTTTTGCAGCCAAGTAACCAAAAGTCATGGCTGGACCAAGAGTTGAGCCAGGGCCAGGATATGTAGGTAACAAGGCTGTTGAGCAATTTCCACACGCATAAAGTCCTGGTATCGCTTTACCTTCTTTGTTTATAACTCTTGCATTTGTATCTATTACTAGACCGCCCGCAGTACCCATTTCACCAGGATATAGAACCATACAATAAAAGGGTCCAGTTTCTAAAGGAGCAAGACATGGATTTGGTGTAACTGATGGATCGCCGTAATACCTATCATAAACACTATCACCACGTTGAAGATCAAGGTCTTTGCCTGATGCAGCATATTCATTAACTTTTGCCTGTGTTGCTAAAAGACCTTCAACATCAATGCCAGCAACTTCAGCTAGTTCCTCTAATGTCTCACCCTTTGATAAAAAAGATGGTGTCCACCAATCCTTAGGAACAGATGAATCAGGCTGCATAGATGCTTGAAGAAGAGGTCCGCATGGTCGATTTTTTCTAAATGTGCTATCAAAAATCATATAACATGGAGCACAGGGATTTCCCTCCGCATATTTATCAAACATATCATTTACAAAGCTGACATAATTTTGGGATTCATTTGAAAATCTTTCACCGTTTTTATTGACGGTAAAATTTCCAGGCATTGATTTATCTACCATTGATAGCCAACCTTTATCTTGTCCTGGTACTTTCATAACAGTAGACCACCAACCTGTATCCATTTGATGAGTATCAGCTCCTAATTTTAAAGCAGCTTTTAATGCATCGCCTGTATTATAAATATTGGCAGCACTCCACTCTATATTAGTGGGCTGAGGTAAATATTTTTCTCTCAAACTTTGATCTTTTTCAAATCCGCCAGAAGCAAGAATGACACCTTTGTTTGCTTTAATATTTATCTCAATATTATTTTTAGTAGCTTTAATACCAATTACTGAGCCATTTTCATCGATGAGATCAGTCATAGTAGTTTCAGTCCATAAAACTACATTTCTATCTTTGAGGGATAAAATTAATCGAGCCACACCTGCATTTCCCATAGTCAATCTTCTATCTTTCCAACCCCATTTAACCCTCATGGATATATCTAAAATATATTTAGTGAATAGTTTTGCAAAGAGAGATTTCCACCCTGGAAGTGCGCCTAACAATAACTGGCCTTCTACTTGAGTAAAATTCATATTGATTGGCCCCATAGTAAATGCAGTTTGCGGATGCTGTTCCCTGAGTTTCCGAAGATCGTCTCCAAGCTCAGTTCCTTTGATTGGCTCAGGTTCCATGGACCTATTCCCTGCTTTTCCACCAGGATTATCTGGAAAGTAGTCTGGATAATGAGCTAAATTTCTGTACTTAACTTGTGAATTTTCATGAAGATAATCAATCATTTTGGGACCTTCAGAAAGATAAGTTTCCACTAGCTCATCTTTAATTTTTCCTTCAGGTGAAACGCTATTTATATAGTCCCTCGCATCTTGATTAGAGTCATCAACATTTTCAGCTTTAGCATACCTGTTATTGGGAATCCACACCCCTCCACCAGAGGTTGCTGAGGTACCGCCAAATTGAGTGCTTTTTTCTATAACCAAAGTTTTTGCGCCACCATCGTGACTACATAAGGCAGATGTTAAAGCTCCGTTACCAGAACCGATTACAACCACATCAAATTCATAATCCCATTTCATAATATTTATTAATTTTTCTATAAATTGTAACTAATTCACTATAACTCATATGGTATTTTTTAAATAATTATCGTATATCTTTTTTATTATTGACAAAATTATAGTAGTTGATGCTCGCATATTATTTTTATAAATGTCTATAATCTAATTTTATAAAAAACGAATAAATAAATGAAAACTGATATTTGTAAAAAACTTGGTATTGAATATCCTATTTTTGCTTTTACGCATTGCAGAGATGTTGTTGTTGCGGTTAGTAAAGCCGGTGGAATTGGGGTGCTTGGTGCTGTAGGTTATTCACCAGAACAATTGAAAGAAGAGCTAGATTGGATCGACGAACATATTGGAGATTATCCATATGGTGTCGATACTGTTATTCCACAAAAATATGAAGGTATGGATGAGAAAGATCCAGAGCAATTATTGGAATCATTACAAAAAATGATACCTGATGGTCATAGAGAATTTGTTGAGGGTCTATTATCTGATAATGGCGTTCCAAAAGCTCCGGAAACTAATGGCCCTAAAGGGGGGCTCTTGGGATGGACAGAGGCAACGGCTGAACCTCAAATAGAGGAAGCTTTAAAACACTCAAATGTAAAATTAATTGCTAACGCATTAGGCACTCCACCTGCTGATATGATTAAAAAAATTCAAGACAAAGGAGTGTTAATTGGTGCATTATGCGGAAAAATTAAGCAAGCAGTTGCCCATAAAGAAGCCGGACTTGATTTTATAATCGCCCAAGGTGGTGAAGGCGGTGGCCACACTGGTGAAATAGGAAGTATTGTTCTATGGCCTCAAATAGTTGATGCGGTAGATGGTTTACCTGTTTTAGCTGCCGGTGGTATTGGAAATGGAAGACAAATGGCTGCTGCAATGTCTACTGGTGCTCAAGGAGTTTGGTGTGGTTCTTTATGGCTTGCTGTTGAAGAGGCAGCAGCACAGCCAGCTGAAAAAGACTCATATTTAAATGCTACAAGCGAAGACACTATTAGAAGTAAAGCTTGGACAGGAAAACCTGCTCGAATGCTAAAAAATAAATGGACCGAAGCGTGGGAAAATCCTGAAAATCCAGATCCGTTACCAATGCCTCTTCAAGGAATGATTACTTTTGATGCTATGAGACGAACCTCTATGTATGCTGGTTCAGGCAATACGCAAGATGTTTCTTTTAATGCTGCAGGTCAAGTAATAGGTCAAGTGCAACAAATTGAATCTGTGAAAGATGTTATTTATAGAATAATTAATGAATATCTTGATTCAGTTGAACGACTAAACTCTTTGCTCCCAGAAGAATAATTCCCTTACAATGCTTGAAAATATTTTTTCTGAGTTAAAAGACTTGTTATGGGGCCTTGGTATTATTTCTTTTGCCATAGTTGGATTACTAATATTACCGAAGAATTTATCTCATAAACTTGGTCAATATCCGCTAGTCCTAGCGATTATGTTTTGTTCAATTATATATATGGTAATTAAGGTTTTTAATTAAAATTAATTACTACCGTAAAAATCAGATGAATAATCTTGAACTAAGTTAACAAATGCTTTTACGCCATTGGTTAAAGCTGAATCATCTATATAAAAATATGGTGAATGATTTGTGGGACCGTCTTCAACTCCTGGAGCATTAACCCCAAGAAAAAAGAATAAACCCGGAACTTGTTGAGCATAAAAGGAAAAATCTTCGGCGCCAGTTCTAGGAACCCTTGCTTCAAAAAAATCTCCATTGGTAGCTTCTATTAATGAAGCTGAATATTTCTTAGCAAGATTTTCATCATTAAAAGTCACTGGATAGCCTCCATAAACTTTAAATTCAGTTACGGCAGAGGCATGATGAGCAGCTGCTACATTTTCAGCAATAAGTTTAATTTCATCTCGTATTTGATCTGCATATGAATCTTTGAATGTTCTAATGGTCCCCTCTAACATTGCTGTGGACGGTATGATGTTATTTCTTGTTCCAGCCTTCATAATTCCGACTGTAACTACAGCCTGACTATCCAAAAGATTTAATCTTCTACTTACGATGGTTTGCAATGTTGTAGCTATATCAGATGCTGCAATAATTGGATCAACCCCACTCCATGGTCGCGAACCATGAGTTTGTTGTCCTTGGACGATTATCCTAAAAGCTTCTGCTGAGGCCATAATTGGACCGGGTTTTGTCCATATTTGACCATTCTTAAAGTTTGATACATGCATTCCAAAAACAGCATCAGGCTTTTCAGCTTCAAAAAGGCCCTGTTTAAGCATTAATTCGGCGCCGCCCTCTTCACCTTCAGGAGCGCCTTCTTCGGCTGGTTGAAATATTAATAAAATATCACCATTTAACTTATCAGTATTCCTAGAAAGGAAGCTGGCAACCCCCAATAAAACTGCTATGTGAGCATCATGACCACAAGCATGCATTACTCCAACTTCATTACCCTGATATGTGGTTTGAACTTTTGAAGAAAATGGGAGATTTAGTTTTTCTGTAACTGGCAATCCATCTATATCAGCTCTCAAGGCTATTAGTGGACCGGGGTTTTGACCTCTTATAAATGCAGTAACTCCAGTAATTCCATAGTCTGTATTGGGCTCTAGACCCATTTCATTTAATGCTTCAACTATAGACTCTTGAGTTTTGAATTCTCTATTTGAGAGCTCTGGATACTCATGGAAATGATGTCTCCAGTCAGTAACCTTTGCCATGACACCTTGGAGGTCTCTATCCAATTGATTTTTTAAATCGTCTGCTGACATAGCATGTATGACAAACATTAAAGTAAAAAATATATATAGCTTCTTCATCATCTAACCTTTTTTAAAAACGTTTATAAAAATTGCTGGGGTTGATTCCATGTATTCTTTAAAATCTGGACGTCTGTCTAATGAACGTTTATCCATCATTGAGACAGATGCTAAGGCTATTAAAGCATACATAATCAAAGAACCAATCAACAACCATGCAAATGATAGATTTGATGCTAAAGCAAAAACAAACAGACTAAACCAAAATAATAATTCTCCAAAGTAATTAGGGTGACGTGAGTAGAACCACAAGCCTGATTTCATAGTTTTAGGTTCAGTTAGATTTTTTCTAAAATTATACATTTGCTGATCTGAGACAATCTGAATTATGACTGCTAAAACAGCCAAAAAAGTAGCCAGTATATCTAAGTTATTTAGATCAGCGCCAGGGTAAGCAAGTGCATAAATCATTGGTAGTAATGCCATATAAACACACAGAGTAGGAATAAGATGTATAGAACCAAAATCTACTATGAAGTATTGAAGTCTATTATTCGTTTTTTGTTTCATCATAATGTATCGCCAATCTTCATGAGAAAAGCCATCCCATGACCTCATCCAGTTAAAAGTTAATCTAATAGCCCAAAAGAATAAACACGCATGCATCAAGAATGATCTTTGAACGTCTCCAGCAGCAGAGATGTCTGCCCAGCACATTATAGTTAAAACAACTGGGATGATTGACCAAAAGGCATCATACCAACTTGAATTATTGAAAATTATACTTAACAGGTAAATAAAAATTGTAGCCTCAATATGACATATTAAAACTTTGAGTACTAAGGATGATTCTGGAAAAGAATTCCAAGTAAGTTGCATAGAATAAATACATGCAATGTAACCAATAAAAATAACTGAAAGGTGTGTAAGTTTTTTGCTCATAAGGTATTAATTATATGTTTAGGTTTATTATATTCATTGATTATTGGGATCAATGAAGTTGATTGTAAATTAATTAAGTCTTGAAGATTGTTTTTTATGGGTTCATAAAGAGTATTTCTTTGTTTTAAATTTAAGCCTAACTCTTCTGCAATACATGCAACGTCATCCAGATTAAGCTCCTGGCCAAATGAGGCGCCAGCTGACCTTGTTATAGATTCATTCATCAAAACACCCCCAATGTCATTAATTCCAGAAGATAAAAGATATTTTAGACCTGGTAACCCCATTTTAACCCACGAGCCTTGAATGTTATTTATGCTTCCATTAAAAAGAATTCTCGCAACGGAGTGCACTAAAATTGTCTCCTTGAAAGTAGGCCCAGGTCTTGCTTGGCCTCTTCTAAAAATAGGTGCTTCATTCGCAATAAAAGGCAGGGGAACGAATTCAGTTAACCCGTTCGTGCTCATCTGAAGAGTTAAAAGCTTCATTAAATGGTGGGCGATATGATGAGTGCTCTCGACATGACCAAACATCATGGTAGATGTAGTAGGCAGCCCTACTGAATGAGCGGTTTTGATAATCTCAATCCACTGTTTGCTTGTGAGTTTATCAGGGCAAATAATTGATCTAATATCATCATGCAAAATCTCAGCGGCTGTTCCGGGAAGTGAATTAAGACCTGCGTTTTTAAGTTCTATAAGAAATTCTTTAGCAGAAATATTTAAAGTTTTTCTACCGTGATCAATTTCTAGAGGGGAAAAAGCATGAATATGAACTGAACGGGAAGCAGATCTAATTGCCCTTACAATTTCAAGATAAGTTTCACCAGAATATTTTGGATGAATGCCACCCTGTAAACAGACTTCTGTCGCACCTCTATCAATAGCTTCATTTGTTCTTCGAATGATCTCTTCATGAGAAATGTTATATGGCTTGCCTCTTAAGTCATCATGCCCCCTACCTTTAGAGAAAGCACAAAAATTACATTTAAAAGAGCATATGTTTGTATAGTTAATATTTCTATTCACAACAAAACTAATATTAGATCCATGTATTTGTGATTTAACATCATTGGCATATTCAGTAATATATTTAAAATCATTATCAGAGACCTCTAAGAGCTCTTGGATATTGTCAATAGATGGATTGTTCTCAACATCATGGATCGACTGGCGTATATTAGAATGAAAAATAGATTCTGGGTATAAAGGTATATATTTACTAATTCCTGATCTCCAATGGTCAGACCTTATAAGTGACTGAGAATCTGTTATTTGAAGAAGCTTGGAGGATATTTCATGTGTTGAGAAGGTCTTCAGGTCGGAAAAATATCTAGGGTACAATGTTGCCCTTGGTTTTAAAGATTGATTTGAGAATGAGGCTATTTTATTTAATTTTTCTATTTCAGGCCAAGGTGCTTCTGGATTCACATAATCCTTGGTAACTGGAGATATTCCTCCAAAATCATTTATCCCAGACAAAGTTAATTGTTTAACATTCTCTGCATTTAGATTGGGTGGGACTTGTAAGCTAATGTCGCCAGGCAGAATTAATCTAGCCATAGAAATTGTCCACATTAGCTCATCAAATGATGGCTCGATTGCATTTGCCATCAATGTATTAGGCTTTGCTCTAAAGTTTTGAACTATAACTTCTTGGATATGATTATATGTATTATGTAATTCAGCTATTTTGTGTAATGACTCTAAACGTTCTAACCTCGTTTCACCTATTCCAATTAATATTCCAGTGGTAAATGGAACTTTTTGTCTTCCAGCATCTTCTAAGGTCTGCATTCTAAATATAGGATCCTTGTCAGGAGATCCATAGTGCGGCTGACCTTTTTCAGTAAGCCGTGATGAGAGAGATTCAACCATTAAACCCATTGAGCCGCTTAAAGGCTTGAGTTTTTTGATTTCATCAGAAGTTAAGCAACCTGGATTTAAATGAGGAATTAAAGAGGTCTCATTCAATACAGCTTCTGCGCAAGCAGCCAGGTAATCATTTGTTGTTTTGAAGCCATTGATTGAAAGCCAATCTCTAGCAGCTTTGTATCTTAATTCGGGCTTATCACCAAGTGTAAATAAAGCTTCATAACAACCATTAACCTCGCCCTCTTTTGCAATTGAAACAACTTGATCAATTGATAAGTATGGAGATTCAACTTTTTTAGGGGTTTGAGCAAAAGTACAGTAATGACAAACATCGCGACATAAAAATGTTAATGGGATGAAAACCTTTGGTGAGTAGGTTAATAAATTTTTAAAATGCCCTTTTTTCTTCTCATAGGATGCTTGAATTAGAGCATCGGATAAACAAATATTAGCCAAAGAGGTTAAAGCAGAAAAATCTATAGATCCAGTAGCAATTAACTGCTGCAAAGTATAATTTGATTGTTCTTGAATCTTCAACGAGCTAACTCTTAATATATTTAATTAGTTTGAAGTAATCTTCCTCGGAGTCAAGGTCATCCTGAAGGCTTTCTATGCAAACATCTTGATAATTTATTTCATTATTTTTGAATTCATTTATAAAAAGATTGTAGCTATCTATACCAAATTTAAGCTTGAAATTAACTGACGAATTAAACATTAAGCAATTTGTTCCTTGCTTTACAAGATCTGAAATAATGCTAACTTTTTTGACATCAAAAATTTTTGTTAGCTCCTGAAGATCTAATTCATTAATTCTGGGAAGATCGGCATGCATGATTAAAATAATGTCATTTTTAGCATGAGAATTTATAGCTTCATTTAAACCTTCATTCAATAATGATTTTGTAAAATATGACGTTGCATTATTTAAATGTAAATTTTTGTCATTTGTAACAACTGTTATTGAGTTACATATCTTAGAATTAAATAAAGTATCTATTGTTTTCTTTGCCATTAAGGCGGCTAGATTCTCTCGCTCAGATGAACTAACAATATTTGATAATCGCTTCTTTGAAGTTAAAAATTTTTTAATCGGTATAAATGCAGATACATTCATTTATTTTGATTCAAGCTGGTGAATTATTGCCTTTGCAAGTGCATTTTTTGAGTTAGTGCTATTCATGATTAAATTATTATTATGCACTTCATATCCTAATTCATTTAACTCACTAGACTCATTCAAATCTGATGAATCTATAAAAATTCTTTTAGAATAATTTTTATAAAACTTAGCAATTGTAATAACACTTACTTCATAACCAAGCTCATTCATCATTTTTGCAGTTGGGCCTTTTAATGATTGAGCATTAACGATAGGACTTATAACACTAACTTTTTCTGAAAAATCCTGTAAATAATTTTTTAGAGATGATAACTGAAGCATCGGGTTTATACTTACATAAGGATTAGATGGGCAGACAATAATTTCATCATAAGTTGATAAATCTATATCTTTATTAAATTCAGCTTTATCAAGGCCCTTAAAAACAAAATCAGTCACTGGTGGCTCGCATTTCAATTTTACAAAATATTCTTGAAATGAAAGCAACCTATTTTTTGTTTGAATATAAGTCTCAACAGGTTGATTGCTCATTGGAAAAATATACTTTGGAAGATTAAAAGACTCACATAAATTATGGGTTGCTTGAGTTAAAGATTGACCAGATTTAATTAAATTTGTTCTTTGGATATGAGTTGCTAAATCTTTGTCTCCAAGCTGAAACCAAGTTTCCCGCTTCATGGCACCTAATGCTGAAAGCATATTCCATGATTCATCTTTTCTACCCCAACCCTTTGATAGATCTGATTCACCAGCAAGGGTATACATCACAGTATCAAGATCGGGACAAATTTTAAGGTCAAGATGAATAAAATCATCTCCAGTATTGACAGCAATGGTTAAGTTATCTGCATCGATTGAATTTTTAAATCCTAATGCAAGTTTAGCCCCTCCAACTCCTCCACATAGTAAAAGATAATTTTTCATCTGAATAGATCCTCTTCTTCACTACGAATTAACGACTGAGAGTCACTAAGATTAGTTTGATTAAATTTATAACCTTTGATTAACACAACAGGTTTTTTTTGAGCAGCTTGACCCATTAATAAAGATGCGGCGGCTGCTAACTCATCAGCAATACCAATTTGAGTAACTTTAAGTTTATTGCCAAATAGATCATTTTTTCCACGTTCATCTAAAAGGCATTCAATATTATGGCTGCCTATAGTAAAACCCACTATTCCATTTCTAAAAGGCCTTCCCATGGTATCGGTAATAATTACAGATATATTTTTTTGAAAATGTTGAGATAAAGATTCTGAAATTATCTTTGCTGAATTGTCTGGATTTTCTGGTAATAATAATACGATGTCTTTTTCTTGATCTGTATTAGACCTGTCAATTCCCGCGTTCGCATGAATAAATCCTAACTTGTGCTCAACTATTAATACTCCCATCCTGTAGCGAACTACCTTCTTTGATTCATTTAGGATTGCTTGAATAAACTTTGGATCTTTATCAATTTTTCTTGATAAAGTTAATGCCTCCTCTGAAGGGCTAAGCTGTGAAATATCTAGATATCTGTTTTCTGATTTAGAAATAATTTTTTGTGCAACTGCTATTACATCTCCATCAGCAATCTTAATTGATTCAGATTCTATCCCATTAATAATTTCTTTAGACAAATCTTGTCCAGGTTGGATAAGGGGTAATGTCTCTAATGCTATGAGGTTTATAGAACTAATGATATTTCTCTTTTTTAGTGGCCTGTGATCTTAATACCTGAATGGGCAAGTGAGTGTTTTTTATTGATTGCAATAAGTATTGAGGTTAATGCTTCTGCTGCAACTGAATTACAGAGTGGTCCAGCATGCCATCCAGTTAGACCAGCATCGGATGCTAAACCAATAACAGTATTTCTAGCATCAACAAGATCCCCAGCAACCAATACATCACAATCAATGTTTGCATCAGTTTGAAGTAATTCGGCAGAAATATTTTGAAAGGCTGATATTACAGTAGTATGTTCACCCAGAATTGATTGGGCATTTAATGCTGCTGAGCCCGCTTTAGGTAATTGAACCCTCATTACTTTTGGAGGCATAAGGGGAACAGTTGCATCAACCATAATTTTGTTATGCAAAGCGTTCTCAATACTTAAAAGAGTTGATTCTTGATGAGCGAATGGCACTGTTAAACATGCGAGTTCACAAGATTTAGCCGCATCAATGTTTAGCATTCCAGATGAGCTATCAAGACCTAATTGCACAGCAATATCTTTGGCTTTTAATAAGTCACGACTCCCAATAAACACTTCATGACCCGCTTTAATCCATCTTGATCCCAATCCTTTACCCAAAGACCCTGTCCCGCCCAGAATAGCTATCTTCATTCAATACCTCCCGAATAATATGTAATAAATATTATACAAATTCAGCAACCAATCAATGGGTAACTGTAAGAATAAATTTGTCAATATAAATCAATCATACATACTCTATAATTAAATAGACTAAATTTGAAAAAGTACTAAAAATGATAAATTTAAAAAATAAATCAATTGTGGTAACCGGTGGCACAAAAGGCATAGGCATAGAGATTGTAAAATCTTTTTTAAAACAAAATACTAATGTCTATATCCTTGCAAGACAAAAACCGAAAAGAATAATCCAAGCGAAAGGTAATAAAGCTGTTTTTATTGAATGTGATATTAGAAATATTGATTCTCTAGACAATGCAACAAAAGAAATTAAGAATCTCTCAAAATCAATAGATGTTCTAATTAATAATGCTGGTGGGGCTCCAATGGCCAATGCCTTAAACGTATCCAATAAATTTCATGAAGCCATCATCGATTTTAATTTATCTGCTCCACTAAACGTAAGTCAAAGATTTGCAAGAATTATGATGAAACAAAAGACAGTTTCAAACATTATTAATATATCTAGCGTTACAGCAACCAGACCAACGCCGGGAAGTGCGGCTTATGGTGCAGCCAAAGGTGGTCTTGTAAATCTAACGAAGACCTTGGCAGTTGAATGGGCTCCAAAAATTAAAGTGAATTCTATAATTGTAGGTTACATAGAAACAGAAAATTCGATAGTGCATTACGGGAGTAAAAAAGAAATCAATAAAGTTGCTAAAACCATTCCAATGAAAAGAATGGGAAAACCTGAAGATATTGCAAATGCTTGCATGTTTTTTGCTTCAGATTTAGCGAATTGGATTACTGGTGCAGCCCTTGAAGTACATGGTGGTGGTGAAAAACCTAGTTACTTAGAGGTTGCTAAACCTAAGTAAGCTTAACCAAATAATTTTCTTACTAGCCTATTACCCCAAAATATTTTTAAAGCACCTTTAAGTTGCTCAAATGATTTATCTGTATAGGGGTAAGCAGAGGCAGATTTCTTACCAATAATGATTGGCATTGGATGGGCATATGCTAATAAGCCCTCCTTTCCATTAACCACGCCCAAGCCGCTTTCTTTTACACCACCAAATGGGACTTCATTTACTCCGTAGCTCATTGCCATGTCATTAACAGAACAGGCTCCTGTATCAATTGATTTCGCTAATCTTTGACCTTTTTTTAAATCCTTGGTCCAAACATTTCCATTTAAACCATAATGAGATTGGTTAGCTAAAATTAATGCCTCATCCTCTGATTGAACTTTCATAATGGAAATAATTGGTCCAAAAGTTTCATCTTTCATGATTTTCATTTCATGTGTAACTTCAACAAGAACTGTTGGTTCGAAATATAAACCTTTAAAATTTGGATTTCGCTTGCCTCCAACCAATACCTTGGCTCCTTTAGCAACAGCGTCATTAACATGATCCTCGATTATGTTTATTTGCTTATCCCAAAATGTAGGGCCCACATCACCTTTACAATCATTTGATTGAATGAGTGACTGAGTAATGCTGACAACTTCATCAACGAACTCATCATAAACATCATCCATGACATAAATTCTCTCAGTACCACAGCAATACTGGCCAGCATTCATACATGAACCAACAACTGCTCCACTTGCAGCATCTTTAATGTCTGCATCAGAGCAAACAATCATGGCATCTTTGCCCCCCAATTCGAGGCTATAAGGAATGAGCATTTCACCACACTTTGCAGCAATCTTCTTTCCGGTAGCAACACTGCCTGTAAAGGACACTTTATCTGGGCCCTGATCAATTAATTCAGCGCCCGTCTCTCCATCTCCAATCACAGTCTGAATTAAATGTTGGGGAGCTTCTGCTAATGCAAAAATCTCCTGGACCAATACTCCAGACATAGGCGTAACCTCAGATGGCTTTACCACCACGCTGTTTCCACAAAGAATGGCTTGAATAACTGGGTTAATGGAAAGTATAAATGGACCATTCCAAGGAGTAATTACAGCTACCACTCCTCTTGGCTTATATGTGATTATTGTTTTTTTAAGAAACTGCATAGGACCATGCATCTTAATTTTTTTATCTGCTAGCCACTTTTGAGCTCTCTTCGCATAAAACACTAAGGAATCTACCGCTGAAAAGACCTCCATAGACATGGCTTCTTGTTCTGGTTTGCCAGTTTCTCTCATAACCACATCCATGATTCTATCTTGTTGTTGCATTACAACATCAGCAACTCTGTGCATTAATTCAACTCTTTCTTTTAAGGTTGTTTTCTTCCATTCACTTTGAGCAACTTTAGCTTGGGTCATTATGGTTGCAATCTCTTCAGGAGATGTGCATTCATAAGTGTCAATGTGAGAAAGATCAACAGGACTGTTTAAACTTAATAGTTTTTTACCAGTATCAGAATGAGAAATAGAAAAAATAGCCATTTTTATAGTTCCTTAAGCTTTGCCTCAAGCATGGGTGTTACATGATTATTGATGTGGGCATTCATCCCCATAGGCATGATTTCGTAATGTTCCAGTTTTCTAACAACTTTCACCATGATTACGGTAAATTTATATAACGCCAAAATATAATAGTAATCAAAATCATCTGTGCTAAATCCAGTTAGAGCCTCCCATTTAGCAATAGTCGCTACCGGTCCAGGAAATCCACTTAACCTTTCCACATGAACGCCTTTTGAATTGCAATCATCAATAGCTATCCCCCAAGCAAGATCCATACAAGGATCTCCAAGTGCGGCCATCTCCCAATCTAAAACAGCTGAAACTTTTCCATCAGGGTCATACATAATATTTGCACACCTACAATCTCCCCAAAGAATAGAAGATTGGGCTGGTTTTGGTTTATTGGCCTTGAGCCATTCACGTGCTTGATCGGCAACAGGATGAGCTTCACCATCCATGGCCCAATCATGAAAATTAAAGTAATAATTTAACTCTTGATCAAGATAGTCTTTTGCAAGTTTTGGCCTGTTAAGAAATTCAAAATCTCCATTCGATGTGTCAACTTGATGAATTTTAGCCATCTGCTCAACCCAACCCCACCATATTCTCTCTCTAACATCTTCAGAGGAATCAGCAACCCATCCCTCTTGATGAAATGGAGGATTATCAGAAGGAGCATCTCCGCTGGCCATTTCCATCACATAAAACGACGTGCCAAAAACTTCTTCGCTAGGCTCGTACCATAAAACTTTAGGAACTTTAATATCATGACCAGCAAGTTTTTGCATAATCAAAAATTGTTTGTGAATATCATAATCAGGAAATACAAAGAAACCTTCTGGATAGAATCTAAGAACCATCCCAGTTTCAATATTAACGTCATCTAAAATATAGGAAACATTAAAACTTAATGTCTCATTTGAGAAGCCTGTATTCTCAGGACCTCCTAACAATTCAACTTTTAGGTTAGTGGGCTCATCTAATTGCGTCTCAAGCCAAGTGGTAAAAACAACCTTAGTTTGCTCTAAATCTCTCTCTTGTGGCTTTGGCATTGTATTTATCTATTCATTGATTAAACATCAACCTTAATATAAATTTAATCAATTAAAAAGAAAAAATATGGCTGATTTATTTAAAGAAAAATGGGATGCTTTTTGTGAAAACCTAAAGGAGGTTGGATCAATTATTGAAGCTGAATCTTCTCTGAGCGAAACAGACCAGGCTGAAGGATATAGGTACCTATTGCGGTTGATGCGCTTATCTTTGGAGATGAATTTGGAGCATTCGAATCCTTCTACGCCCTCTTTTTACAATCTCTCTCATGAAACAGCAAAAATTGGCGCAGACAACCCAGATAATATTTACTTAAATGCAAACATAGATGGAAATCAAACCTATGAGGTGTATGGCAATATTGGTGAGTCAGACTATTTAAGCTTTGGGTTGAAAGAAAATAGATACAGCAAAGATGGAACGATGGTCTCTTTAGGAGAGATTGATATGAGGGATATGACGGTGGATAGTTCAGGAGATTTTATTTTATATCTTGGTGGGGAAACTAATTCTAAAAATTTTTTATCGCTTCCTGAAAATGCAAATATGTTAATTGTTAGGCAAACCTATAAAAATAGAATCTCTCAAACTCATGCAAAAATTAATATAAAAACCACCAACTCAATTGCGAGTCCGGAACTTTTAACACCAATAAAACTTGAAAGTCAGTTAAATCAGTCTCTTGCTTTTGTCAGTGGAACCGCATCAACTTTCTTGAAATGGGTTCATGTATTTAAAGATAATCATAGAAATCAATTACCATTAGGTGATCAAGCTTTTTTTCAAGCGGCTGGCGGTGATCCAAAAATATGCTACCTTCATGGTTATTATGACTTTGATGAAAATGAGTTTATGCAAATCACATCTGACATACCTGATTGTGAGTATTGGAATTTTCAATTAGAAAATTATTGGATGGAGTCATTAGACTATCGACATTACCCTATTCACATTAATGAATCTTCAGCCAGTCTCAATAGTGATAAAACCATCACTATTAATGTTAGTCATTTACCTATTAATTTAAAAAATAACCTTATAACTGAAGGTCGCAATAACGGAGCTATGCTCCTGAGGTGGATTGGAGCAACAACCCATCCAATACCAAATATTGAAATTAAAAAACTTACTTCCTTGGAGAATGGCTAATGCTTGATTCTACAAAAATAATTAGTGATGCAAAAAATCAAACAAATTTAGAGTATTTTGGTAATCCTTTATTTTTAGATGGATTTGAAACTCTTGTTCAATCAATAAATAAAGAAGCTGATTTAAATGATATTGGAATGGAAGCGCAGAAACATAGATTAACAGGTGTATTAGCTAACTTGCTTAAAATTGAAGATGCGTGTATTCAAAATCCTGAGATACTCAGTGAAGAAATTAATTCTCCTGTTGTGATTGTCGGGCTTCCAAGAACAGGAAGTACAATGACCCATAGACTTCTTGCATCAGATCCAAGGCATACAGCGATGCTTTGGTGGGAAGGAAGATATCCTGCAATGCTAAAAGATGAAGTTCGTGGCCATCCAGAAGAACGAATGGAGATGGGAAAGGCAGAAGTTGAGGCGGTTATGCAGGCTTCGCCAGAAGCTCTAACCATTCATCCCTGGGATTATAAGGGTGCAGATGAAGAAATATTACTTTTAGAACATACATTCTTTAGTACAGTTCCAGAATCATTTATGAGACTTCCCTCTTATTCTCAGTGGGTTGAATCCCAAGATCATATTCACGCATATGCTCAACTAAAAAAAATGCTTCAATACCTTCAATGGCAGAACCCAGGAAGAGAAAAGAAAAGATGGGTTTTAAAATCTCCTCATCATTTAGGCTTTATTGATAAGCTTTTAAAGATATTTCCAGACTCAAGAGTTATACAAACTCACAGGGATCCTTTAAAAACGGTTCCATCATTTTGCTCAATGTGTGCAAATTTATTTGAACCCTTAACAAATTCATATGATAAAAATGAAATTGGTCATCATTGGGCTCATAAATTAGCCAAAGTATTAAATCACACTATGGAAGTTAGCAATTCGAATAAGGATAATTTTCTTAACCTTGGGTTCAATAAAATGATCAAAGATCCTATTCTTGAAATGAACGAAGTTTATAACTTTATTGGTGAGGATTTTACAGATCGAGCAGAGAATGCGATGAAGGCCTGGAAGGAAGAGAATCAACACGAAATGGGAGCTCATCAATACTCACTCGAAGAATTTGGATTAGAAAGCTCATTCATTGATAGTTACTTCAGTGAATACATAAATCAATATATAAAATAGGAATTAAGATGTTATTAAAAGATAAAGTGGTAATTGTTTCTGGTATTGGACCAGGGTTAGGTCAAGAACTTGCATATGGTGCTGCCAGAGAAGGAGCGAAAATTGCCATTGCAGCTCGCTCAACTGATCTGTTAAATAAACTCAAAGATGAAATTGGTAAAAAATCAGAAGTGATAGCAATCCCCTGTGATATTACGAACTCAAAAGATTGTGAAAATTTAGTTCAAGAAACAATAAAAAAATATGGGAAGCTTGATGGGTTGATTAACAGCGCTTACCGAGCTGGTGATTTCAAGGAAATTGAAGATTCTGATTTTATTGATTGGCAAGAAACGATGAATACAAATTTTTTTGGAACTATGAATTTAACCATGGCTGCGGTCAAGGAGATGACGCCAAATAAATCAGGGGCAATAGTTATGATAAATAGCCTTATCACCAAAAAGCCACTGCCAACCCAAGGTGGCTATGCAGCATCGAAAGGTGCACTTGCTACAGCAACTAAAATTCTTGCGAAGGAACTTGGACCAAAAGGAATCAGGGTTAATTCAGTCTACATGGGATGGATGTGGGGTCCGCCTGTTGAAATGTATGTAAACTTTACAGCTGAATCTATGGGTGTAGAACCTAAAGATGTAATAGATGGCGTTACTAAAGATATTCCATTAGGAATCATTCCTGATGATAGTGATTGTGCTAATGCAGCTTTATTCCTAATCTCTGATCTCGCAAAAGTTATTACTGGTGCTAATTTAGATGTAAATGGTGGAGAATTTATGTCCTAGATGAGTATCAAATGATATTTATTCGTCAAGTTAAATAAAAGTATTCATCATTTTTTTTTAAAATAAGAATTTCTACATGATTATTGTTTAAAATCTAATGATGGTGATTAATAAAGACATTCATACTGTCGACCTCATGCTTGGTATTCCTGAGCAAGAAGATAGATCAGATTGGTATAAGTTCATGGAACCATTGCTTCGCGATGAAGAGTCTAGATCCATGTTTAAGATGCCCGCTCAGTATATGTTTAAAGATATACCTGAAACAGGATCTCACGATGACTTTATCCAATACACAATTGAACAAATGGATAAATTTTATATCAATCAAGCAATGATAGGATTTCATGAGAAATCAGAAGTTAAAATTGAGGCTGCAAAAAATCACACAGATAGATTCTTTTTTGATCTCCCCGTAAATCCTAATATTGAAAATGAAGCTGAAAATATTAAAAGGCATTATGAAACTTATGGCATAAAAGCTGTGAGCGCATTCCCGTCTGGCATGTATCCTCAAGTTGCAATTAATGATCAAAAGTGGCATCCAATTTATGAAATATGTGTTGAATTAGATATACCTTTTTTTTGTTGTGTTGGAGTTCCAGGCCCAAGAATTCCGATGGCTCCACAGAAAGTTGAGCTCATTGATGAAGTTTGCTGGCGCTTTCCTGAATTAAAGTTTGTAATGCGCCACGGCGCAGAACCTTGGACAGCCCTAGCTTGCAAATTAATGCTTAAATATCCAAACCTTTACTACTCTACCAGTGCGTTTTCACCCAAACATTATCCCAAAGATATCATCAACTATGCTAATACTCGTGGTAAACATAAAATTATGTACGCAGGTTATTTTCCTATGGGGCTATCATTAGAAAAAATTTTTAGTGAAATGGATCAAGTGCCATTCAATGATGACGTTTGGCCAAAGTTCTTAGGCGAGAATGCAAAGGCACTTCTTAAAATTTAATGAAATTGATATATATCAAAAACTTGTAAGAATGGACTAAGTAAAATTGAAAAATTATGAATAATAAAAAAAGATACCCAATGCCCATACCCTTTGGATGGTATGTTGTTGACTATATTGATGAGCTTAAATCAGGGGACGTGAAGCCTGTAAGATATTTCGGTCAAGATCAAGTCCTATTTAGGACTGAATCAGGTCAGGTGAGTATGTTAGATGCATACTGCCCTCATTTAGGAGCTCACCTTGGTCATGGAGGTATTGTAGATGGTGAATGTATTGAATGTCCTTTTCACGCATGGAGATGGAAAACAGATGGAAAAATTGGCGAAATACCCTATGCAAAAAATATTCCTCCAAAAGCCAAAGAGACTAAAATATTTACATATCCAACTGTTGAACGAAATAACTTAATATATGCTTGGTATCATCCCAATGGTGAAGAACCTCATTATGAGGTTGAAACCTATCCAGAAATTAATGATCCGGACTGGAGTGATGAATTTGAAAAGTTTGAATATCACATTAAATGTCACATACAAGATATGGCAGAAAATGCTGTTGATGCTGCTCATTTCATGTATGTTCACGGAGTCGCTTCATATCCTGAATTTGAAGTAACTTACCAAGATCAAAAAAGATTTTTCTCTCAAAAAGCTGACATGATTACACCTAGAGGTACTGTAAAAGGAAAAATATCTGGTGCATCTAATGGACCCGGCGATAATTTTACAAAGTTTGAAGGTATATGTGAAACCCTGCTTTTAGGCTCAACAACTCCCACTGAAAATGAAGAAGTTATTACAAGGTTCTCTTTTCTTCAAAAGAAAGTTGACGGAGAGGTGCCGACTGGTGGAGTTGGTGCTGCAATTATTGCCGACATAAATAAGCAAATTAAAGAAGATATACCAGTTTGGGAAAATAAGAAATATGCATCCAAACCTGTCCTATGCGATTCAGATGGTCCAATTGCTAAATTTAGAAAGCATTTTGCAACTTTCTATGCTGATCAAACAAAGTAGATAATATTAAGGAATATCAATGCATAAAGACATCATTGTAGTTGGAGCTGGAATTTCCGGTATTGCTGCTGGCTACAATCTTCAAAAAAGTTGTCCAGGCAAATCTTTTGCAATTTTAGAAGGCAGAGACTCCCTTGGAGGGACTTGGGATTTATTTAAGTACCCTGGTATTCGGTCTGATTCTGACATGCATACGCTTGGTTTTCGCTTTAAACCTTGGATACACAGGAAATCAATTGCAGATGGTCCCTCTATTCTAGAGTATCTAAATGATACAGTTGATGAATATGACCTTAGAAAAAGGATAATTTTTAATCAAAAAGTTATTGCATCTAATTGGGTTTCTGAAAGATCAATATGGGAATTAACAATTGATAGTAATGGTCAAGAATTGACTATGACTTGTAACTTCTTATTTCTATGCGGTGGTTACTACAGTTACGACAAGCCTTATATGCCCGAATTTCCTTATCAAGATGAATTTAAGGGCAGGCTCATACATCCACAGTTTTGGGATGAGGCTATGGACTACACAAACAAAAAAGTCGTTGTCATTGGAAGTGGTGCAACTGCAGTAACATTGGTTCCAGCTATTGCTGAGAAGGCTAGACATGTAACCATGTTACAGAGGTCTCCAAGTTATGTGGTCTCAGCTCCTGGCGAGGATTCATGGAGTAAAGCATTAAATAAAATTTTGCCTACACGTTTAACCTATTTCTTAATCAGATGGAAAAATGTATTAAGAACTAGCCTAGGCTTTTACTTGTCAAGAAAATATCCTGCAAAAGTAAAAGAAAAATTGATCAATTTAGTTCGTGAGGAGCTGGGCGATGATTTTGATGTTGATAAGCACTTTACACCGAGATACAACCCATGGGATCAACGAATGTGCCTTGTCCCTGATAGTGATCTGTTTAATGCAATTAAAGCTGGACGAGCCTCTGTAGTTACCGATCACATAGATAGATTCACCGAAGACGGAATCTTAATTAAATCAGGAGAGGTTATAGATGCAGATATTATTGTTTCAGCAACAGGAATAGAAATAAATGCTTTGAATGATATAAATGTCTCCATCGATCAAATAAAAGTGGAGCCTCATAACAAATTTTCATACAAAGGAATGATGTTAAGCGGAGTGCCAAATCTTGCTTTTTCTTTTGGTTATGTCAATGCTTCTTGGACTCTTAGAGCAGACCTTACATGCGAATATGTATGTAGACTTTTAAATCAGATGGATAAGCAGGGCGTAACATCTTGTATTCCTGAGGAAGATCCAAATGCAATAGTAGATGATGAATATATTGATTTTACTTCAGGGTATGTTCAAAGGGCTTTAAATAGACTGCCCAAACAAGGCATGAGGGCGCCATGGCGAAATTATCAAAATTATTTAAAAGATATATTTTTAGTTAGATTGTTCTCAATCAAAGATTCAACACTGAGATTTTATAATCCAAAATAAGGTCTGGCGCACCCGGAGAGATTCGAACTCCCGACCCCTTGGTTCGTAGCCAAGTACTCTATCCAGCTGAGCTACGGGCGCACGCGCTTATTATACTTTAGAAATGTTTCTTTACCGACTTGTAAAAAAACCTTATATTAAAGCAATAAAAACACACATTTAACTAGCAAATGGATTTCAATACAATTATTTTAGTTCTCCAAACTGTGGGCCCTTTTACCGTTCTAGTCACAGTCTATTTTTTAGTTACAGAATTAAGGGAGCAAAATAGAGTTGCCCGAGCTAATGCTAGACAAAATATTGCTGACTCTCATCAAAAAGTAGCCCTTGTTGGCATTATTTCAATCAGAGACGTTTTTAAAGTTTAAACTTTTATAACCACGCATGAATCTGTTTCAGCGGCTTTCTTATTCCGCATTAAATCTACCAACGTCTGCAGCAGGAATGCCAATTTTTATCTTTATCTTGCCTTTTTATGCTGATGATATGGGCCTGGGTTTGTCTTTAGTAGGCGTTATTTTTTTCTTTGGCAGATTTACAGATATCTTAACCGATCCAGTGATGGGGATTCTAATTGATAAATTTCCATCGAAATGGGGAAAACATAAGCTTTGGGTATTTCTTTCAACGCCTGTATTCATGCTTGCAACATACATGATTTTTTTACCTTCAATTGAGCAAACATCAGTACTGTATTTTTTTGGTGGATTATTTTTGCTGTATTCAGCTTTTACACTGAGCAGTATCACACAACTATCATGGTCATCTTTTCTTGCGCCAAATTATGATGATCGAACCAAGCTTTTAACGTTAAGAGAGCTAATGGCTCTATTAGGAATGTTTTCAGTGATAGCAATACCTGCTGTTGTAGAAATTAATGATCCGTCTCTACAGGCAAAAGTTAATGCAATTGGAGTTTTTGTTTTAATTTGTATTCCCTTGATTACCTTCAATGCTTTGAAGCAGGTTCCTGATTCAATAGAGGTTGCCTCATCAGAAAAGTTGATTAACCCATTTAGAACCTTTCGGAATCTATTTGCCAATAAGATGCTAAATAAAATTGTTTGCGCAGCTGTTCTTATAGCATTTTGTATGAGTTTAAATGGAGCTCTATATTTAATTTGGATGGATGTAGTAATAGAACTTCCTGAATACTCATCTCGATTAATGCTTGCATATTATGTTGTAAGTGTTTTCGGTCTATGGGTGTGGAGAAATCTAGGCATAAAAACATCTAAGCATTTTGCAGCCGGTATTGCTTGTCTGTATGCAATTATTGTCTTGAGTATCGGGTTTATCGGCTATTGGTTTATCAAAGACTTTGAAGACTGGCCTAAACTCATGGCTGTTGGGTCTTTCATAGTTTTATATGGCTTTGCATTTTCTGGACCTCTACCTTTAATTAATGCAATTACTGCAGATATATCAGATAAATTAAATTTTGAGGGCGGTGAAAATATTTCGGGAACAGTTTTTTCCTATTTAACCACATTAACAAAAGTTGGATTTGCGCTTGCATCAGCAATTCCATACTTAGTGCTAGAAATGTTCTGGGGTTTTGATATTAGCATAGGTTTAGCTAACAGCAGCTCTTCAAAAATGGCTATTTTTTATATCTATACATTTGTACCAATCATCAGTTATTCTATAGCTGCATATTTGCTTTTTTCTCACTCACTTAGCAGAGAGCAACATGCAAAAATTAAGTCAAAGCTACAAAATTAATTATGGATTACAAAAAATATGAATGCGTGATTTGTGGCCACATTTATGATGAAGAGTTGGGTGACCCTGATGATGGCATTCCTGCAGGTACTAGGTGGGGTGACATACCCGATGATTGGGTTTGCCCTGATTGTGGCGTCAGCAAGTTTGATTATGAGCCTCTTGATTCATAGAGCTATTTAATTTTGAATGCAATTATCAAATTTCTTCTATTTCTATTTATAAGTTTCCCAATTCTTTCTTCACCCGGCCAACTGATGATTGGCGACATTACAAAAGATGAGCTCTTTTTTAACAATAAAAAATTCTATCAAAATTATCTTGAAGCTGAGTCTCATATTTTAAATGAGAAGTTAAATTTAGATGGCATAAGTATTAAAGTTTTATTTGGTACCTGGTGTCATGATAGTCAAAGAGAAATTCCAAAACTTTTAAGACTACTTGAAGATATTAATATGCAGCCCGACACGATGTCATTAATCGGTCTAAATTATCAAAAGAATGAGCCGCAGAATAGAGGTGTAATCTTACAGATAAAAAAAACTCCAACCATTATTTTTTATAGACAAGGCAAAGAAATTGGAAGAATTGAGGAGTCGCCAAAGCTTAATATTGAAGGAGTTGACATTATCCCTATAACTTTAGAAGAAAATATTTTATTTATTTTAAAAAGTTAATAATTTACAAGTTTTAGACAAGCCGGTCATTTCTTTGATTGATAGCCTCATTTACCAGATCTAGATACATTTCTAATTGATTTAAATTCATTTCCTTCATACCAATTAGGCCATTGTGAGCTATTTGCCAGTTCATTGCTAATATTAAATATTGCATCAATAGATTGATTAAGACCTTCTAAATTCCATGTCTCATCATATTCATCTGCGACTCCGTGATATGCATCCATTTGATATTGTTCTGCAATCAAAAAACCTTCTTCTCTCCCCCCTTCCACTAAATCAAAGCCTCCAGATGAGTAAAGAACTGGCACTCCTCTTTTAGCAAAACTAATATGATCAGACCTATAAAAATATCCTTTTTCTGGATTAGGATCTGGGTTAATGTATCGTCCTGATTTCTTTAGCTCTTCCTCTAATAGATCTTCTAATTCAGAAGCTCCATAACCTACAACAATCATATCATTTGTTAATCCGGTTGGTAGAATCGCATCATAATTGAATCCCGCAACAATCTTTGATAAATCAAATGGTGGGTATTTAGCAAAATACTCAGATCCTAATAATCCAGACTCCTCCAAGGTAACTGCAAGAAACATAATAGATCTATTGGTCTCAATTTCAGAATATCTTTTTGCAAGCTCTAATATTGCAGCAACGCCTGTAGCATTATCAACGGCTCCATTGGCAATATTATCTTGACCAATTTGAGCGCCATCCATGAGTCCAAGATGATCCCAATGAGCCATAAATAAAATATATTCATCTGGTTGAGAACTACCTCTTTTTATAGCTGCAATATTATGAGATTTAAGATATCTAACTTTATTGTGAATCTCTGAATTAAGAGTTAAGCCTCTTAATGCAAAAGGAGAAAATGTTTTCTCAAGTGCTATTTGCTTAAGTGCAGCATAATTAAAACCGGTAAAATTAAGGACATCATTCAAAGTGCTATCTTTTATCCAGCCTTCTAAAATTGCCCTATCACTACCCAAATCATCTCGTTGAAGATCAAGCTGAGCACCTTGCCAACTATTTTCAACTACAGACCATGGATATCCAGCAGGCTCCTCTTCGTGAATGACTATGGCAGCTGCAGCTCCTTGGCGAGCGGCTTCTTCAAATTTGTAAGTCCATCTTCCGTAGTAAGTCATTGATTTACCATTGAAAAGTCTTAATTTACCAGTAGCGAAACCTGGATCATTTACTAAGATGACTACCGTTTTACCCCTAACATCAACACTCTCATAATCATTCCAATTATATTCAGGAGCAACGATTCCGTATCCAACAAAAACAACCTCGCTATCTCTAATTTTTCTGTATTCCCTAGCCTGTTTAGTCCAAAAAATGACTTCTTTACCTGCAATCATTTTTTGATCATTGCCTCGAAATGATAGCGTTAGGTAGGAAGAATCTTTTAACGTAATTTCTGAAGTGGGAACTTCTAAAAAATAACTACCATTAACTGGCTCTAAATCCATATCTTTAAATGTTTTTGAAATAAAGTTTTTAGTTAATTTACCGCCCTCAGTGCCTGGTGCCCTTCCTTCAAACTCATCAGATGAAAGGGTTGAAATCCAATACCTTAATCTGCCATCAGTTGTACCACTCAAAGTGTCTGAACAGCTAGTAATAAGAATTGAAATTCCTAGAAGCACTAAAAAATAAGTTTTACTAATTTCCATGTTCATATATTTATTCAGATAACTAAAGTATAAAATATATTTACATTCCTATGGAGCACATATCAATGAAAACATTTTTTAATGCTTTAACGCTTAATTTTATATTTATTCTTTCAATACAAGCTTCGTTGCTTGAAGATCTTCCTGAAATTAAATACGAGTCATTCAAACTTGATAATGGTCTGACCGTAATAGTGCATGAAGATAAAAAAGTGCCCATGGTTGCAGTTAATGTTTGGTACCACGTTGGATCAAAAAATGAAAAAGTTGGTAAAACTGGTTTTGCTCATCTATTTGAACATTTAATGTTTAATGGAACAGAAAATTATAATAATGAATACTTCGAGCCCTTTGAAAAGATTGGATCAACAGACCAAAACGGAACCACCAATTCAGATAGAACTAATTACTTTCAAAATGTACCAACTAATGCATTAGATTTAGCTTTGTGGATGGAATCTGATCGAATGGGTCATTTGCTTGGTGTTGTTGATCAAGAAAAACTAGATGAGCAACGAGGAGTTGTTCAAAATGAAAAACGTCAAGGTGAAAATCAGCCATACGGCAAAGCCTTCACTAGAATTAGTGAATCGGGCTTCCCAAATGGACATCCATATTCATGGTCTGTCATAGGCTCTATGGAGGATTTAGACGCTGCATCCTTAGAAGATGTGCAAGACTGGTTTAAAACTTATTATGGTCCAAATAATGCTGTTCTTGCATTAGCTGGAGATATTGATTTAAAGACAGCTAAAGCTAAAGTCACTAAGTTCTTTGGTGACATACCCGCTGGTCCTCCTCTGATTAAGCCCGAAAGATGGATTGCAAAACGCACGGAAGAGAAAAGAGAGATTATGTTTGATAATGTTCCACAGGCAAGGATTTATAAAATTTGGAATGTGCCAGAAAGAGACACAGAAGCAGCAGCTCATTTTGATTTGGCTTCTAGCATCTTAGTAGGGGGTAAAAACTCCCCACTTTACAAAGAACTTGTTTATGAAAAGCAGATAGCTACCAACGTTTCTTCGTTTTATTATGATCGAGAAATTGCAGGCATGTTTTTTATAACTGCAGATGTTGTTGCCGGAGTTGACCCAGCCATTGTTGAGCAATCGATGGATGAGGTGATGGAGACATTTATAAAAAAAGGGCCAAGCGCAAAACTTTTAAAAGCAGAGAAAACTAAGGCAATTGCTGGATTTATAAGAGGCATACAAAGGATAGGTGGTTTTGGTGGTAAATCAGATTTACTGGCAACCTGTCAAACCTACACAGGTAATCCTGGATGCTATCAAGAATCTGCTAAGTACTTAGATGCAGCAACCTCATCAAAAATAAAAACAACTTTTGCTGAGTGGATTGATGATACGCCTTATGTTCTGACCATTTTACCTTCAGATCAATATGGATTAAATGATAAGTCGGTAGATCGCTCAACAGGTGTACCCTATCCCACAGAAAAAGTATCATTTAAATTTCCAACATTGCAGACTGCTACTTTATCGAATGGAGCAAAAATTGTTCTTGCGCAAAGATCAGATGTGCCTTTAGTTGAAATGAATTTTCAATTTAACTTTGGATATGCTCAAGAAAATAATGATGAGCTTGGATTCACTAACTTCATGATGGACATGCTCAATGAAGGAACTAAAAAATATTCTTCCCTGCAATTTGATGAGGCGTTAGATTCACTAGGCTCTAATTTAAGCTTTGGCTCTGGTCTTGATACTTCAGTGATATCACTATCAAGTCTTAAAGGAAATCTTGCAGATACTTTAGATTTAGCCAAGGAAGCTTTAATAAACCCAACCTTCCCTCAAGCTGAAATTGACCGCATTAAAAGCCAAACCCTGGCATCTATTGTGCAAGAAGAAAATAGGCCAGCATCAATTGCTTATAGAAATATTGGTAAATTACTATATGGAGATACACATCCTTATGGCAAACCTCTCACTGGAAGCGGTTTATCGAATACTATTTCAAGCATTACTCGCAAGAATATTATTGATCTTCATGCAAGAGCTCTGAGTCCGGATAATCTTACTTTTGCAGTTGCTGGAGATATTGATTTAGAGACCTTAGTAGACTTGTTAGAAAATAAGTTTGGGAGTTGGAGAGGAAACTCCCTAACCAAACTAAAAGCTTTAACAACCATTGCTTTGCCAACTCAAAGAACTGTTTACCTAATAGATAAACCAAATGCGCAACAATCCTTCATCGTGGCTGGACAATTACTCCCACCCTCAGCAACTGATGAAGAGATTAAGCTTGATTACATGAATTATGCAATTGGTGGCAGTTTTACATCCAGACTCAATATGAATCTTCGAGAAGATAAAAGCTGGTCCTATGGTGTGCGCACAAGATTGGCTTCTGCAAAAGGTCAAAGAGCTATGCTCGTCACTGCACCAGTGCAAACGGATAAAACCTCGGAATCTATAACTGAAATAGTTAAAGAATATGCTGCTTATCTCAGCGATACTCCCGTTACTGAAGCTGAATTAGCTAAAGGTAAGGCGTCCAAAACACTCCGTCTACCAGGCCAATTTGAAACTTTAGGAGCTTTGAAGAGCGGTGTTTCTGGGATAGTGACCTATAACAGAGATTTAGATTACTTAAATCAATTGCCAAGGCTTTTAGATGAGCCTACGTTAGAGGATGTTCAAAATATGGCTCAATCATATATTAAACCTGATCAATGGATATGGCTTATTGTTGGGGACCTAAGCAAAATTGAAGAGCCAATTAGGAATTTAAATCTTGGAGAAATGAAGGTAATTGACTGATGAGTGAACCTATTTCAATCAGTAATGCTATTGCTAATAAAACTTTTAGCTCTAATGCGTATCCACCTGTAAATGATTGGAAATCTAAAGTTAATTTCACTGACTTAGATGTTTTCACTCAAGGACAGCCTTTTGAGCATTTTAAGAAAATGCGAGAAGAAGCACCTGTATTTTTGCACCCACCTTTTTTTAATGATCCTGAACCAGGTTTTTGGTCGCTTACAAGACATGAAGATATTTTGAAAGTTTCCTCTGATCCAAAAACTTTTTCATCACAAGCAGGTACGGGAACTATGATCACTCTTGGAAGTGAAGATAGAAGACATCCTAAGCTTTGGAGATCTGCAGTTGATAATATGTTAAATATGGATGGAGATATGCATATCAATCTAAGACGAGAGCACATGCCCTTCTTCAAACCTGATTATGTATCCAACCTAAGGATTAAAGTTCAAGCAAAAGTTACCTCCCTCTTGGATGCAATTGACACCAGCCAAGATTGTAATTTTGTTAACGCTTTCTCACAGCAATTACCTATTTTTACTCTTTCTGAAATTTTGGGTATCCCAGAGGCTGATAGACCTAAACTTGTAACCTGGATGGAATTTTTAGAATTAGCTCAATACATACAAGTAGAACAAATGAAAAAAGAGCAAGAAGGCGAACAAAACAATCAACCAGTTAATTCTGACATGATTGATATGTTTAATAATATGATCGATGAGATGTTTGAGTATGGTAGAGACATCATGAATACCAAGAGAAAAGATCCTGCCGATGATTTGCTCTCTGCAATTGCTAATGCAGAATTAGAAGGTCATCAACTAAGTCCTGAGTTTCTAGATGGTTCTTGGTTGCTGATCATTTTTGCTGGCAATGACACCACTAGAAACACTTTAAGTGGGTCTATCAAGCTATTAACTGAAAATCCTGAGCAAAAGCAAAAGCTCATAGATAATCCAGAGTTAATGCCAAATTTCCTACAAGAATGTATTCGCATGATTTCTCCAGTTATGCATATGCGCAGAACCACAATGTGCGAAACTGAAGTAGGCGGACAAAAGATGGGTCCTGGTGAAAAAGTTGTCATGTGGTACGGAGCTGCTAATAGAGATCCAGCAATCTTTTCAAATCCAGATCAATTTGATATTGAAAGAGCTAATGCTGATAAACATTTAGCATTTGGTATAGGCAGGCATACCTGTATTGGTAAACCTGTTGCTTTGATGCAATTAGAAGAATCTTACAAGCAAATCCTGACACGCTTTCCTAACATTCATATGAGTGGAGATTGGAAAGTGGCACCAAATAATTTTGTGCATGCGATACAGGAAATGCCAGTTAAATTTTAAATTAATTCACAGCTTCTAATTGTTCGCTGAGATTAAGCCAGATTTGCTCAACTTCATCGATTTCAGACTTCAACTCTGATTGGTTTCTAATCAAATCATGCAAATCTTCTTGAAAGTCACCGTCGTAAGTATCAGGTGATTGCAAGACAGCTTCAACCTCAGTAATCTTTCCTTGCAGTCGCTTGAGTCTCTTTTCAGCTGACATGATTTCTCCTTTAAGTTGACGAATAATTTTTTGCTCAGCTTTCTTGTTGGCACCTTCTGTTGGGCTTTCTTTTTTCTTTGATTTGCCCGGTTGAGCTTTATTTAAATTTTTTAAGATCCTTAAGCTGTAATCATGCAAGTCACCATCAAACACATTAAGACTTCCATCTTCAACTAATAGAAATTGATCTACATTGTTTGCCAATAAATGTCTGTCATGTGAGATAAGCAAGATGGCTCCCCCAAAGGATTGCAAAGCCATGGTTAATGCTTGCCTCATCTCCATATCAAGGTGATTGGTTGGCTCATCCATGAGCAGTAAATTGGGTTTTTGATAAGCGATAATCGCAAGTGCCAGCCTTGCCTTCTCTCCCCCAGAAAAAAGGTTGATTGGGTCTTTCACCTTATCATTTTTAAAATCATATCCTCCAAGATACGTTCTAACTTGCTGCTCTGTTTTTTCAGTATCCAATTGATGGATGTATTGATAAGCGGTTTTAGATAAATCCAAATCATCAACCTGATGTTGTGAAAAATAACCCACTTTTAAGTTACCGCCCTCAAACTTATGCCCATCCAGCAACGAAATGGCTCCGACTAAACTTTTCATGAGGGTTGACTTACCAGCTCCATTGGGACCCAACAAACCTATTCTATCGCCAGGATGGAGGCTAAGATTAATGTTTTGAAGTACCGGCTCAGAGTATCCCAGTGTCGCTTCATCCAATGTTAATAGTGGATCTGAGATCTTGTCTGCTTGCGGGATACTAAAATGAAAAGGTGAATCAACATGTGCAGGAGCAATCACTTCCATTCTTTCTAACGCCTTGACTCTACTTTGTGCTTGGCGT
Organism: uncultured SAR86 cluster bacterium; assembly: GCA_902512655.1. Taxonomy (GTDB): domain Bacteria; phylum Pseudomonadota; class Gammaproteobacteria; order Magnimaribacterales; family D2472; genus D2472. Next base: position 44,039 of record CABXJR010000001.1, read on the forward strand.
GCCTTGGTTGCCTTAGCTTTAAAGCGTCTAACAAAATCTTGCATATGTGCAATTTCTCTTTGTTGTTTTTTAAATGTTGCAGCTTGCTCGGCTAATCGCAATGCTTTCACCTCTTCAAATTGCGAGTAATTGCCAGTGTAAAGCTCAATAGCTTGGCGATGAATGTGAGCAATTGTATTGACGCATTCATCTAAAAATTCCCTATCATGAGAGATAAGTATGAGGGCACCTTTAAAAGATTTTATCCAATCAGCCAACCAGACAATGGCATCCAAATCTAAGTGATTGGTCGGCTCATCAAGCAGCAATAAATCAGAAGGCTGCATTAATGTTCTAGCAAGATTTAAACGTACTCTCCAGCCACCTGAGAAGTCTTTTACGCTTTTGGTGAGATCTGCTTGAGCAAACCCCAAGCCGATCATCAATTGCTCTGCTTTGGATAAGGCCGCATAACCATCTATAGAGTTATAAATAGCATGCAGCTCTCCTAATTTATCAAATTGCTCATTGGCCTCTGCCAGTTTAATCTTTTCCTGAATTTCAATAAGTTGCTTGTCGCCCTCTAAAACATATTGCACCGCAACTTCATCAGTACCAGGGACCTCTTGGGCCAAATAAGAGATCCTTAAATCTTGTGGATAATCTAAATACCCCTCTTCGACATCTAATTCACCTGTAATCATCTTAAATAAGCTTGTCTTACCAGCGCCATTAGCTCCAATTAAGCCAACTTTTTTATCTCGATGGATCACAAATGATGCATCTTCAAATAAGAGATTCGGGCCTCTGCGCAAAGCTAGATTTGTAAATGAAAGCATCTATGGTGTCTTAAAAAATGTAAGTGTAACAAATACTCTTGCTCTTTTATTAAAACAACATTCATATAAAATACTCCCATGTCAAAATCTATCTGGTTTCATCCTATTTGTATCGAAGAGTTCAAAGATTCATCCATCAATATGGACAAACATCTTGATATAGAAATTGTAGAAATTGGTGATGATTTTATTATCGGAAGAATGCCAGTGATCGAAAAAACCAAACAACCTTATGGAATTCTGCATGGAGGTGCTTCCTGTGTTCTAGCTGAAAGCATTGGCAGCACAGCTGCCGCACTTTCAATGGATAACACCAAAAAATATCCTGTTGGAATTGAGATTAATGCAAATCATATCTCCTCTCCAACCGATGGCTATGTATACGCTAAAGCTACTCCAGTGCACATAGGTAAATCAACTTCAGTGTGGAATATCGATATTACTAACGATAACGGTAAACGCGTGGCTTTCTCTAGATTTACGGCTATGCACAAAAATCATCCTGAGACTTAATAGATTACTTTTAAACATCCTGGTTCTATAATTTAGCAATGGATTACGTACCTTACGCAGTGCCATTCTTTTTGCTTGCCATCTTGATCGAGCTTACCTACGGTATTATCAAGAAAAATAATACCTATCGATTGAATGATGCCATTAGCAGCCTGTTTATGGGTTCATTAAGATCTGCAAATAAACTAATTATTATTAGTTTTGGCGGATATATCTTTTATCTAATTGAGACACATAATGATCTATGGAGAATGGATGCTAGCTCACCCTTTGTGTGGATATTTGCTTTTGTTGTATATGATTTTTTTTACTATTGGTTTCATCGTATCAGTCACGAGCGACAAATTTTTTGGGCATCTCATGTCGCTCACCATCAAAGTGAAGATTACAACCTAAGCACTGCCTTAAGGCAAACTGGAACCGGTGCCTTTGTAACTTGGGTGTTTTTTATCCCAGTTTTTTTAATTGGCGTGCCCTCTTATGTCTTTATCAGTGTTGCTTCAATCAATCTCATCTACCAATTCTGGGTGCACAGTGAGCATATTCCAAAGCTCGGTTGGTATGAGAGATTCTTTGTTACTGCATCAAATCACAGAGTTCATCATGCACAAAACGAAATCTACATAGATAAAAACTATGGAGGAGTTTTCATTATCTGGGATCGAATGTTCGGCACCTATAAAGAGGAAGAATATCGTGAGGCACCCATCTACGGTATCAGAGGCAGTATTAATACTTTTAATCCCGTTTGGGCAAATCTTCACATCTATGTGAAAATGGTCAAAGATATCTGGTATGCACAAAACTGGAAAGAAAAATTCTTTGTGCCCTTTGCGAGAACAGGTTGGCAGCCTAGCACCCTATCTATCCAAGCAGACAAAGATGAATTTAATCCTACAACATTTAAAAAATATAATCCTGATGTTCCAACCAAGATTAAGTTCTATGCATTCTTGCAATTTTTTACGTTGAGCCTAGTAGGATTGGTATTGTTGGAAAGCGGTAAATTAAACTATGGACAGTTGTGGATTGCCATCAGCATGATGGCATTTACCATGTATTCCACTTCACTTTGGCTTGATGGTAAAGAAGGTTTTGCTATAGAGATCGTTCGACTGATCTTGTGTTTAGCTCTTGGTATCTATGTTTACCTAGAAATGAGCCTTACTGGTGTAGCAATTAGTCTAATGATTTACTCTATTTTAAATATACTGGCACTGCCTTGGATTAATAGGCCCCAAGCATTGCCCGAGGCCCAATAAAATTAATTAGTCCTCAAAATCTGAGGCTACAGTTATATGCACTCCGCCAAATTGAGCTGGAGAATAATGTTGGGTTTTTACAACCCATTTTCCACCTTCTTTTACCCAATTTTGTGTGACCCTTGTTCTATAGTCACTAGCTTGAGAACCGTTCTTAGCAATTCCTTCATAGTAAAACCTAACGTAGACAACTCCGTCAGCAAGCTCTGAGAATTCTGGATAATAGGTATTTAAAACACCTGCTTGTCCGCTAGCTTTCCATTGAGCTGCAGTTGTTTTAGCTAATGCTTTATGAAAGCTGCCATCTGAATTGGTGTTAAATGTTCCTGAGGCACTTTCCATTGCTGCAACAGTATCCCATTCCTGATTTTCCCTAGCATCAAAATATTTTGTAAATGCCATGGCAACCTCAGATTCAGCCTTGGATTGAGCTGCGTCTATGACCCCAGTAAAACCAAACATCAATGCACTAATTACTAATATATCCCTCATTCATTCTCCTTATATTAATTAAAGCTTAATACTAACATTATGTATAAAAAAATTACTTTTAAATTTATTAATTACTAAAAAATGCCGACTATTGAGGGTTTCTACAAAAATAATCATACCTATTAGTTATTAATTAATATCTAACGCATATTCTCTGAGAATTTTCATAGGGACTAACTCTAAAGTTTTCTCATGAGTTTTAGTTAAGTAAATCTTAGGTGCGCAGTTTGCTTCATAGGCCTCTACCCATCTTGGTGCACACAAACACCAGTCATCCCCCTCCTTTAAACCAGGAAAGCCATACTCAGGTATTGGAGTAGATAGATCATTGCCTTGAGCCTTAGAAAAAGCTAGAAATTCATCCGTCATATGAGCACAAACTGTGTGAATGCCATGATCTTGATCCATGGTTTCGCAAGAACCAGAACGAGTGAACCCTGTCATGGGGTCTTCGCAGCAAATTGGTAATTGCTCACCAAATACATTTAATTGTTTCATAGCGTAATTATAAAACTTATTTAGTAAGTTCAAGAATCTCTCCAGGCTTAGGAGATATAAAAAAATTTGATTCTAAGTTTTGCTCTTTAAGAGCTTCCTTCAATCTTACTGGGGGCTCAAGTATAGGCTCATCGGTTAAGATAAATGTTCCCCAGTGCATACCAAATGAATGTGGGGTCTTTAGGTCTAAAGCAATTTGTATTGCCTCTTCTGGATTAACATGAGAGTCCTTCATAAACCAGCGAGGATCATAAGCTCCAATAGGTATAAATGAGTAATCCGGTGCACCAAGACGCTCATAGGTGGTTTTAAAGTCACTGGAATACCCTGTGTCTCCTGCATGATATAAAGATAAATCTTCTGTCTTCATAAACCAACCGCCCCACAGACTCTTATTGCGATCAAAAAAACCTCGCTTTGACCAATGTTGAACAGGTGTAAAGTGAAAATTAGTTTTGCTTATTTGTTTTGTATCCCACCAGCCCATCTCAAAGATTCGAGTAAGACCAGCCTTAATTAATCTTTTTTTATCTCCGGCAGGAACCATAAAAATAGTTTCTGGATTAAGCTTATGTAATTTTTTAAGTGACCACATGTCAAAGTGATCATAATGATTATGACTAACAACCACAGCATCTATCTTTGGTAAATCTTCTAGATTCATAGCTGGAGGAATCATCCTTTTTGGCCCAGCAAAACCAATTGGTGAAGCGCGCTCTGAAAAGATAGGATCAGTAAGAATATTTATATCACCATTGTTAATGAGATATGTTGCATGTCCTATCCAAACAGCATAGTTGCTTTGATTGATTATTAGCTGTTGCCACTCATTGGAAGTCTCAATGATTGCTCTCTCTGGGCTTTCTTTACCATCAAAGACCCAGGACATAAATTGGCCAAAAGTTTTTTCATTGAGCTGCTCATCAGTATTTTTGAAGTTTTCTGCATATGTAAGACTTGAAAACAAAAAACATATAGCGAAAAACACCAATAGATTCTTCATGAGTAATTAAGCTTTATGGAATATAGTGAATGGGTGATGACCAAACACGCTCTTGAATCGTTTTAGGCATATCAGGTCTTGGCTCAACATTATTTCTCACCGCATCCCAAGTGCTCCATCGACAAGTTGGATTCTCTAATGCTCTAACATAATAAAAAGCTCTTTGATCAACTTCAAAAGTGGGATCGCTCCAAAAGGTTTTTAATTCAACCGCTCCAACATCTTTAGAGAATGCGCAACTTGAAATATCAACTTTCGCATTGTTATCTGGGCATCTAAAACTATTAAGATCAGGCACGCCTCCATCTGAACAAGCAACATCAAAGACTTGTTCATGAGGTTTACCACTGGCATCAACATAACCCTTTATAATTTGAACCCTTTGTAGCGGTGCTGTATAGGCATCTCGCACAGCCCAAACAAAGAAGCTAGGTGTTTGTTGCCCTACGCCATCTAGATCAGCGCCCATGGTTTTTGCATTTGCGTAAAGGTGATCAATCAAATCAGCATCATTGATCTTGCTTTGATCTAAGTTAAAACCAGCAAAAAAACGTATGGTCATCCTAGGGCCTGACGTTGCAAAGGATTCCTTGCGTCTAAAAGCATCATAAATGCTGTCTCTAGTATTTGTTTCAGCCCAAACTCCCACAAGTCCAGATGCACCCCAGGTAATTGCCGATGAATTCATGTATTTTTTTCCATCAACTTCAGTCAATGATTGATCAGTCTCCAAAATAGCAGGATCAGTCATTGGAATAGTTCCGCGCAAAGCAGCGCTTGAATCCAATAAACCTATTTTTGCAAAAAAATTATCTTCTTCTTGAGAGGATGCCGCTGTGTGCGTATCACTCGAACCAATAAAGCCAAATTTATATGGGTTAAAACCCTCTTTTTCTTCCATTTTAATCCCTTCCAACAAAGCATCTCTCACATAACTTCCTTTAGGCTCAGAGTAGCTTTGTGTTGCAACTTTAAATGGCATGATCTCAAAGTCCGCCCATTCATCGTTGGTAGAAAGAGCTGGATGAGTATCAGAAGTGCCCTTAACCTGTGTAATCTCAACTATAGGTTCATTACGCATTCTAAGTTCAGCATATTCTTTGGTTAATGGATTTCCGTATGAGTCTTTTAAAGCAAACATAAAACCATCTGATCCATTTGAATTATGAGGGATGGCCAAGCTTTCAATGCCATCCTCTCTTATTCTATCCATCCATTTCCATAAACCCTCTGGGTCATTGGAGTTAGCTCTGCTGTAGGGAACTGAAGGTATACGATTGCCATTACCTTTAAAGATTACATTTCTATGAAGATTACCCATATCTGCAGTAGAAGCAGTGTATTCATAGGCTATAAAGGTTGTAAAATTTCCGGGGTCATTGTGTCGTTCTGCAGCTGCCACTGTATCAGCCCAAGCTCTTCTGCTTACACTGTCTAAATATCGGATATCAAGCTTTCTCTCTCTTAAAGCAGTTATTGTATTAACTAAAAATCCTCCAAAAGCTTCAGTTCTTCTTGGGATAGTTGATATATTTAAATTTTCTGGGCTATTGATATCATTAACTTGCACGCTAGATGGGGCATCATAAAAAGGTGTGCCTGGAGTTGCAGCCTCAGCAACTTGACCTAAAAACGTTCCGTGATCAGTAACGCCATAAAAATCTAAAGGCCTATCTAAACTTACATCAAATCCAGCAGGATGCTTAATTGACTTACCCTTAGCGAACTCATAAGCATCATCTGGTGTTGCTAAGGTTCCAAATATATAAGCATCAAAAGAATAGGTAGTATGCACGTGCAAATCACCAAACAATGGCACTCTTGAAGAGCTCATTTTTGGATCAATGTTAAAATATGGATCCACTGCCTGAAAGTCCCAATCTATTGGTTGCTGACTAGCAAGACCAACTCTAGCACCCGCAATATTAAGAAAGCTATCAGCCTCAATCTCTTCAATAGGTTCAGAGCAACTAGAAAAAAATATAAAAATAAAAATCAAAGTTACATTTCTATACATGCCTTCTCCTTATAATGCATATCTCAAATATATTATGTTTGGGTAATGTAAATTGTACAACCCTATAAATTCATGGCTCTCTGATTGTCTTCAGGTTATCATTTTATAATCTTGAAACTAATGCGCCCGTAGCTCAGCTGGATAGAGTACTTGGCTTCGAACCAAGGGGTCGGGAGTTCGAATCTCTCCGGGCGTGCCACTAAAAATTCTAGTTCATTCTTTTAAGAGCGCAGATTTTATTTCCTGAGGGATCTCTGAGGTATGCTAAATACATATTAGTTCCCATTAATTTTTTAACATCTCTAATACCTGGAGGGCCTTCACATGTTTCACCACCATTTTCTATACCTGCCTGATGCCATGCATTACCTGTATCTTCATCAGGAACTAAGAAACCTATAGTGCTGCCATTACCTATTGATGATGGTTCGCCGTCAATAGGCTCAGAGACAATAAACATATTGTTTTCATGAATATATAAATATCTTGTTTGGCCTGTTGGATTAACAGATAAGATTCCTGGCTTGCACCCAAGAGTGCCCAAAACCGCATCGTAGAAAACTTTTGATGCCTCAATATCATTTGACCCAACCATAATATGACTAAACATATGCCCTACTCCTGAATTAATTTAAAAGTTGCTTTTCAGCTCCTTGATCTAGAATATCTTGAAATCCAACTAAATTGAAAACTTTTTTATACCCAACTTTTTTTAAGTTATACCCTGCTATTGCTGATCTTATGCCTACAGCACAAAAAACATAAATTGAGGTATCAAAAGTTATATCGTTATTATTATTTAACCTAAATTCTATAACTCCCTTTGGGACATGCATGGAACCATCTACGGACCCAGATGCTTGTAACTCTTCATGCTGCCTTACATCTATCATTACTTTTGCATTAGAATCATTATTAAAATCATCCAATGTTACCCTTGGAATAACCTCATCTGCTTTAGCGAGTAATTCTTCTGTATAAGTCATAGGCTTTCTAAGATTGTTATTTTTTTACAGTGTTGGCAAAATACATTCCCATCATAACAAAAATAAAACCGCCAAAAATAATTAAAGTTATTTGCTCTTCTAGAAAAATAGCTCCCCATATAATACTAAATACTGGCAATAAATATGTCAGAGTTGCTGTTTTTACAGCACCAATTTTGTCAATCAATCGTACAAAAACTAAATAGCCAATGCCGGTTGAGACAACTGCAAGCCAAAGCAAAGCTAAAAAAGAATTTATACTTGGTAGAGCATTAGGTAAATTAAATGCTGCAATTGGCATCATCATTAAACCACCAAAAAGCATAGACCAACCGATTAGAACTTTTTTATTTGAATTAGAGTGATATTTTTGTAAATAAGTTGCATTAAAGGCATAACAGATAGAACCAATTAAGGCGCATATGCTTGCAAGAATCGTCGTTGATCCATTGGCAGGATTAACTAATATTAATATTCCGATAAATCCAAGACCTAGACCAATCACCTGCTTTGTTGAAATAGATTCATTTAACCAAAAATACGCAATGACAGTTGTAATGAATGCAGTGGTCCCATTCAATATGCCAAGCATATTAGATGTGGCACCAAGAGAAGCAAATGCAAAAAGCGTAAATGGCAAAGCATTACTAATTATTGCAATAATAAAAATTCCAGGTAAGTGAGATTTAAACAATAATCTATATTTACGCCTTAATAAAAGCGGCATGAATACTAAACCTGCTATAAGTAATCTTAAAGTGACTAATAAAATAGGCCCAAAATCTACAGCTGAGATTTTAATAAACATAAAAGCGCTTCCCCAAATTGCTGCCAAGGCAATAAGCAAGATCCAATCTTTGAATTCCATAATCAAATTTAGAGGTAAAAAGTTTGTGAATTTTAAACTAATAGAAAAAGTTTAGGGGAATAATTTAAATATAAATTACTAAAAAAGAAGCCTCTCGAAAGAGGCTTCAAACTATCAGAGTTAGATAAGTCTGATAGGCGAATTCGGAAATTCACCTCTTGTCAAAAGGCGAACCCTCCGTTTCCTAATTTAATATAAATACTAATAAGATCACCTCCTGCGCAAGGGTATTAAAACAAGCACAAACAAATCCCCTTAGTAATCTGTGTATGCGACATTTAATTAAATTATATAGTGAAATCCTTTAAATTTAATACTGTTTTAATGGGATAAATGTATCTATTTAATGCAATAATTCTGGTTGATAATATTCAGCACTCTCAACCAAGCTAAGATTGATAGATTCACTCTCTTTTGACTCTTGAATGCTATTAATATCTAGATATTGAATGGCTTTTTGTAAATCTGCACCGAAATATTTAAATGCTATAGTTTTCAAGCCTGCACTTTTATCTACAAACGCCTCATACTCGTTAAAGATTGGATCTAAAGGGTTTAAATATATTAAATTATTCATAATATTATATTACTGTATATTTATACAGTATTAAATAACATTATTAAAACTAAGTCAACTATTGGCTAAAAATGATTAATCAACCAAAATAGTTATAAATGAGTGGTAGCACCAACATCAACGAAAGAATTGAAAGAATTCAGGCAATAAACAATATTAAAAATTTAAAATTCAAATATTGGAATGCCTGCGATTCAAAAAAACCTGCTGATATCCTTGACTGTTTTTACTCTGAAAATATTTATATAAATTTTGAAGATTTTGGTATCTTCTCTTCAGCACAAGACATGGTGAAAAAATATGAATTTTATTCCTGTCATCCCCATCTGATTGAGCAACACACAGGCAAAAACCCAATTATTAAATTATTATCAAGCAACGAAGCTTCAGGATTTTGGTCTATGTCATATAGTTTAATCGATACTCTTAAAAATATAGGCTTAAATATTACTGGTACATACGAAGACCTATATGTTTGTAATGAAAATAACAATTGGCTCATTAAGGAGACGGTTTTTAAAAAAAGAACCAGTATGTATAGATCAGTATCTTCTGGCCAATGTTCCAACCCGAGGCTTGCAAGAAGCCTAGGAGCTAAAAAGACTATCTAGGTTTTTAAAGGCTTTAAATTCAAGGGCGTTTCCACAAGGGTCTCTAAGGAACATGGTTCGCTGTTCCCCTGATTCACCAGCAAAACGAATTTTAGGTTCGATAACAAAAGATTGATTCTTCTTCTTTAACTGGTCGGCAAGAATTTCAAATTGATCGAAACTCAAGATAACTCCAAAATGTGGGACTGGAACGTCATCTCCATCAACGGGGTTTGTATTTACTGATGGAGTTTTTTCAACATAGTGACAAACTAGTTGATGACCGAATAAGTTAAAATCAATCCAATGATCACTTGCTCTGCCTCTCTGACACCCAAGTATGTTTTCATAAAAGTCAGTTGCTTTAACTAAATCATTGACAGGTATAGCTAAGTGAAATGGATTCTTCATGCTTAAATGTTTGGTTGACTGGTAAAATCAATATACTACATTAGGCAAATGAATATTATCTACTTAGCTTTTAGATTGAGATTGCTGCAAAACTGGTTTAAGAAACGTTGCTAAGAAGATAAAAACAACCAAAACTCCAAGCATATCTCCAACAAAAAATCTAAGAACCTGGTTTATGTCTGCATCCACTGGCTCAAAATTTGCGTGAATTTGAGATAAGTAAACATTTACCAGCAATGCATTAAAAAATGCAGAGATCATTGTTATCAAACCTATGTGTTTATAATTTCTTTTATTTAGAGGACTTTGAATGGTTGTTCCAAGCGGGAATCCGAAAAATTTTAAAGCATATAATGCAGCTGAAACTGATAAAACGCTTATAGCTGATGGAATCCATAATGCAAAATTATATGCATCTTCTGCCAAATAATATGGGCCCCACAGCTCTGCCAAATAGAGACCAGGTATAGATCTCCAGCCAAAATATACCACCATCAAAACTCTTGCAGCATGGGGTAAATACATAAGGCTTCCCATCCAGTTGGGAACAATTCCAGATTGAACCGTAAAAAAAGACCACATAATCCATAACACTGATGAAAAAACAAAAGCTGTTAGAGAATAAATAAATAAATTTTTCACTCTTGCACTTCTATTAAAGTGATATTCTTAAGGAAAGCTATTTAAAACTACCAATGACTCGCGACCATCTTCTTCAGATTTATAGAGATTGATAACTCCTTCTGTAGATAATTTCTTTAAGGTTTTATAGACAGTAGAGCGTGACATACCAGAATTTTGAACAATTTCGCTGATATTTTAGCCCTCTTCATTATCCGCTGAGCGAAGAATAATTGTATGAAAAACCTTTAGCTCATTTGGGGTGAAATGCCTTATATTTAGATCTTTCTCCATACCAGAAAGCATGTTAAGGGCATCACTGATATTTTTATAAAATTCTTCCATAATTAGCTATGATAATTTATTTACTTTAATGTAATGCAAGAAATTTGTCACATGATTATCATCTTTTGAAGATAGAATGTCTTAGATAACTGGCGGAGAGACGGGGATTCGAACCCCGGAACCAGTTGCCCAGTTACTACCTTTCCAAGGTAGCGCAATCGACCACTCTGCCATCTCTCCTGCGATTGGTAAAGCATTTTACATTAACTACAATTTTTTGGGTGTAAGTTAGGGGGTAAGTTTTTTCTAGATGAAGTAAGATTGAATCAACTTTATTTTTTAGGAGAGATTATGGGGCGGTTATTAAAAACATTAAGTAAATTATTAAGTGTGATAACTCTAATTTTAATTTTACTGATAATTCTTGGTTCAATATTTTCAGATCAAGTTAGAAGTAATGTTGTGACTCTGGTTGATATTCTTGGTTCTTCTGGATTACAAGGATTGGCAGTTGCTATCTTCCTTTTGTATATGATGAGAGAAGTCCCAAGTCAATTTGGCAAGCTTATAAAAGCAAAGGGATTTAATAAGAAATTTTGGGACAGTCTATAAAATAGATGATCATGGTAATTGGAATAACAATTTTCTTAGTTGGCACTGCCCTATAGTTGATTCGATGTATTATTAAGACATAAAGGAGAGATTATGGATGAAGAAGATAAAGCTCTTGCAGAAGATCTTAACTCTATTAGATTAGATAATTACTGGCTAAAATCTCTAAAATTTTTAAATATCAGATTTTTTGAAGTTGATCTTATTGGATTGATATCAATACCACCTCTTCTTAGAAATTTTCCATACACAGTCAAATCATCAATTTCAAAATCATCTCTTAATGATATAAAAATAGACTCAATACAAGCTTCATGAAATTCACCTTTGTTTCTATATGATTTCAAAAATTTAATTAATTTCTTTGAATCCATGGGGTCAGACATGGAGTGAATATAAATATTACCCCAGTCGGGTTGAGACGTCACAGGGCATATAGATCTAAAACCTTGAAAGTGCATAACCTTATTCTTTGGCACTTTATTTCTAAATTTTGAAATATGGGTGGAATTCGGAGCATCATCAAATCTATTTAGTTTTCTAACTGTAACTGAGGAATTTAAAAGTTTACTTAAATCTTTTTTAATTAACTTATATGCGTTAGCAGAATTACTAAATTTTTTATTATAAAAAGATGCTAAATAAAGTTTTAAAGATTTTGATTCAACCGTAAGTGCAGAGTGCATTGAAATTTTAATTTCTAATGCTTCGATTATTGGAAGATTCCTTGAATTAAGATATGAGAATTCGTAAGCATTCCAATAATCCAATCCAAAAAATTTATTTAAGTGCTGATTATTTCTAGGAATAGAGTCTAGAAAATCTGGAGAGTAAGAATCAAGTTTTGGTGTAGATTGCTGTCCTAGATATTTAATCTTCACTGGCGAGTTCCAACCCCTCTATGCAAAAGAAATAAACATGCTGAGGTGAGACCAGCTATAAAAAAAATAATCATTGATAATGCAAATGGAATAGATACATCGCTTACTCCTAGCATACCTTCCCTAAAGGTATTGACAACATATAGCATTGGATTTGCCATAGAGATATTTCTCCAAAGATCAGGGAGTATGTTGATAGAATAAAATACACCCCCCAGGTAAATTAAGGGCGTAAGGACAAAAGTGGGGATGATAGAAATATCATCAAAACTATCTGCAAAAATAGCATTGATAAAACCCATCAATGAAAACAATATAGCTGTTAAAAACAAAACTGAAATCGTTAGCAATGGGTTAACAATTGTGAAAGATGGGTAAAAGAAAAGGCTGACACAAAAAACTATACAACCAATTAAGACGCCGCGAGAAACTCCACCCATTATAAAACCAACCAATATAGCCCAATTTGGCATTGGAGACACAAGCAATTCTTCAATAGATTTTTGAAATTTAACAGAGTAAAAAGAAGAAACAACATTTGCATATGAATTTGTGATGACAGACATCATGATTAGCCCAGGTATCATAAACTGAATATAATCGAGTCCGTCCATGGTTCCAATTCTAGGACCAATTAGGGATCCAAAGATTACAAAATACAGGGACATGGTAACTGCCGGTGGCACCAATGTTTGCACCCAAATCCTTAAAAAGCGTTTAATCTCTTTTCTAATAAGAGTGATCAGAGAAACTAATATTTCATTTCTTCTTTTCATGTTAAATTCTTTTTCACCATTTCAATAAACATTTCTTCGAGCCTATTTGATTCATTTCGCATCGACGAAACATTTATGCCAAGGGCTGATAATTGGTCAAAGAGATGATTGATGGATTGATCTTTTTTAATCGCAACATTTAGGGTTGTTGGATCTTCAAGTGTGATTTGAAAATTAGGAATAGAAGGTGGTTGATCAAGAGATCTATCTATATCTAAAAGAAATCCTTGAACGTCCAACCTGCTTAAAAGATCTTTCATTGAAGTGTTTTCAATTAGCTCACCATGATCAATGATGGCGATGTTCTTACATAATTGTTCTGCTTCTTCCAGGTAGTGAGTGGTTAAAATAATAGTAGTGCCCTGAGCATTGATCTCTTTTAAAAACTCCCACATCTCTCGCCTAAGTTCGATATCAACACCTGCTGTAGGCTCATCAAGTATTAAGAGTTTTGGTTCATGAATTAATGCCTTTGCAATCATTAGCCTGCGCTTAAACCCGCCAGATAATGTTCGTGCTTGTTCATTGCGCTTTTCCCACAAACCAAGACGCTTGAGAGTAATCTCAGTTTTTAGCTTAGAATCTTTTAGTGGAATACCGTAAAAACCTGCTTGAGTGGTAACAATATCAATAACTTTCTCAAAATTATTAAAATTTATTTCTTGTGAAACAACACCAAGCAAGCGTTTTGCTTCTGCAAAATTTTCATCAGTATCAATATCAAAGATTTTTACTTTACCAGCGCTCTTAGTGACCAACGATGCGATAATTCCAATTGTGGAAGATTTTCCGGCTCCATTTGGTCCTAGCAATGCAAAGAAATCTCCTTCTTTTACAGAAAGATTAATCCCTTTTAAGGCAACAACATCAGAATCATATGTTTTTTTAAGATCAGTGATCTCAAGAGCAAATTGACTCATGCGCCCTCTTCTTCAAATCCATCGACAAAAACTGCCAACAACAAACCTATGAGAAGACCCACCCAAGCACTATAAAAAGTAATGAAGAAAGCTATAAGCAGAGCTGTTGCCATTTCAGAATTCTTTTTTGGAATTGCCATGGCGACATAAGCACAGGCAAAACCAGTTAAGATTAATGTCAAGGTGAGAGCCATGACCATCAATGGCTGCATAAGAGTTACAAAAGGAAGAGTAAAATACAAAAATGGTATGCCCATTAAATAGTATGAGCCAATTCCATCAAAGATTGATGGCATGTGTTTATATCCTTTTTTCCATTGCTCGGCTACAACAACATGAACTCCTGTCCATAGAGCTCCTTGAGTTGGAAAAAAAGGATTGATCAATGAGGCCAATAAATTTCTAATCCCAACAGAAAGATGTGACCTGTTAAGGTCAATAGGCAGTATCTCATCATCTCTGTGCTTTTGGGCATCTTTTAAGACTTCAGTTGCGGTAACTAGGTCTCCAAAAAGAAGCATGTAACCAATAATCACTAGTGGCAATGCATCGATATACATCTGCAATGAAGGTAAGCCAATATAAAGAGGGGAAGTTTTCTCAATTAAGCTAATAATTGCTGGGATTTTAAAACCCCACTCAATATTAAAAGTAAGTTCTCCTAGAAGGAAAGCTACCAAACCAGCTACTACAAATCCCGGTAATAACCCCAAAGAACCAATGACTTCAAAAAATTTATTTTTGGCTGCAATTCTTTTAAATGGATTAGAAAAAGTGGTGATGACGCAAAGAACAATTGCAACAGTCATGGATACAGGTTGCATAAGATATGCTTCAAAATCCTCGAAAAATACTTGATAAAATGCTGCCAAGGCAGCTCCTAAGATAATTCCAGCTTTTAAGCCATTTGGTATTCTTTCAACCAATAATTTACCCCAGCCAGTTAATCCAAGAATTAAAATTAAAGCAGTAAATTCAAAACACATTGCTGCCATGAATTGAAAGGCTTCTGGGTTGTATCTACAAACACCATCAACACAAATATCTGATCCTTCGGTAGGAACTCCATAATAACCAGCTGCAGCCAATGCGCCCATTACGATAGGCACTGCTGGCGTAACCCATCCAGGTGCCATAGGCTCTCCAAAAATTAAAGGGCCAGCTGAAATAAAAGTTCCTGCAACCATACTGAGGGCTACCGCTTCTTCAAAGCTTAAGCCAAGCTTCATAGCTAAAGGAGCAGCCGCAAACGCAGTAGCTCCAGAAATTACAAGTCCTTGAAGGAATTCTGGTGCTCTAAATTTAATGTGAATAAAGGGAATTCTTAGAGTAAATGGGCCCCATTTAATTCCATTGCTTTGCGAAGTGTTAATTGTATTCATTTTGATAGCTCTGACATCCCCTCTTCTAGTCCCTTTAAAGTTAATGGAAACATTCGATTGCCCATCAACTCTCTAATAATACATAAAGAAGAGGTATAGTCCCAATGGTCATCAGGAACGGGGTTTAACCATGCCACTCTATCAAAATGATCACATAAACGTTTGATGGTTGCGCCACCAGGCTCTTCATTCCAATGCTCTATACTTCCTCCAGCGTTAGTAATTTCATAAGGAGCCATGGTGGCATCACCTACAAAAATAACTTTATAGTCAGCGCTGTATTTATTAATAATATCTTGCACTAAGAATCTCTCTTGAGTTCTCCTTCTATTGTCTTCCCAGACTGATTCATAGACACAATTATGAAAGTAGAAATATTTTAAATGCTTAAATTCGGTCTTAAGAGCTGAAAAGAGCTCTTCACATAATTTAATATAAGGATCCATTGATCCACCAACATCAAAAAAAATCAAAACCTTAACATGATTGGTTCTTTCAGGAATCATATTGATATCTAGTATTCCTGCATTTCTAGCAGTAGATTTGATTGTGCCATCCATGTCCAACTCATAATCTGTACTTTGGCGAGCAAACTTTCTTAATCTTCTGAGAGCCACTTTAATATTTCTGGTACCTATCTCAACCGAATCATCTAGATTCTGATACTGTCTTTGCTCCCAAACTTTAACAGCTTTTTTTTGACCGCCCTCTCCGCCTACTCTGACACCCTCTGGATTTTGACCATTGTTACCAAAAGGTGAAGTGCCATTAGTTCCAATCCACTTATTTCCTCCCTCGTGCCTTTCTTTTTGCTCTTCAAGTCTTTTTTTAAATTCTTCGAGGAGTTTCTCTAAGCCACCCAAAGACTTAATTTTTTTTATTTCTTCGGGGTCCAATTCTTTTTCAAATGCTTTACGTAACCAATCTTCAGGTATCAGCGCTTCAAAAATATCCTCTAGGGTTTCGATGCCCTTAAAATAAATCTCAAAGGCTCGATCGAACTTATCATAATTCTTTTCATCTTTAACAAGAGTTGTTCTTGAAAGAAAATAAAAATCTTCCATATCAGCAAATGCAAGATTTTTTTCAAGTGCACCCAATAAATCAAGCAGCTCTCTTAGGGTGCAAGGAACACCAGAGGATCGGACAGTATGGAAAAGATTGATTAACATTTACTTGGTTTGTTCTCTCCTAGACATGAATGCAAGTCGTTCTAGCAGCTGAACATCCTGTTCATTTTTTAGTAATGCGCCATATAAAGGCGGTATGGCTTTTGAAGTATCAGCATTCTTTAGAATTTCGTCTGGTAACTCATCAGACATAAGCAATTTCAACCAATCAATTAATTCAGAAGTTGAAGGTTTTTTCTTCATTCCAGGAATTTTTCTAATATCAAAAAATAAATCTAAGGCATCTTTAACAAGAGTCTTTTTAATTTTAGGATAATGAACTTTAACAATTCCTTCCATGGTTGGACGATCTGGGAACTGAATATAATGAAAGAAACATCTTCTTAGAAATGCATCAGGTAACTCTTTTTCATTATTAGAAGTAATAATTATTAAAGGTCTTTTTTTAGCTTTTATAGTTTCTCCAGTTTCATAGCAATAAAACTCCATACGATCGAGCTCTTGCAACAAGTCATTTGGAAATTCAATATCTGCTTTATCTATTTCATCTATAAGCAGAACTACTTGCTTGTCTGATTCAAAAGCCTCCCATAACTTCCCTTTTTTTATGTAATTCTTTATATCTTTTACTCTCTCATCACCAAGTTGAGAATCACGAAGTCTTGTTACGGCATCGTATTCATAAAGTCCTTGTGAGGCTTTCGTCGTCGATTTAACATGCCACTCAATTAAATCCATGCCTAGAGATTCAGCAACCTCAATAGCAAGCAATGTTTTTCCTGTTCCTGGCTCTCCTTTAATAATTAGAGGTCTCTCCAGTGCAATAGTTGCATTTACTGCCATACTGAGATCTTCAGTAGACACATAATTTTTAGTACCAGTAAATTTCATTAGGTTTCCTTTTTTTATTATGAAGAAATTTTTTCTTCTGATTTTAAGATTTTTGCGAGCTGTCTGCTAGTGGCAACCAAATTACCATTTAAATCCCATATGTAACAATCTTGCTCAAAATACCCATTGTTAATGTCTTTGGCATGACCGTCGATAAATAGTTTACTTGTTTGAGGCAGTTGACGAATATTACAAGTTAATGAAAGCGTGGGAACCCAACCTAATGGACCATATTTATTTTGAACAACTGGCGGCAAAATATCTGCTAAGTATGAAAGAATCAATGTATCTGCGATTCCTCCTTTTAATTCTAGATAAGCAGAGCATCTAGCTTCAGCAACATCATGGGAAATTTCCCTATCCCACCAAGCATGATCTGGATGAACTGACATATCTAATTGCTGAATAAATGAGGGAGTAGAGCCTAATTTAAAATTCTCATAATTCATCACTTTAAAATCTTCTTCTGGAAATGAATCAATGATCGTTGGCAATGGAGTAGAAAGACCGGAATGACCTTTCATATATTCAAAATCTGAAAATAATGCGGAGTAAAGACATGTTAATTTATCATTCTGAATCAATTTAACTTGACCCATTGATGAACCTCTTGAGGTCCTAAGCACTTCAACGTGTAACTCAGCTTGCTCAGGTTCAGTCCTATCTAGATAATATATATTTGAGTTAATTGCGCTAGAATGAGGTAAGAGTAATTTCATCGCTTTATTCGTCAATGCCAAAAGATATCCTCCATGAGGAGTATTGCCAACAAAATATTTTGGGTCGGGTGTGAAAGAGAAAACAGTGTCTGAGAGTTTTGTCAGATCTAAAGCTGCTTGAAATTGTTCAAATTGATTCATATTGATAGATAATTACATCATTATTGTAATTGATAGAAAATAAAAATGGCTGGATTTGTAGACATTGCATGTAATTTTACTCACGATTCTTTTAAAGATAATTTAGAGGAAATAATAGCTAATGCAGAGCTTGAGGGTGTAGAAAAATTTGTTTTACTTTGCGCAAGTTTAAACGATCTAAAACCAATAAAAATAATACAAAATAAATCACCTGAAAAATATTTTGTTTCAGCAGGGATCCATCCCCACCATGCAACTGAAATACGTGAAATTAATTATGATGATCTTCTTGCTAAGCTATGTTCAATCAACCCAAATGTCATTGGGGAGACTGGATTAGATTACTTTAGAAATATTTCCCCACCAGATGTTCAAAGAAAATCCTTCAAAATACATATAGAAATTGCAAAGGAGCTAAACCTACCTCTCTATCTTCATCAAAGGGATTCACATAAAGATTTCATAAATATTATAAAAGAAAATAGAAACAACTTTCCTAAATTCGTAGTGCACTGCTTTACTGGCACACAAGAAGAATTAAATGATTATTTAGATTTAGGTGCTTATATTGGTCTTACTGGATGGATCTGTGATGCAAAGAGAAATATTGAACTACGCAAATCAATTAAAAATATTCCTATTGATAGGATGATGATAGAAACTGACTGTCCATACCTTATTCCTAAAAACCTTCCCAATAAACCAAAA
Organism: uncultured SAR86 cluster bacterium; assembly: GCA_902512655.1. Lineage (GTDB taxonomy): Bacteria > Pseudomonadota > Gammaproteobacteria > Magnimaribacterales > D2472 > D2472. Next base: position 63,140 of record CABXJR010000001.1, read on the forward strand.
AAAAATATCAATGAGCCTAAATATCTTCCCCATATAGCCAATGAAATAGCTGAGCTAATAGGTATGAAAATAGAGGAATTAAAATTAGCAACGCGAAGCAATGCTATTGAGTTTTTTAGCTAAAACAAGATCTATCTAGATTATATTTAGCACAGATTTCATCATTGTTTGCTCCAGCCTTAACAGAAGAATGTTTGATCTGTGGGTTTGTATCTGAGAATCTAGGTGCCGGAGCTGGCTGAATAACTCCATCAACCTCAATAAAAGAATTTCTTGCTTTCATGTGATGATGCTCAGGGGCCTCAGACAAACTCAGTACTGGTGCAACACAAGCATCAGACCCATCAAATATATCTGCCCATTCATCACGAGTCTTTTCTTTTATCTTATCTCCAATAATAGCTTTTAACTCTGGCCATAATTCTTTATTGTGCTGATCTTGGAACTTTTTGTCAGAGATCTCTAACTTTTCTAAAAGAACTGAATAAAATTGAGGTTCAATTGAACCAACTGCAAGAAATTTTTGATCAGCACATTCATAGGTATCATAAAAATGTGCCGCTCCATCAAGTAAATTAGACTCTCTTTCCTCCAACCAAAAACCAGAAGCTTTAAATGCATAAAACATTGACATTAGCACTGAGGCACCGTCTACCATTGCAGCATCAACAACTTGTCCTTTTCCACCTTGTTTAATATTAAGCAAAGCAGAGACGATACCTAAAGCTAGAAACATGCCTCCACCACCAAAGTCACCAACCAAATTTAAGGGAGGCGGAGGCGTCTGCCCCTTCCTTCCCATTGACTCAAGGGCGCCAGTAAGTGCAATGTAATTTATATCATGGCCAGCAGTTTTAGCTAATGGGCCATCTTGTCCCCACCCTGTCATCCTGCCATAAACTAGATTTGGATTTATCTTCAAACATTCATCAGGACCCAACCCTAAACGCTCCATAACACCTGGCCTAAAACCTTCAATCAATCCATCTACGCTTTGTAGAAGCTTTTTAATCTCATCAATAGTTTCTGTATTTTTTAAATCTGCAGTCAATGATGATTTGGACCTATGCTGAAAATCAATTGTGTTGCCATGACCATGTTGAGATGACCTATCAATTCTTATAACTTCAGCTCCTAAATCAGCCAGAATCATTCCACAGAAGGGTCCAGGACCTATGCCAGCAAATTCTACAAGTGTAATTCCATTTAAAGGTCCAGCCATCTATAGCTCCTGAGATGAAAAAGCATTAAAAGATTTTAGTAGAAATGGTAACAAAGTTAATGATGCAAAAAAAGAAACAATCAAGGCAAAAGCTGTAAATAAGCCAAAGAGAACGGTTGGAGTGAAATTCGAAAGAGCAAAAATAGAGAATCCCGCAGCTATGGTTGTTGCTGTATAAAAAACAGCTCTTCCTACTGAGTCATGGGAGTTTAAGATTCTTTGATCGTTGGTTATATTTTTGTTCTCAACCTCAGTTTTATATCTATAAAGATAATGGATTGTATTATCTACTGCCATGCCAACACTTATTGCGGCTACAGTAATTGTCATGATATCTAATGGAATGTTTAAAATTCCTAATAAGCCCAACACAGAACCTGCTGTTATTAAATTTGGAATTAGTGCAATTAATGTTATTTTTATTGATCTAAATATCATCAACAACATCAAACCAATCGCAGTGAAAACTAATCCCAAAGATTTAATTTGTGATGAAAATAAAGATTGAAGCATATTGTTATATAAAACAGCTAAGCCGGTTACTTGAAATTGATCTTTTTCTAAATTAAATTTATTAACTAGATCATAGTTAATTTTTTTAAGTAACTCATTTCTATTCAACGTTTGGGCAGACTCAAGAACTCTTGCTGAAATCCTTACTTTTGAATCATCTTGATTTATATAAGAATAGAGCAAGGTTTCTTTTATATCTTCTGGTAATACTGATCGCAATAAGGCTAACTCTAGATCATTTAAGTCATTATCATCATTAATCATTCTAGCTAATTTTATTCCGCTAGCAACGCTCAAAACCTTTCCCATTTCAGGAATGTCATTCAGGTAGTCATGGATTTCTTCGATTTTACCTAGAGATGACTTATTCCACCAATAACCAGATGCATCGCTTGACTCATCTTCGAATAAGTCATCTTCAAATAACTCGTCTCCATCAAATTCTGATTCATCAAAAATTTCTTCAGGCGGCTGGTCAATCATAATATCTAATGTCGCGGTGCCACCTAATTCTTGGTCCAGCAACAACATACCCTGATATATTTCGGTTTCAGGAGAAAAATAATCTATGAATCTGTTTTCAATCTCAAGTTTTGAAATTCCATAAATCATAGTGACGGTAACGATAAGAAAAAAGACACTAATCTGCTTTCCTTTATTTACGGTAAACGTACCTAATCTTATAGGTATTTTATTTATAAATTCTTGTGAATGTGTGGTTGTTGATTTAATTGCAAGTTTCATGGCACTCGGTAAAAAGGTAAATGTAAAAATAAACGCAAAAAACATTCCAACTGACATCATCTTCCCAAATTCAATAACAGGTTTGATGTCACCCATAATCAACGAAAGAAAAGCTATCGCAGTAGTTAATGCTGCCAATAAACAAGGCATAACCATCTGATTTAAGGTTTTATAAATAGCTTCATCGACAGAATCTGAGTCACGTGAGATCTCAGTAAACCTAACTAGTATATGAACAGTTAATGAAATAGTTAGAATCAACAAAAGAGCAATAAAATTAGAGGAAATAACGCTTATTTTCCAATTCATTAACCCAAGTACGCTGGCTGTAAAAGCTGTTGTAACAAATGCATTGCCTAATGGGAGAATTACAAACCAAATATTTTGAAAAAATATAAACAGCATTAAACAGAAGACTATCGCAACACCTCCACCAAAAACAGCTAAATCTGATTTAATAAAACTCATCATGTCTGTGGCTATCATTGATGCGCCGCCTAAAAATAAAGTCCCTTTCTCACTATTTGCTTTTAAAAGCTGTCTAACTTTAGTAATTAGATCTGCTCGTTGAATTGATTCTTCATCATTGATCTGAGAAATCTGTTGATTAATTTCACGAAGATCTGAATTCTGTGTGGATGAAAGGCCTTTTAAATTTAGCAAGTCGTATCTTTTATTAATTAAATCTCTATACAAAGGGTTCTCGCGCAAAGTAATCTGTATTGCAGTGGTATTGCCAGAGGGGCTAATAATAAGTTCTGAGTAAACTGGATTATTTATGATTTCTTCTTTAGCTGAGTTAAGATCGATACCCTCAGTTTCTAGTGTTTTTAGATTATCCATTAAATCAGCAAGTGGGACTTTTGGTTGAAAAAAGATTGGGGCATCTAGGATAGATAAAACAGAATCAACGGTGGGTAGTTTCTCAAGTGCAGTAGTAAGATTTTTAATAGTTGCTAAAGATTCAGATGCGAATAAATCAGATTCTGGAGTAAAAGTAATAATTAAGAAATCTGAATTGCCAAATATTTCACCTGTTTCTCTATAAATTTTAAAGGCTTCATCCCCTTCTATAACCAAAGCATCAGAAGATGCATCAAGCTTGAAGTTCTTAAGACCAATTGCAGCTGAGAAGAAAATAGCAACTATAAAAACCATTACAACTAGTGGTTTTTTTAAGATAAATTGGAAAATCTTCTTCATACTAATATTATTTTTTAGAACAATCTGGTGATTCTAATATCACTGGATTATTTTTAAATTCATCGATTGTAAATACTTGAATTGATAAAGCATGAATTTTATTCATTACATTATTGAGTGCGGAGTATACAGCTTGATGCCTTTGAACATTTGACATGTCATTAAAATTGTTTGAAATAATAACAAGTTTAAAGTGAGATTCAGAATCAGGAGGAGCATTATGCATAGAACTCTCATTCTCTAAGAATAAATGCTCGACAGCAAATTCTCTATTCAGGCATTCAATAATAGTCTCATAGATAATCATATTAGACACCCTCCATATTCAGCAAGTATCTTTTGTTATGAACGCCTAATGCAAATTGCCCAACAGATTGATCTTGCTTGATCACTCTATGACATGGAACAAATAGAGGGATTGGGTTCAATTTGCATGCAGTACCTACTGCTCTTGAAGCATTTGGCGAACCAATTTTTTTTGCAATCGCTAAATATGACGCTGTTCTTCCTCGTGGTATAGAGCATAAAGCATCCCAAACTAATAATTGAAAATCTGTACCCTGAAGATCAATTGGCGGCAGATATTTCAGACCCTTTAAAGAGAAAAAACCATTTATGCTTTTTTGTAATTTTAGATCACTTGGATGCCTAGATCGATTCCGACCAAGAAAGGATAATTTTCTAAGCCCTTTGTTGCTATAAAAAGCATCGAAGAAACCAATGGGCGATGAAACGCTTTTAATAAACATTGGTATATTTTAGCATTTGAGTTAGATAAAAAATCTTATATTAAAAAAAAGAGAGGCTAGCCTCTCTTTTTTTTGAAGTACTCTTTTTCTAATTACTTGTATCGTAAATCCATTCCATAGCATAAAGATTATTTGGCGAGCATGATTCAATATTTTCTCTCCATCTCTCCCCAAAACCATTGTCCCTTCTATAGTCTCGAATTGCTGGATAAGTTTTTGTTGCTTCCGCTCTTTTGCCTCGATGATAATAATGAGTCATTGTCATCATATCAAAAGGATTACCATCTGCGAATCCACGATATGGTCTCAGATAATGAACCCCAAAACCATCCCTGCCAAGCTTAATATTTGCTTCTTCATTATCAACAGCAAGCTTCAGAATTTTTTCCCAAGAGGCATTCTCAGTGAATTTGCATGATCTAAAGTCAACCATCTGAATTTTATCTCGCTCATCAAGAGGGATTCTCATGTGTAATGCAGCTGTATTAAAAAAAGCAACATTGCGGTCACATATACCAGGATTCTGAGAACCCTTCGCATCGTAATCATTTAAAAATGCCCCATACTCTTTGTACATCTCCTCTCCATTGGGCCAAGTGCCCCATAAAACATAATCATGATCACTGGTAAGCCCAGCAATGACAGGGGTAAAGATTGTTTTAGAGTATTGAAGGCCATTAGCTCTTAAAAATTTTTCATATTTCTTTGCGTGCTTAATTACATCGTCATAACCTTTTCCAGGTTTATACTTACAAAACGTTGCTTCGGTTCTAACAACATATTGCTCAGATGTAGCAAACGATGATGAAGCAAAAATTAGCAAAGGTATTAATATTAGATATCTCATATCATTCTCCATATTTATACCTTATAGACTAACACAGAGGAAAAAATTAATTGAATAATTAAAAAATGGTGCGGCATCCGAGATTCGAACTCGGACCATCTGCTTGGAAGGCAGATATACTAGCCATTATACTAATGCCGCTCTTTGAAGAGATCGTATATTACACTATCTTTGAATTAATCTTAAGGGAATTAAATGCTCTTTTAGATTTTCATAAACATTTTTATTTAATTGGTTTAAGATTAATCATGATATTTGATTTTCATCATCTAAAAAAAGCAAACATCAATTATATTGCTCATGGAATAAGAGTAATGAAGGTATCAATCATTCTCATTACACTTGGGATCATGGGAATCATTCATGGCCTTCTTCCATTTACTTTTGTTGAGACAGTAAGCAATGGAGTTAAAAAGATTGCTGACGAGATGTCACACTTTTAGATTACAAAACTTTATATCGACGATAGGTTTTAGATGACTGACAAGTGGATTGCTCTAATAATAATTCTTGGATCTCCTTGCTAACTTCTAATGCCTGCCAAGATTCAACAAAACCTTTTTGAGACTCAAGAGATGAAAATACATTAGTCCATTGAAAACTATTGTTGGATCCCCCTTCTTCAGAATAAAGTATATCTACAGGTGAATTATTTTTTATCAATGAATCGGTGAATTGCTCAAGAACAAGTTTCATTGTTGCGTAATTAAATCCATCTTTATATTCACACTCTAATATCTCGGAAATTACAGGAGAAGCAGTAATAGTGTGACTTGTTAATCGCAAAGAACTGTTAGGAACCTTAGAACTTTCACAATTAGCAATATCATCAAAACTTAAGGCCGCAAGTGTAAGATTAAATCTATCCAAGGAATTAGTTTCAGAATACTTCAGCAATAGATCAAAGAATTGTATTTCTGTTTTATCTTCTGTGACTGGAAATAAGAAATATAATTCCTCGGCATCGCCTCCCATCTTTTGGAAGCCATTAACAAGCTTTGGTATAAATTTTTCAACAGAGTTAAGGGTTATACCTGCTACTAACTTACAATTAAATGATGATTCTTTAGAAGAATATTCTGGTTTAATAAAATTACTTAATTCTAAATTAGAGTTTTTGGAATCTCCCCCGCAGCTTGCAAGAAAAACAATACAAATAAGTTTAATATAGCGTTTCACTTTAGAATTAAAATATTTAAATAATGAGATAATAATATTATGAAAAATTATATATGCATACCAGTTATATCGTTGTTCCTTTTGTTAATTATCCCCACAAAGGTTTATGCATATAAATATGGGCTAGGCTCATGCCTTGATCAAGATCGGGAACAGAGTATTTGGTCATCTATTGAAAAAGAGGATCTCGATGGATTTATATTTCTAGGAGATAACGTCTATGGAGATATGCCAAGTGGGAAACTATCCAAGATGGAGAAAGCTTATAAAACTCAAAAAACTAGATTGCCTAAATGGCTGATGAATGAGAAAGAGATATTAGCAATATGGGACGATCATGATTTTGGTTTGAATGATGGAGGTGGGGATTATTCTTTAAAAAAAGTAGCTGAAAAAATGTTTTTGAATTTCTGGAATATCCCTAATTCAGATCCAAGAAGAGTTAGAGAAGGTATTTATTTCAAAAAATCCAAAAATATCGAAGGGGTTGAGATAGAGATAATTGGCTTAGATACGAGATACTTTAGATCAAAGCTAAAGGGTAAAAAAAATGCTTATAAACAAAATAAGGATTTTGAAGCAACTATTCTTGGTAAAGATCAATGGATTTGGTTGGAATCATCAATATCTAACTCTAATGCGGATATCATTGTGATTCTTTCTTCCATTCAAATTTTAGCTACCAATCACCCATATGAAAAATGGAATAATTTTCCTATAGAGCGAAACAGATTGCTGAAATTCATCGCTAACGCTGCAAAAAAAAGGACAGTTATTGCAATCACTGGTGACAGACATAAATCAGGAATTTATCAAAATAAAGATTTTGTTGAAATTACGGCTTCATCATTAAATAAATCTGGATCAAAAACCAAAGAAACCGATCCTTTGCTAATAGATAAAATATATCCTGTTAAAAATTTTGGGGTTCTAAATATTGAGCCTAGTAAAAATAAAATTACTGTCTCAATTCATGATAAAAATGGACTAGAGCTAAATTCAAAAATAATTGATATCCATTAAATAAATGATTATTTTTAATAATCTTTTAAGATTTTTCAAAAGATAGTATTGTTAAATATCAACAAAATATAAAAAATGAAAAAATGAAAAAAATTGATTTATTGTTCCTTCTGTTAATCTCTGGCCTTACCAATGCAGATACTTTTTTGCATGTTGGAAACTTGCTAGATACGAATAATGGAGAGATCAATAAAGCTGTAACCATTAAAATTGCAGGCAATAAAATATCTGAAATTACTAAAGGTTATGCAACACCAAAAAAGGATGATGAAGTTGTTGACTTAAAGCAATCCTATGTTTTGCCAGGGTTTATGGATATGCATGTACATTTGGCTCAAGAATATGTTCCAAAAGCAGAAAGGCAATCAAAAATTGAGCCTGAATATAGGGCACTATTTGCTGCAAATGCAGCAACAAAAACTTTAATGGCTGGGTTTACATCGGTAAGAAATCTTGGTGATGGTGGTATGGAAACTATTTCACTCAGAGAGGCAATTAAGCAAGGTTTAGCAATTGGTCCGAGAATTTTTACATCAGGCAAAACTATCGCTACTACTGGCGGCCATGGAGATCCAACCAATGGAATGCCAAAAGATAACTACGCACCCCCTACTCCTGAAGAAGGTGTTATCGATAGTCCAGAAGAAGCTATAAAAGCTGTAAGACAGAGATACAAGGATGGAACAGATGGAATAAAAATTACTGCTACTGGAGGTGTCTTGAGCGTTGCTAAATCTGGTGAAAACCCTCAATTCACGGATGCAGAGCTCGTTGCTATTGTAACCACAGCCAATGATTACGGTCTATGGACAGCGGCTCACGCCCATGGAAAAGAAGGCATGAAAAGAGCTGTTATAGCAGGCATCAACTCAATAGAGCATGGAACCTATATGGATCAAGAGGTTATGGATTTAATGAAAGCTAGAGGCACCTACTATGTGCCTACTATTATGGCTGGTAATTGGGTGGCTGAAAAAGCTAAGATCCCTAATTTCTTTCCAGCACTTGTTAAACCCAAGGCAGAAAAAATTGGCCCTCAAATCCAATCAACCTTTGCTAAGGCATATAAAGCTGGTGTAAAAATAGCCTTTGGTACTGATTCGGGTGTTTCTGCACATGGAGATAATTGGCAAGAATTTATTCTCATGACAAATGCTGGGATGTCCAATAAAGATGCTTTAAAAAGCGCAACAATTGAAACCGCAAAACTCCTTAAGGTAGAAGATAAGTTGGGGCAAATAAAACCAGGGATGCTTGCAGATATAATAGCTGTACAAAAAAATCCTATTGAGGATATATCAACAGTTGATAATGTAACCTTTGTAATGAAAGATGGAGTCATCTATAAGCAAAGCTCTTAACAATGATTTATAGGTCTAAGATTATCATCTTGGAACCTGGTATGACATGAAGCAAATTGGATTAATATTCCCAGACGATTTATCAACTAATAATAAAGTTCTCTCAATTATCAAAGGCTCAGATCCATTGCTGCTATATGAGCCCTGCGATACTTTTTATCAACTTAAACATCACAAGCATAAGTTAGTATTTCTTTTATCAGCTTTACGGCACCGGAAAAAAAATTTACAAAAAGATTTTAAAAATATTATCCATATAAAAATTACTAAAGATAGAAAGATTGATCTGATGCATGAGCTAGAAACTTTGCATAAAAAAATTGACTTTAATCTGCTGCATGTCACTCAACCAAGTGATCACGGCATCTTGACTCAACTTATCTTTTTTGGATCCAAGCATAATATTGAAATTAAGATTCATCCAGATACGAAGTTCATTGATTCGATTGAAGGTTTTTTTGAATGGTCCAAAGATAAAAATTCTCTTGTTCAAGAATACTATTATCGCTGGTTAAGGAAAAAATATAGTCTCCTCATGGAGGGAAATAAGCCGCTAGGTGGAAAGTGGAATTTTGATAAAGAAAATCAGAAAAGCATCTTACAGTTAAAAGAACGGCCAGAGCTGAGGAGAAAACTTAAATCAGATGAGTTAACAATATTAACAATGGTTGATGTTGAGAATTGCTTTCCAGATTCAGCAGGAAATTTAGAAAATTTTAATTGGGCGGTAACTCATGGTGAGGCTAGGAAACAATTGAAGAATTTTTTAGATAATTATTTTCAATCATTTGGTGATTTTCAAGATGCAATCGATAAAGAAAATACCACTCTCTTTCACTCACTGCTCTCTCCATATATAAATTCTGGATTACTAGATCCAATGGAATGCATAGTTGATGCTATTAGTCACTTCAATAAAAAAGAACATGAGATACCAATAAATGCATTAGAAGGCTTTGTCAGACAAATTCTTGGCTGGAGAGAGTTTATTAGAGGAGTCTACTGGCAGAACATGCCACAATACAAAGAAATGAACTTTTGGTCTCATAGTAATAGCCTAAACGAAAATTGGTATTCAGGCGAAACTGGAATTCCTTTGCTTGATGATGCAATTAAAGAATCTGCAAATACTGGCTATACTCATCATATTAATAGGCTAATGATAATTTCTAATTTAATGAATCTATCAAATATCAAACCAAATGAAATGTATAAATGGTTTATGGAAATGTACGTCGACTCAGCAGACTGGGTCATGGTTCCAAATGTATATGGAATGGGTACATATGCTGACGGAGGAATATTTTCAACTAAACCCTATATCTGTGGATCAAGTTACATGCTCAGAATGTCAAATTATAAAAAAGGTGAATGGTGTGATGAAGTGGATGGTCTATATTGGAGGTTTATAGAAAATAATAGAGAGTTTTTTGCTAAAAATCCTAGACTAGGATTGATGCTAAAGTCCCTTGATAGAATGAATGAAGATAGAAAGATCAAAATTTATAGAGCAGCTGACGCATTCATTGATAGGAATATTGCCTAAAGATCTTCTAGCAAAAACTCAGATGCAGCTAAACTCATACCCGCATTATCATGAGCAATACTAGGAACAGTCTGATATCTCCATCGAAATGGAAGATCTTTTTCTACTCCAAGTTTTATCAAATCGTTAAAAAAATTAGTTCCTCGTTCAAATCGGTGCTTGCCTTGTTTTTTTGCTTTGCGCATAGAGGGCAGTGAATGATGCTTGGGATCATTATCAGCATCACCTAGAAAGACCCCTCCTTTTAGCCGAAGAAACCACTCAAGTCTTTCATTGGAAACATTCATATTTTTAATACCAAATGGATAAGAAATACGATCATCTACAAAAGTATAAAATCCTGCATTTGCCATAGCTGCTTTTTCAACCCTTGTTTCATCACTTAGTAAAAGATACCTATGAACAAATTGAGATCCTCCAGAGTGACCGTATAACCTAAAAGATGTAGTTGAGAGTTTTAATTTAGCTTTAAAATAATCAAAAAGCAGTCCTAGAGAATCAGTTAAGTAAAGTGATTCATTTTTTAGAAGCTTACCTTTTTGCGTGCTCATCATTAGGTATATGTACTCAGGATAAAATTCTTCAGAAAATTCTGGAGCAATTAGAACCGCATTTCTGTTATTTACTATTGGTAGCCAGTCATTTAAATATTTTTTAGCTATTCTTGATGCGCCATGCATGATAAAAATAATTTTTGTATTAGCGTTTATAGAATCTGGCATTGAATAAAAAATCTTTGCATCAGGTTTATCCCAATACGAAAAAGTAGTTTCTTCTATTTGCCGAGCAAATAACTCACAGGTAAAGAGAATTAAGAAAAATAGAAATAATTGTTTCATTAATGTGGATGAGTTTCAGGTTTTTCTGGAGCTTTGCATCTTCCACGTTCCCAATCCCCAGGCTTACAATCATAAACTATTCTTCCATGATCCTTGATTAAATAATCTAGTATCTGGTGAGCGTGAGCGCCAAAACCCAATGATGCATCTTCTTGTAGCTCTTCAATGGGTATAGTGTAACTGGTCCAATCTTTTGGGGCCCTCCATCCTGGAGGAGGAACTAATTGAGCTCTAACACCTGAAATAGGATGCAGAGCTCGCCACTCTCTAATCTTGTTAGCCATAATTTCAACTAACTTTGGATATTCATCTGCTAAATTATTATATTCATTTGGATCAACGGTGATATCAAATAATTTATTTTCTACATTAATCTCTAGCAATGAACTTGTTATAACTTGAACTAACTTCCATTTATCATTAAAAACCGTTGTGTGAAATTCTCCATAATTAGGAGTCTCGGAGGCAAAAAAAACTTCTTTATTAAGCTTTACATCTTTTCCATTTTTTATTGCGGGCCACATATTTCTTCCCCAAATTTCTTTTGTATTCAACATCGCTATTCCAGAAGCACTTGCAAGGGTTGGAAAAACATCCATTACGGTCATTATTGATTCAAAGTTTTTTCCAGCTTCTAGCTTACCTTTCCACTTCATGGCGGCTATCACTCTGATTCCTCCCTCATATGTATCTCCTTTACCTCCGCGTAATGGAAAGTTATCAGCCCCCCCGCCAGCATAGGCAGCTCCTCCATTATCGCTGCTAAATAATATTAAGGTCTCCTCTTCAATACCTTCAGTTACTAAGGTATTTAATACTTGACCTATCGCCTGATCTAAAGCATCGACAACAGCAGCATAAATAGGTCTTGCGCTAGGAAGAAAGCCACCCAATGTTCTAGTGCGATCAATTGCAACGCTTCTTGTAAGCTCTCTAGTATCTTCTAAATTTTTATATTTTTGGACAAGATCATCCGGAGCTTCTAAAGGAGTATGAGGTGCAATAAATGGCATGTATAGAAAAAAAGGTTTTTCTTTATCTCTGGCTTCAATCCACCTAGAAGCCTCATCTGCTAAAAGAAATGTTTCATAGCCTTCATCTGAAATAGTTACGCCATTTCTCTGAAAATCAATTCCTCCTTGATTTGCAAATGGCGGGAAATATCCTACCTCTGTATGCATATGGCCATAAAAATTTTCAAAACCTCTTGCATTGGGATGGAATATCTCTTGAGAGTGGCCTAAATGCCATTTGCCAACCATGGCAGTTTGATAGCCTGACGCTTTGAATGATTCTGGCATAAAATGCTCATCTGGATGAACTCCATTATTCATCCAGGGCATGACAACAGAATATGAGATACCTAACCTCAATGGGTCACGCCCTGTCATTAAAGCTGCCCTGGTTGGGCTACATATAGGAGTTGTATAAAATCTACCTAAAGTTAAACCCTCTGTAAATAATGAGTCTATTGCTGGGGTATCAATGGGAGCGCCTCTTAATGAAATATCAGCCCAGCCTAAATCGTCGACTAAAAATATAATTACATTCGGCCTTTTTTCTTCTGCATTGGTAATAGCGCTAAAGGTGATCAGCCAGATAAGAAATAGTTTAAAAATCATACTCATCTCCATTAAAATTATTTGTCCAATTCCAATATTCTACCAATCTCCATGGAGATGTGGTGACAACCTTACCTTTTGAATTTTGATACCAACTTGAGACTTTTGGATGTTGCCAGACCATTTTACTATGCCTCTTTTCAAAGCTGTTTTGATATTGATTTTCAATCTCAGGCTTAACACTAATTTTTTTTAGATTACGCTCAATCATATGCTCAAGTGCTGAGCAAATATAATTAATTTGGCATTCAGAATTAAAGATTATACTTCCTGCATGAGCAAGATTAGTGCCTGGACCATACATAGAAAAAAAATTTGGTATTGATGAAAACGTAATTCCTAAATAGGATTTGGGCGAATCTTCATAAATCTCATGAAAGCATCCTGAGCCTCCATCGATATTAATTGGATGAAAAAAATCTTGCGCTTTGAAACCAGTAGCAAAAATTATCGTATCAAACTCAAGTTCTTTTTTAGAAGTAACGATTCCTTTAGCATTCATACATTCAACTCCTTCTGGAAGCAAGGTGACGTTTGGAAGATGTAGTGCACTCAACCATGCACCATTATCTTGCAACATTCGCTTGCCAAAAGGGGGATAATTTGGAATGACCTTTTCAACAAGAGATTGATCATAAATTTGCATTAGCATAGCTTCTGTAAACAACTCTCTCATCGCATCATTTTCTTTATTAATAGAATCATCTCTTTCATTCCAAGCCGGATCAATAAAGAGTGAGTTAAGAAGCTGATCTGAACCAGGATAGAAGAGTAAGAACCTGTACCATCTTGAATAGAAAGGTAAATTTTCTAACAACCATTTTTTTCCCTCATCAACCTCCTCATGATATTTGGGATTTGGAAACATCCAGGGGGGTGATCGTTGAAAAATTGTTAATTCTTCACAAGAATTTGCAATGCTTGGAACTATTTGAAAGGCGCTTGCGCCACTTCCAACTACAGCAACTTTTTTGCCAGAGATAACATCATAATCTGGCCATTGTGCAGAATGAAACATATCGCCTTGAAATTCATCTAAATCTTTAATTTCTGGAACTTTAGGTTGGTTCAGCTGACCCACGCAAGAGATGACGATATTTACCACTTCCTTATTTATATTCCCATTACATATTGATTCCACATCCCATGATTTAGTTAATTCATCAAATTTCATGTTTGTTACTTGGGTTTCAAAATAGGTATGCCGCTGAATATCATATTTATCAAAACATTTCCTAAAATAATTTAATAATTCTGGTTGTTGCGAGAAATGTTCTGACCACTGGTGGTTTTCTTCAAATGAATAAGAATAAAAATGATTTGCAATATCAACTCGAGATCCTGGATATTTGTTTTCATACCAAGTGCCACCAAGGTCAATATTCTTTTCATAAATTTTAAATTTAATGCCTCTTTCAGCTAATTTAATAGCAGCAAGAATTCCAGACATCCCTGCACCAATGATCAGTACCTCTAGGCTTGATTTTGTATTTTTAAGATTTAACTTTGAGTCTTGAGAATTAATGTTTAAATCTCTCAACATCATGGGAATATAATCTGATGTAACTCTCTCGCCCACTATAAAATCCATCATCTCATTAAGTTCTTCATTGCTGGGAATGTATAGATCTTCAATCTGAGAGTTAGAAAAAAATTTATCAATCTCGTTGAGGGCTATTTGTTTAATTATTTTCTTGTCTTGATTGGATAAAAATCCCTGAATTTCTCCTAAAACAGCTTGATTAGGCTTGGGTAATTTATCTAATATTGAAATATCTCCTGTAAAATGAACTAACAATGCTGCTACAACAGGAAAACTGGCTGAGTCCAACGCCTTATCTAGAGTGTGCTTGCTAATATTCACATTAATTTAATTATGCACTCAAAAACATTTAGATATATAACGAAAATTTAAAATGTCTCAATATTTAGAAATAATTGAAAAAATTCACTCATCTCCATATAGATTTGTTTTGGTTTCAAGTGGTGGCGGAACTAATGCAATTTCAGAAGTCTTAAAAGTTCCTGGAGCAAGTAAATCAGTTTTAGAGGCATATGTGCCCTATGCCAAGGAATCCTTAGATTATTATCTGCTCAAACAGCCCGATCATTACTGCAGTCTAAGCACTACTCTAAGTATGGCTGCAAAGGCCTATAGCGCAGCTAAAAAAATTGATCCGAATATAAACCCTAAAAATCTATTAGGTGTTGCAGTTACTGCTTCTCTAGCAACAAATTACTCAAAAAAAGGAGAGCATAAATTTTTTATCGCTATACAAACTTATAAATATTCCTCCAGCTTATCTTATTCATTTGTAAAGGGAGAGCTAACTCGGGAAGAAGAAGAGCAGATAGTGACTCACCATATAATTAACGCAATTGCTCAATCATGCGAAGTTCAAAACAACATAATATCTGAAAGTTCATCTCTGAAAATTAAGACCGTTAAAGCTGAAAAAAGTTGGATTAAATTGATCGATAGTAAGATTGACTTCGTATCATCATCAAATCGTATTCCTGAATTAATTTTTCCTGGATCATTCAACCCTTTTCATTCTGGGCATAACTCTATGAGCGAATTAGCTGAGAAAAAAACTGGATTGGGTCTTGCATATGAGATATGTATTCAAAATGCAGACAAGCCTCCGCTTTCATATCATGAAATTGAAAAAACACTTAATCAGTTTAATGATGGGCACGAATGGGTATTAACCAAAGCAGGAAAATTTACTGATAAGGCGGCTCTATTTCCAAATTCTGTTTTTATTATTGGTACAGATACGTTAACAAGAATATTAGATGAGAAATTTTATCTAAATCGTCAAGATATGCTCAATCAGTTAGATTTATTTAATAGCCATAACATCAATTTCTTGGTGTTTGGACGCAAAATTCAGAAAAACTTTATTAGCCTTGACTCTGTCACGATACCTGAACATATAGCTAAAAGATTTTCTGGATTTGACGAAGAAATTTTTAGAGATGATATTTCTTCAACCTTGATCAGAAAAGAACAAGAGTAAAATCTGTAAAAATAGGTATACTAATTTTAGTTTGCTTATTTATAAAACTGGGGAGTTTTTATGAAGGGTTTCTTACCCAAAAAAGCGCCGGCTACTTCATTCTCAATTGAATCTAAATCTTGTTCAAGAATAGAAGAAATATGTAACAACCTGCCAAAATTATTATTGACTGGAAAAGTTCAGCAAACAATTAATAAGCTTTCTAAGAAAGACTTATCCATTAAGCAACTATTGGTTAATCAAATGGGGCAGGACTTAAAACTTGCGATGTCTCAACTGAGTTTTATTGCTCATGCATACATCTGGGGTGATATTAAACCTAATGGTAAACTGCCAGAAGCCCTTGCAAAGCCATGGGTTGAAGTTGCCAAACATCAAGGAAGACCTCCAATTTTAAGTTATGCAAGTTATTGTTTAGATAATTGGTTTTTAATAAATCAAGATGAAGGAATATCTTTAGAGAATGTTGGCTTGATAAATAACTTTTTAGGTGGAGTTGATGAGGATTGGTTTGTGACAATTCATGTTTGTATAGAAGATGCTGCCTCAGGAGCCATAGAAGCCTGCAAAAAAATATCTCAATGTGATAAAAATTCATCTGAAAAAGAAATATTAAAATTATTAAAACAAATAGTAGATTCAATGCAAAAAGTTAATTCAATTTTTGCAAGAATGCCTGAGAAATGCGATCCATATATTTACTATCATCGTGTGCGCCCATTTATTTTTGGTACGAAAGATAACCCTGATCTTAAAAAAGGTCTTATATATGAAGGTCAGTTTGATAATAAACCCCAATTTTATAGAGGGGAAACAGGGGCTCAAAGCGGCATCATTCCATCTTTAGATGGCGCATTGCAAATTTCACATACAAAAGATCATCTAAGACATTACTTAAATGAGATGAGGGATTATATGCCCCCTAAACATCGCAACTTTATTGCCTCACTTGAAAAAACCTCAATGATTAAAAATCTTTTACAAAATTCTAAGAAACTTACTGATAAATACAATGACTGCCTTGAAGAAATCAGAGTATTCAGAGCAATGCATCTTGAATATGCAGGGACCTACATTCACAAGCAATCTCAAATTAAAAATCCTTTTGGCAGAGGTGGCTCTTCAATCACGGGAACTGGCGGGACTCCTTTTATGACCTACCTAAAAAAGCATCGGGATGAAACGGAGCAACAGAAGAAATAAAGAGATTACTTGCTGTGAGGCGGCAGTTTAGCTTCAATAAACCACTCGTGGATTTGCTTGGCAGGATTAAATTTTTTTAATCTAAGCTTTTGATTTTCAATAACAAGCTTCTTTGTTTTAATAGCCAAGTAATGATAAGTGTGGCTGTCCCTTGATTCACTCTCGGGAATTAAGTAAACCTTAGTCTGTTTTTTTTTGCTGTCTGCCATAATGATGGTGATTATACCGAAATCATTACAATTTCCCATGAATTTTGCAAAAAATCATATGAAATATCTATGTTATTAGTGCGCTATTTGCCCTAAAATTAGGCTCTTAAAAAAATTCCATGTTAATAAAACTTACATCAATTAGATTTAGCTATTTTGTAAAGCCAAAGTCATTAATTCTTTTAGCGCTCAGCTTATTAGGGTCTGAAGTTTTAAGTAATGGCATCGTACTTGATGGATCTCTTTCATTGGGTGAATGGGATAAAGCCATTACTTTTGATTTAGAGTACGAATTAATGCCTTCTCGTAATACTCCTGCAGAATTAAAAACAACTGCCTACGTCAAGTATGATAAAAAATTTTTGTACATTGGAATCAAAGCCTATGGAGATCCAAAAAAAATTAGAGCCACTCTAAAAAATAGAGATGAAACATGGAATGAGGATTATGTTGCGCTTATGACTGATCCATTCAGAGATGGCAGATATGGAATATTAATTGGTGTTAATGCGCTGGGCGTTCAATTAGATGAAAAACATATTAGCAATGCTGAACCAGATGATTCTTGGGATATATTGTTTCTATCAGCAACTGCATTTCAAGATGATGGTTATTCTGCTGAATTAATAATTCCCTTCTCCGAACTTCAATTGCCTGATGTAGAAGTACAAAAGTGGAAAATGGGGTTTATTAGAAAATCATACCAAGCTGGCATCCAAACCGTGTTTGGGTCCTTTAAAAATTTACCTGCTGAAACTTGTTACGCATGCCAAGCAGATGAAGAAATTTTGTTAGGGTCACCGGAAAAAATTTATAGAAATTATATTTATCCCTATATTTTTTTAAATCAAAATGGTGGCAGACCTGTAAAAGATTTTAAATTGCAGAATCCTGACTATGAAATTGGTATAACTGGTCTATATGATCTATCAAAATCTTCATCTATTGAGTACACAATCAATCCAGACTTTTCTCAGATTGAATCTGATGTTCCAATGATTATGGCTAATCAAACTTTTGCCATATCATATCCTGAAAAAAGAACTTTTTTTCTTGAAGGCTCTGAATTGCTTAAATCAGATACGCAAACCGTTTATACCCGATCAATTACCAATCCTTTGGGTGCAATTAAGTACATCAATCAGGGTGAAAATAATACGATATATTTATTACAAGCCACAGATACTGATTCACCATACTTAGCAGCTGGGCAATATAGATCATATAAAGGTAATGCTGGCAAAAGCAAAGTAACAATAGGAAGGCTTAAGAGAAATTTAGGAAATAAATCACATGTTGGATTGATTGCAACAAATAGAGATTACCATGTTGGCGGATCTGGTTCAGTGGTTGAATTCGATAGTCTTATTAACTTCTTGGATGATTATATTTTAGATCTAAATTATGCAAGGAGTGATACCCAAGAAGGAAATATTAATTTTATTGACACAAATGATACTTTTGCAGGTAGAACTTATGCAATGGATGGAGAATCATTTTCGGGGGTTGCAAAAAATTTTCGTTTACGGTGGGCTATTGATAAAGCGAATGCGGGTGTAAGATTTTCAGATGTTTCTCCAACTTACAGAGCTCATGTTGGGTTTGTTGGCAGGAATGATTACCAGTATCGTAATTATTGGTATGGCAGAACTTATAGATCTCAAGGAACCATTAGAAAAATAAATTTTAATTTAAATAATAGAAATAGATTAAATTCTAAAAATGAAAAAATTTTGGAATTTTATGAGTTTCAAATTTATCTTGAAACAAATTTTAATTTTACTGGAACGATTGAATGGCAATATAAACCTAGCGAAAAATTTAATGGCATTCGATATGGTGAGCAAAGAGATATTGAAATAAGGGGTCAATACCACCCTTCAGAAAGTTTTTTTACTAGTTTTAAGATAGAAAAAGGTGAATCTATAGCTTATAGAATTGACAACCCAGAAATTGGAGATTCAACGGAATACAATCTCTATAATGTCTTTAGATTCTCAGATAAATTTAAGATTTCGCTAGGTCATAGGTACTCAGAATTAAAAAATAAAGTTACCAATGAAGAATTCTATGGGGGTGAAATTAATAGATTTGAGGTGGATTATCAAATTGATGGCGCTTTATCGACAAAAACCATTATTGAAAAAAATGACTTTAGTGATGACTACTTTCTTGAGGCTTTAATTCAATGGAAGCCTAACCCATACACAATTTTTTATGCAGGCGGTACTCAATTCTACAAAGAGCCAAACCCTTTTAGTGATAATCTCAGGCTTGAAACTTCACAAATTTATGCAAAGTTTCAATATTTTTACAATCCAAATCAGTAGAACTAAATTAAAGCTTAGTTAAGATTTTGGTTTAAGTTGTTTATGAAATTCAAGCTGCCATGCAAACAAGTCATTTCTTTTTCAACTAATGCTATGGGCATTTGAGCTAGGATATCTCTATGGACTGATCTTCTATTGATTAAAAAATTATCCATAAAAATACTAACATCAATAAATTGATAAAGAGTACGCATTAGACTTCCTATAATATATATTCCCTTTCCAGGCATGTATATCAAAGCTAGTTCAGAAAGAATTTGCGAAAAAGCTACTAAAAATATATCTATGCTCTTTTGAGAATATTGATTCTGATTATATGTTGCAACTATCTCTTCTGCTGACTTCTTGGTTGTATCAAAGTATGAATAAATTCTTGACAATCCTCTCCCAGAGATTAAGTCCTCAACAGTATTAAAAGTTGAATTATTCAAGATTCCAAGCTCATCTAACAATCCGGGAATTCTAAATAAGCTGTTACCAATTTCAGTTGGAAGAACAATCTCTTTTCCAACAATCTGAGCGGCCCCCAACCCAGTACCTGGGCCAATAATTAATGCCACATCATTAAAAGATTTTCCTGGATTAATTATTTTCATCTCATTCTTTTCTAAATGATAAAAAATATGGCCTATTGACTCCCAATCATTAAGAATATGGCATGAATCTAAAGAAAATTTTCTTAAAATATTACTTTTATCTATAGTAAATTTTCTATTTGTCATCGAAATAGAGTCATTCAGTTTTGGACCAGCAATTGAGAAAACTATGTTTTTAATATGTGGATATTTATCCAGAAAATTTTGCAAGATCTTATCAAATGAATCCAGGGAATCTATTTTTTGTTTTTTTACATCTTTTATTTCATTTGAACCAATATCAGCAATCGCTGATCTAATATTTGTTCCACCAATATCAATTAATAAAACACCCCCCTCAAGATATAATTTTTTCTTTCTTAAGTTTTGAGCGCTCTTATTGGGTTTAAAGCCAAGCTTATCTATTGAAACGAAAACTTTACTTTTAGTAGAATCGGCAACATTTACTTCATTATTAATTACTCTTGATACAGTTTTAATGGATACGCCTGCATCTATAGAAACATCTTTTATGGTAACTGTCATAATGTATTGGATTTAATTAATTTATCTTAATATGTTCTTATATTTGATTAAATACATTTAATGGAATTTTGTTGAGACAAAAAAAAACAGAGCCAGGCTCTGTCTTTTCAGTTCGAGATTGGAAGGGGTCTAAAGTGAGAATCTCTTTAGCTCCTTGGAGGCTTTCTCTTTCCTCCTTGGTGGGTTACTAAGCTCTTTTTTATCGTCGACTCTTAGTATCGCTTTCGCCCTTCGTCTCTTCCTTCTCTTTCTCTCTTACTCCCGTCTGCAGTTGTTTGTAAGTCGGTCCGAGTTGGTCTATTAAATATACGCCTTTAGGAAATAGAGTCAACACCTCTATATAAAAAAATATAACTAATTAAAAAATGAACAGGAAATGAGTTACTTATATGATAAAAACTAATCAAAAATGTTACTTGAATGAATTACATCAGCATACTTTTAAAAATTACGAATTACAAATTTTTTTTAAGAAATTTCTGACCAGCCTGCATGCCAATCAAATAGTCTGCTTTCATAATTTTGCGATTAGTTGTTGCTCGCTTTGTGCTTAGTCGATTTGGGGGACAGATTTGTTGAATCGTACAATCACTTGGTGGCTTATTGATAAACTCAAGTGCGGAATTATATGTTGCCGCATTAGATAATAAGGCTCTAGAAATATTTGGATACGATCTTGTTGCAATAGCAGCTAAGTGGTTTTCAAACTTAGTTTTTCTTACAAAAGTTTGCTCATAGGTTCGAATAATAGTTATGTCTCGAGCCCCCATTTCATAAGCTTTTTTTACAGGTAGTGGATCGGTAATACCTCCGTCATATTTTCGCTTACCATTAAGCATTACTGCATTCTTCATCAACAAAGGTAAAGAGCCAGTTGCAAGCATTTCATTTATGTAATTTTTTTTGGATAGTTCGATATATTCCGGTTTAGCAGTTGTAGCATCGGAAATTACTACATAAAATTTTTTTCTTTCTAAATTTTGTTGCAATCGATCAAAATCTATTGGAAAAACCTTATTTGCATCCTGGTAAAGCTTCTCGAAATTCATAATGCTTTTATTAAATAGAATATTTGAATATCTGACATATTTTTTTGAAGCAGAAAAAAGCATTTTGTCTAAATTATAATCAGCAACTTTTAATAGATACCAAAGCTGAACCACTGCTCCGTTAGATACACCTAAATGAAGATCGAATGGGTTATACGATGCCTGAATAAATGAGTCTGTTACTCCAAACGAAAAGACCCCTCTGCTTCCGCCACCTTCAACAATTAATGCTCTTTTGGTTGATTGCATAAATTAATAGTTATAAGTAATAAAATTTTAGAAAATTTATAATTTAAAAGATTCAATAATGCCTGCAACTACAAACTCTATAGCAAGAGCCCCAAGCAATATCCCAAAGATCTTTTGCACAACGATAATAATGGTAGGGCCAACTTTTTTTGAAAGACTGGCAGACAGCCACATTGCGAAAGCAACTAAAATAATAATTATTAAAATCGGAGTAAAATTTATTAGTATCTCAGTTGGGTCATTTGTATTCGATTCAGCTATAAGTAAAGCAGTAGTCATTGCACCAGGACCTGCTATCAAGGGAATTGCTAAAGGAAAAATTGCAAGAGATTGAATAGATTCATCATCAAGAGCTACTTCAGCTGTATTCTGTCGCCTAGTTTGTCTTTGCTCTAGAACCATTTGAAATGCAATTGCAACCAGAAATAAGCCTCCAATTATTTTAAATGAGCTCATAGAAATACCCATAACATCTAATATTGCAGTTCCAAATAAGTAAAATAAAGATAGTATAAAAAAAGAGACTATGGTTGCTTGGATATAGATTTTCTTAATATCATTTTTATTTAAGCCTTGAGTAAGACTTGCAAAAATAGGAACCAGTGCAATTGGATCAACCGCAACAAATAGTAAAATTGTATTTTCAAGTAACTGATCAAACATTTTAGGTAGCTATTATTTGAATTGAGTCAGTGTGAGATGCAGAATACACCCCCGCTATTAATACAAATTTTAGTGATTTTTTAGACTTCTTGCCAGACATTAAAATTGATTTGATCTTTGAGATTGTTTTTTTTTGATTGATTATTGATTTTATAAAATGCGGCTTCATTCCACCGATTATGCTTAAATGACAGTATGTATCATGATTATTTGTAAATGCATAAACAGGCATTCGAAATG
This sequence comes from uncultured SAR86 cluster bacterium, assembly GCA_902512655.1. GTDB lineage: Bacteria > Pseudomonadota > Gammaproteobacteria > Magnimaribacterales > D2472 > D2472. Next base: position 86,075 of record CABXJR010000001.1, read on the forward strand.
GTTTTGTGTTTGAAACTACATTTGCCGTCTGACCTGACCGAGTGATGACAACTATTCCATCTGCATTTATTCTTTCTGCAAGATCCCGAGCTCCTTGTGCAATATTTTGCCAGTCTGAATTATCTTGAAGAAATTTTTCATAACCCAGAGTTCTAAATAGTTCTGTTCTAACAGCTATTTTCTTCAGCATTTTGATGCATTGAACGGGATATTTACCAACGCTGGTTTCACCTGAAAGCATTACAGCATCAGCTCCCTCATATATTGCGTTTGCAACATCAGTAACTTCTGCTCTTGTTGGAGTTGGATGATGGATCATAGACTCCAATAAATGCGTTGCAACAACAGATCTTCTCCCCCATTTTGCAGTTGCATACATAATTCTTCTTTGTATATTAGGCAAATCAGCAAGGTCGGTCTCAATTCCCAAATCACCTCTTGCAACCATAACAATATCTGCAGCCTGCGTAATTTCATGAATATTATCTAGCCCCTCTTGATTTTCAATCTTTGCAATAATTTTTATTAATGATTTTTTTCTTTTCAATATGGATCTAAGATTAGATATATCTTGAGCAGATCTTACAAAGGACAAAGCAACGAAACTAACGTTGTGCTTGATTCCAAAATTAATGTCCTTGCGATCTTTTTTAGTTATCGATGGTAAATCGACTCTAACTCCTGGAAGGTTAACATGACGTTTGCTACCAAGAGTTCCACCATCAAGAACTTTGCACTTCAAACTTTCATTATCTTTTGCTAAGACTTTAAAATTAAGCAAGCCATTATCTATACTTATTTTGGAACCCTTATCTACACTTTTTATAAGGCCTTTGTAATTAATTTTAATTGAAGAAGTTTCCACATCAATATCATCTCTTATTGTAAGATTAACTATGTCACCTGTTTGGAGATCAATATCCGATTGGTTAATACCTGTTCTAATTTCTGGCCCTTGTGTATCTAACAATATGCCTATTGGACCAAATGATTGTGACTGTTTTCTATTGACCCTTTGAATTGACTCAATAATTTTTAATGCGTCAGTCTGTGATGCATGAGACATGTTTATTCTTGCTACATTCATGCCAGCAGCATGCAAGTCTTTTAACGACGAATATTCGTTTGTGCTAGGGCCAATTGTTGCAATAATTTTTGTTTTAGTAATAAGCATGGGCAGGATGATACTCCATTAAAATTTAAAATGAAGCAATGGTATTGATTTATGTATGTTAGCTTATATAAGGCAAAAAAAAACAGAGCCAGGCTCTGTCTTTTCAGTTCGAGATTGGAAGGGGTCTAAAGTGAGAATCTCTTTAGCTCCTTGGAGGCTTTCTCTTTCCTCCTTGGTGGGTTACTAAGCTCTTTTTTATCGTCGACTCTTAGTATCGCTTTCGCCCTTCGTCTCTTCCTTCTCTTTCTCTCTTACTCCCGTCTGCAGTTGTTTGTAAGTCGGTCCGAGTTGGTCTATTAAATATACGCCTTTAGGAAATAGAGTCAACACTTTTTATTAAAAAAATATAACTATTTTAATAAAAATTATTTATTCCATTTATTTTCATAAAAATCAGCTAAAACATCGAAGGCTGCTTTTTTATTTCCATTCTCATCAATTAAACCTTTCCTATTATAAAAATCTTGAATACCAGGCAACGGTCTTAACATAGCTCTGAAATCTTTGAAGACCCATGGGCTAATTCCTTTAATTTGAGGGTTATTGGAAAGCATTTCTAATTGATGCCTGTAGAGTCTAGCTTGATATTCTTCGGACCAGATTTTATTTGAATGATTTCCATATTTTGCTCCAGCACCAAATTCAGATATATGGATAGGCTTATTAAAAACCGAGCTTATTTTGATATTAGGCAGAACCTCGAACATTAATTTCCTAAGCGTTCCTTCAGGAATCATCATTTGATCTGTAAAAAATGTTACGTAATACCAACCAAAGTATTCATTGTAAGAAATTAGATCAACACTCTTGCCAAGCGGATCATCAATTGAGATAGAAAAATTTAATTCACTATCAATTGGTATATTTGCTTGATCTAGGATGAATTGAAAAATAGCTTTTTCTTGCGGATTAACCCATTGAGATTTAACTCCCTGCAATGCTAACACTAATACCAATGCTTTAAACTGTTCCTCGCTACCTGACAAAAGAGCTGCTGTTGTTAATCGCGTTGAATCAATAGCTTCTATCTCTGAGAGAAGTGTATTTAAAAATTTCATTCTTGATGAGGATAATGGAGTTTCATTTGCTACAGACCAAACCACTACAGATGCTCTATTTTGATCTCTTTGCACTAATCTTTTAATTTGGTTTATTGCGATATTCAGTGTTTCAGAATTATCCCAGTCAATATTCCAATAAACAGGAACCTCTTCCCACAACATTAAACCTAATCTGTCTGCAACCTTTGCTAGATGGCGAGTATATGGATAATGAGCTGCTCTTATAAAATTAATATTAAGATCTTTAGCCATTAAAAGAAGGTCTTGAAAATGCTCTTTTGAAAAGGCTGGGCCTGGAATTCCAATAGGCTCAGAGTGCATAGCGATTCCCTTAAACTGAATCTCACTATTATTTAGATATATATTTTGACCTTCCACTTTGATGGAACGAAATCCTATTTCATCAGAAATAATTTCTTGATCAGAAGAAATGATTACCTTGTAAAGTTTTGGATCAGTTGGCGACCAAAGTCTAGGAGCAATTATTATACTTTCTCTAATAAATCCGACAGTATTGGTTATAAATTCATCTTTAAATTGGAGCTCAGGAATTTCAAGCACAATCCTTTGCCCTGAAAGCTCCTGGTTCATTTCAAGTTTAAATAGAGCTTCGAAGAAGTTTTCTGGATTTAACTGCAGATATGCATTTTGTATAAATTTTTTCGGAGTTTCGACTATGTATACATCGCCAACAATCCCTCCCCAAGGCCACCAATCAGTTTTTTGCGTAGGAACAGAGGACTGATTAAGCGTATTGTCAGTTTGCACTAGTAGAATATTCTCTCCATTTTTTAAATGTTTGGAAATATCAAAATTAAATGGGACGTAGCCACCTTCAAATTCTCCAATGATTGAACCATTTATAAATATCTTAGTAGTGAAGTTGCTGCCTTCTATATAGAGATGAGTTATAGCTTCTTTTTTAGGCTGATAATTAAACTTTTTGTAGAGCCAGACAGGTCCTCTATAAAAAAATAGTTTTTTATCTATAGCATTCCAAGCACCAGGAATTTGAATTTTTGCTGCAGTATCGAAATTGTATTCAATCAATTCCATGCCTGTTTTTTGGGTTTTATTTTTAGGAAATCCTCCAAAAAATGATGACTCTGGCAAGCCGTTATTCATAGGGTCAACTATGTAACTCCATTCACCGTTTAAAGTAGTAATTTGACGTGAATCTATCCAGCCAATTAAATTATCTGGAGAAGGATAATTGGGAGCCTCTCTTTCAAAAAAACTATCTGCATCAGATTTATCTTCAGAGTATAAACTGATTGTAAAAACTGCTAAAAAGAAAAAGAAAATTCTTGAAATCATGATTTCACGGACATTAATTAATCCCTTGAACCAAAACTACATGACGGTTAGAAGAGTTTTTGGAATACTGTAAAGCCTCTTGATAATCGATTGACTCGTAGCAAAGCTTCGCCTCATTCATTGAATTGAATTCAACTAATACTGTTCTTTCATATTGGCCACCTTCTAATTCTATTTGTTCTCCACCTCTGACTAAGAATTTACCTCCATGCTTGCTAATGGCGGGACCGGCTAATTTAATGTATTCATCATATTCTGCTGCATTATGAACATGGCATCTTGTGATCCAGTAGGCTTTCATGAACTTTTAAATTTTAATCTCATTTCATGCAAGATTGGTTCAGTGTATCCACTAGGCTGAACTCTTCCTTGTATTGCAAGATTACATGCTGCTTTGAAAGCAATACCATTGTAGGATGGGCCCATTGGCAGATATGAAGGATCACCAGAGTTCTGTTGATCGACAATAAGAGCCATTCGCTTCATGGTATCTATGACTTGCTCCTCAGAGCAAATAGAATGATGGAGCCAATTAGCAATATGCTGACTTGATATTCTGCAAGTTGCCCTATCCTCCATCAGCCCTATATTATTTATGTCGGGTACTTTTGAGCACCCTACTCCTTGATCTACCCATCGCACAACGTAACCAAGAATTCCCTGAGCATTGTTATCTAACTCATTCTGTATGGTATCAGGGGAGAGTGATTCTAAATCGTCTATTACGGGAATTGTTAAAATATCATCTAAACTTGCTTTTGCTCGTTCTGACAAAGCCTCTTGACGATCTGATACCAAGATTTGATGATAGTGCATAGCATGTAGAGTGGCGCCCGTAGGAGAAGGAACCCACGCACAATTTGCTCCAGATTCAGGATGCATAGTTTTAGTCTTATACATATTCAACATTTCATCAGGCATTGGCCACATGCCTTTACCAATTTGCGCATTTCCTTTAAAGCCTGTCTCAAGACCACAATCAACATTCCAGTCTTCATATGCAGAAATCCATGGTTGCTGCTTCATTTCTGCCTTTGGAATCATTGGACCAGCTTCCATACTTGTATGAATTTCATCTCCAGTTCTATCTAAAAAACCTGTATTAATAAATATCACTCTATCCCTAGCAACACGAATACACTCTTTTAAATTAACAGTGGTCCTTCTTTCCTCATCCATAATTCCAACTTTTGCCGTAAGTGGATTAATATTTAATGATTTTTCAACTGCTGAAAATAAATCACAAGTAAATTGAACCTCATCAGGGCCATGCATTTTAGGTTTAACGATATATATACTTCCTGACTGAGAATTTTTAACATTGCTGTTACCATTCAAGTCATGCTTGGCAATACAAATTGTAAACATCGCATCCAAGATTCCTTCTGGAACTTCATTACCATCTTGATCGAGAATTGAGGGATTAGTCATTAAATGGCCGACATTTCTTATAAGCATAAGACTTCTACCAGAGAGCTTGAGATGAGATCCATTTGCTGAAATATAATCTCTATCAGCATTAAGGGTTCGCGTCATCTCAGTTCCACCCTTGATGAAAGTTTCTTTTAGATCACCTTTCATAAGCCCTAGCCAATTTCTATATACAACTACCTTATCTTCACCATCAACTGCTGCAACAGAATCCTCGCAATCTTGAATAGTTGTTATCGCAGACTCAAGCAAAACATCCTTGATGCCAGCTGGGTCAGTGCCCCCAACTGAATGAGTTGGATCTATTTGAATTTCAGCATGAAGGTTATTATTTAATAATAAAATTCCAGACGGCTCATCCGATAAACCCATATAACCCCGAAACTGATCATTGTTTTTTAAACTTGTTTTTTCTCCATTAATAAGACCAATCTCCAAAAGACCATCCTTAACACAGAAAGAATTTACATCATTAAAAGTAGCATTAATAATCGCAAAATTGTTATCTAAGAAATTCTTTGAAAATTCAATTACCTTGTTTCCACGCACAGGGTTATATGAACCTGCTCTAGAAGCGCCATCTTCTTCAGAAATCATGTCAGTGCCATACAAGGCATCATAAAGGCTACCCCATCTAGCGTTGGCAGCATTTAAAGCAAATCTTGCGTTCATAACTGGGACAACAAGTTGAGGCCCAGCAATGGATGAAATTTCTGGATCGACGTTCTGTGTATTGATCTTAAAATCTTCGCCTTCTTCTTGCAAATAACCTATTTTTTTTAAAAAATCCTTATAAACATCTAAATTTTTTTCTTTTCCAGGATTGTCTATATGCCAAGCATCGATTTGTTCCTGCATAGACTCTCTAATATTAAGTAATTCTTTATTTCTAGGACTAAATTCATTAATAATCATTTCTAGACTTAACCAAAAATGATCTTCTGAAATCTCTAAGCCAGGTAAGACCTCTGTTGATAAAAAACTTGATAGCTCTTCTGCAACTGAAATCGATCCTTTTGTAATATAATTTTTAGACAATTTTTTTCTCGGTTTATTTAACAATTTAAAAATCTAAACATAGTCTAACAAAATAAAATAGAGCTAAATATGAGAAATTGCGCAATTTTAAGAAAATGTTTTTTAACTTTTTAGAAAAATAATATATGAAAAAGTTTCTGAAGAAATTTAGATATCAAAGACTCATCCAACCTCATTATCTTATAATAATTTTACCCATCTTGTGTGCATGTTCTGGAGGGGGAAGCAAGATGTTGCCACCCCCTGTGATTCAAGAAGTAACTTCACAAGAAGAAATTGATAAACGATATGAATTTAGCGAATTCTCTAATGTCATGGTATCTCCATGGGGTGAGGTTGAATTTACCTACTCGTTAAGCGCATATTCTCCCTCAATAGATTTTCCATCAAATGAAAAATATAAAATAGAAGATTATGGATTTTTGCAGGTTGAAACCAAAGGCACGCATCCTGGCGATGATGCTAACAAAGACGAAATCTCCCCCCCAGGCCCTTGGACACCAAATGGTCAATGGTTTGAAGCAAATCTTAATGGCGATGATTTTTCTGATCTAATATATGTTGGTAATACCGTTGGAACAAGAGAGTTTGTTCCGGAAGATTTAATGATTACATTTATTAATGATGGTCAAGGTCACTTTCGAATTGCACCTGAATTATTTGCAAGTCAGGCCTTCCCATGCGTGAACGGTGGTGCAAATTGGCTCAGCACTGAAAATAATGATCCTAAAAAGGATTGTGGCAACCAAGCAGATTATACCAACGGAAAAATAGTTGTAGACTTTAATGGCGATGGGTTGAGTGATTATTATGACACCAGCATCTTATATTTAACTAATGAAGATGGTCAGCTCATTAATTCAAGTCAAACAAATTTACCTTCAATGTTTTTTGAAAAAGCTCATGGTCATATATTTGTTCATGACGCAACTTATGGAGACCTCGATGGAGATGGTGACCTCGATATTTTTGTTCCTATCAGTGATTACACCGAACATGGTTTTAAATTTGGAGGAGAGCCTGATGAATGTTCTGGTTGCACTTCACAGATACCTTATACAGCCCTCATCAATGACGGAAATGGGAACTTCTCTGCTAATCATAGTATTCCCTTATATGATTATTGGGTTGATTATGAGCAAAAGTATGGGTATCCAGTGACTCAATTGTGGCCAACCACAACAACAATTGGTGACTTTGATAATGATGGATTTGGAGATATAGCTCTGGGTTGGTTTAACCCTGAAGTTGCTCATTTATATGGTTTTAATGAAAATAGTGCTGGAGTTGTCTATCTTAACAATGGTCAGAATGACTGGACTCAAAGAGAATTTATACAACTGCCATCAAATTATTTTGGATCAAATGGCAATGCAAATGATATGGAGGCATTTGACTTTAATAACGATGGTTACTTAGATATTGTCATGGCTTCAACAATACATGAGCCATATTATGAATCTAGGGTGGTGCAATTCTTTCAAAATAATTTAGGTACATCATTTGGCGATGTTACCGAAACAGTAAATCCAAGCTTTTCAAAATATGCCAATGGCAACCCATATTCAAATTATGGGGTTGGCCAAGGAAAACTTCATATTCTTGATTATGACCATGATGGAGACATGGATATTATAGATTCAACAACTCGAACATATGCTCTTATTAATAATAATGGTATTTTTGAATGGTACGAAAATTTTGTAGATGTTGATGAGGATAGAATTTTATGGCCAATTGAAATAGATAATAATTTTCACTATGATTTTATTGGCTCAAATGTTAATTGTGGTCCAGACTCATGTACAACAAATTTTTTTCAAGTTCTAGACCCCTTAAATCAGGATTTACTAAACCAGTTTCTTGCAAAAACTGACAAGTATGAAGAAGCCGCATATCAATCTCTTGGAAATCTGAGTCAGATCAGAAGATCAACTAGAGATCACAGATTTATATATAAAAATAACTTTAATGGAGCCCTATTTGGCTACAACTCAGAAAAAATAAACGATTTCAATTTATATGCTGGAAACAATAAGGGTATGTTAAAAGGAAACTTTTTGGGTTTTTCCAAGCATCATTCCAGCCTAAGATACGGTGTGATCTTTGCTGATAGTTACGTTAATCAGTTTAACCAAAGTGAAATATTTGGAACAAGCAATGCTCTTCTTGAGTTCAAATCCTCAAGTTTTTTTATTGAAATGCCTTTAAGTTATAAATTTTTAGTTATTAATTATGGATTAAGTTTGGATAATTTGGTTATTGATTCTTTTACAGAAAATATGCAGTTTGTAAAAAATGCTTACAAAGGTATTGATAACAACAGTGTCAATTTATTTTTTGATTTTAATTATGCGTTTGAGTTTCTTGGATTTATAGGTGAGCTTGATGTGGGTATCTCAAATAATAAATCTATAAATTTATTTGGATTTGAGGACCGTGGATTTGTTTATCCCGCCAATCAATCAAAAAATAATTTTGATGGAGTGTTTAAATTATTCAAAGGTCCATTTTTTTTATCAGTCGATAAACAAAATGCATATGATCCAACAATAAATATAGGTTTTAATTACTGGATCAATTAAAAAGTATGACACTTATAAAGTCATACAAAAAAAGCCCCGAATAATCAGGGCTTTTTATAGACTAAGACTTTGGCTTAAAAATTATAAGTCCATCTAACACCATAAGTTGCCTGCTCCCTTGCCCAGATACTTTTATTAAATCCAAGAGGTGCTGTGGCCTCACCTATGTGCATAATATTTTCTTCATCAGTGATGTTTTGACCATAAATATCAACACGCCATTTAGGATCATCAACTGAAGGGGTAATAGAAATCATGGCATTATACTCAGTCCATGATGGAACTTTATCCCACTCAAGATCAAATAAACTGGTATAGCGCTCATCTTGCTTGTAGGCATCTAACCTAAAATTAACATTATAATTTTCAGTGACCATGGTGTACTGAATTCCTAGATTCATTGAAAGCTCAGGATGTGTTAATGAATTGCCGCTAATATCTGAGAGCAATCCATCTTTGATTACATCAGCCGGATTACAACCAAGCGACGCACAAACAGCGCTTACCATTACAGAAGAATAAAGATCTCTTGATGCAGTGAGCGATGGCAAATGACCAGGTGTCACATTAGGCAAGAAACTTACAGGTGTTGGTTGCCCGGATACCCTGTCACCATGAAACTCAGCGGGCACAATAAGTGCCTGAGCTGGCCCCCATAATCCGCCCTGCCATATGTTCCAGATTGCAGTTGCAATATCTTTTCTTACAACAAAAACCTCGCCATCTGCAGCATTTTTCATTAAGTGCCAATTACCGCAACCTGTTGTTAAGCAAAGATCAGCATTGGCTGGGTTCATAATCATCTCACCGCTAGCAATTTCTGAATCCTCCCAAGCAATACCCACATTAATTTGCCATTGAGGGGCGTTAACTGGAACCCAGATGAATTCACTTTCAAAGCCCATCATGTCGACATCAATACCCTCATTTACACGAGTTTTATTTTGAATTTTTGTGACTTGATAATCCTCAGCATCATACATATAGGCTGCTGCATTCCATCGCATTCCTTGTGCAGGAAAATCAGCCTTAAAACCAACTTCAAATGCAGTTAATTCTGTAGATGGAAATACTTGGGGAGTGTCAGGATATTTTACAGGATCTAGCGCTGGGTTAAATCCACCACCTTTAAATCCTTTAGAGATTGATCCGTAAACAAGCGTATTGTCATTCAAAACATAATCAACAACAAAACGGCCTGTATTATTTGCATATTCTGTTTCAGGATCACCAACTGCTCCTGAGGCATACCATGACTGACCAAATGCAGGAATTTCATTACCTGGCATTGGGATTGCAGTAAATCCATTGCCTTGACTACCAAAGCCAACAACGCTTAAAAATGGTGAACGACCATATTGTTCTTTGTAGTCTTCAGTTCTTCTTAAGCCCACGGTGTATTTCAACCTATCATTGGCTTGATAATAGATCTCACCAAATATAGCTGAACTTCTTGTAGCAGCAATACTAGAGGTTCTGTATAAAGGAGCATAAAGTTGCACAGCACCTTGAGGATAGTTAGTTAAAACGGTGGGTGGGAATAATGCTAATGCATCTAATCCGTTGGCTGCAATATCATATACACTCAAGCCAGAAGCTTTAGAATGAATTGCTCCCAATAAATAATTCCAGCTTCCATCTAAACTTGATTGCAGTCTTATCTCAGTGACTTCATTTTCAGTTTCTGGATTATATTGACGATCATAGCCGTCTGGGTAATTCATAGTGTCAACAAGACAGCCGCCGTATGATCCCAAAGTACCATCTTCAAGTTTACAGTTTGGGCCATAACCTGTCATAGGAACATTTCCTCCAGGAAAAAAGGGGTTATCTTTGAATCTAAGTCGATCATACTCTTCCGATTCATACACTCCTGTTCGATCATAAAGTCGATCTTTTCTAGAGTGAGATATGGTCATATCCCAGTTATCATTAATTGAATGATGAACAATCAGCTGCGTAATGTCTTGATCAATAATATATCGCGGATTACCTCTATTATTTGATTGCCAAAAGCCCTTGGGTGCACCAGACATATCTGTCACTGGCGTATAATCCAATATCCCGCTTAAAATTGCTAAATTTTCTACATAAGTTGCCATGGGATGGGTCAACTCATGCACTTGAGGACCGCCTGGAGTACAACCTACTGCAACAGATGGATCACGCTTACAATATCGATTATTTACATAGTGACGAGTAGAGTCCTCTTCATAATGATCATGTACAAATAAAATATCGGTATCATCACTTAGCTGCCATGCAAAAGAAAATCTATATGCGGATGAGTCTCTATTATTAATGTGAGAAGTTGGAGCCTTTGAATAAATGTTTTTAATATCGCCATCGCGCTCAACAGACATGAGAGCAAACCTTGCAGCCATAGTATCGCTTAATGGGTAGTTTAATGTGTATCTCAATTTCTCTAGGTTGAAGTCACCGAGATCAATAGAAACCATTTGAGTCATTTCATCAAATTTTGGTCTTCCCGTAATTAAATTAATAGCTCCTCCAACAGAATTTTTACCATAGAGTGTGCCTTGAGGGCCTCTAAGAACCTCAATACGCTCCATGTCCAAAAACTCGCCGTCTTGCATGGTTGTAGAACCAACTGGTAGGTCATTAACATGTATTTCAACTCCAGATTCAGCAGTTTGGGATACAGCTAGGTTTGTAATACCTCGAATATTGAATGCTCCACCTCCAGAATCATTCCCTTGAAAATTTAAACTTGGGGTAATAAGTTGCAAATCAGAGCCAGATTGGATTTGCTGATCCTCAAGCATTTCTGCTGTTAGAGCTGTCACAGCAATAGGAACATCTTGTAAACTCTCTTCAACTCTTTGCGAAGTAACAATCACTTCTTCAATTGTGTTGACTGCCTCATCTTGTGCTGATGCAGGATTAATTAAAAACAAAAAACTACCTGCGATTGCAGCAGCTTTTATACCAAAAGCCAATCTTGTAAGCTTCATAAGTTAACTCCCCATATGTAAGTAAATATAAATATTTCGTATACTTAATAGTAAACATAATTAATGTGATGAATGCAATAAAAAAAATTTATTTTGATTTCATCATTAAAAATCTATATTTAGTAATACAATAATTAGAGAATTTATTACCTAATTGAATATGCAATATTTATTTTTCTTTTTGCTGATTAGTTCATGTTCCTATGATCAAAATGTAAAGGAAGCCGACTTAATCATTAGTTCAAATAAAGTAATTCTAATGACAGGCAACGAGCAAGCTGAGCGTTTGTCTGTTGCAGTTAAAAATAAAAAAATTATCTGGATAGGGCCTCAAAAGAAGGCAAAACATATTCAAGGCAAGCATATAGATTTTGGAAATCAGGCAGTTCTTCCAGGCTTTATTGATGCCCATGGTCATGCTTCTTATTTAGCATTTGCCACTCAAGTTGCAAACATTGCCTCCCCTCCTGTAGGCACCATCAATAATATCAAAGAGCTCCAAGCTGAACTAAAGAAATTTATCAATGGCTCTAATCTGAAACCTGGCGAATGGGTAATGGGTCTTGGTTATGATGACTCGCTTCTGGCAGAACAAAGGCATCCCACTAAAGATGATCTGGATGAGGTGAGCACTGAACATCCTATATATCTCATTCATGTGTCGGCCCACCTTGGCGCAGCTAATTCCTTGGGCTTGTCTTTGGCAAACATTAGCTCGGAAACTCAAGATCCGCCTGGAGGGAAAATTCGAAGATATGAGAACTCATCAGAACCAAATGGGGTTTTTGAAGAGACGGCAGCATACCCTTTGCAACAATTAGCTATGAGTGCGTACAAAGATCCAATTGGTAGTGTCAAAAAAGCCATGAATATTTATGCAAGAAATGGAATTACCACCGCTCAAGATGGAGCCTCTAGCCCAGAAACAATTAGCTTGATGCAGGCAGCTGATGCGCAAGGTATGATCAATCTGGATATTATTAGTTATCCCATAGGGCAAAATGGATTAGATAAAAATCTAGATTCAATTAATTTTGGTAACTATGAGGGAAGATTAAAAATTGGTGGCATTAAGCTAATTTTAGACGGCTCACCTCAGGGGAAAACTGCTTATTTAACTGAGCCATATTACAAGCCGCCTCACAGCGAATCAGATTCATACAAAGGATACCCCCTTATTCCTCAATCAGAAGTTTCAAAATGGATAAAGAAGTATGCTGATCTAAACATTCCCATTATGGCCCATGCCAATGGCGATGCTGCAGCAGATATGCTTATCAAGGCTGTAAAAGATGCAGATATCAATTCTGATCATCGAACCATCATGATTCATGCGCAAACAGTTAGAGAAGATCAACTAGATCAAATGAAAGAACTAAAAATTATTCCCTCTTACTTTTCAACACATACATTCTACTGGGGAGACTGGCATAGAGATTCAGTGTTTGGAGAAGATCGTGCCATGCGCATAAGTCCTACGAAATCCACTCTCAATAGAAACATGCCCTTTACTGTCCATAATGATGCCCCAGTGGTTCCACCGGATATGATCAGACTACTTTGGTCAACAACTAATAGAAAAACTAGATCTGGTAAAGTTCTTGGTGAAGAGCAAAAAATTTCTACTTATTCAGCTCTAGAGGCAATGACAATCAATGCAGCCCATCAGCACTTTGAAGATGATAACAAAGGTAGTATTGAGGTTGGTAAACTTGCTGATTTAGTCGTTCTATCTGAGGATCCCTTAAGCATCTCGCCAGATCAACTACTGACCTTAAAAGTTATAGCAACCTACTCTCATGGAAAGGAGATCTTTAAAAATGAAAAATAATATTAAATTTACTTGGCCTTTTATTTTGGCACAAAAGTCTTTTCTAGCTTTTTTATTGATGTTTACATTAAGTTCTTTCTGAATAAGAATTAACAAAGCAACTGGAGCGGGAAACCAGGTTCGAACTGGCGACCTCAACTTGGGAGAGTTGTGCTCCACCCTGAATTGTTTTCACAACTCACTCCACTTCATCACTTGCAATTCTGGCTTGGGAACCTTTGCACCGATAGCATCTAACCATCGCAGGGTAATAAAACCAAAATTATGTCCACTTGTATCCAACCAATTAGGGTGCCCGGGGTCTTGGTGAGCAACCACAAATTCTACCGAACCATCTGCAGAGTACTCTACCTCATCTAATGTAAGTGACCTTGATCGGTGAAGGTAATCTGCGGTTTCATGCCAACGAGATTCTAAAGCAATATTCCAGTAACGAGTATCAGGCGGCTGCACCCGCATCAGCAAGGCCTCATCATCAGCAATCTGATAACTGCCAATCATATATAGGTTGTCATTTCCAGCAATCGCCCCTCCCAAGGTATCTGAGGTAGCCTCAATAAATACATTGGTTTTCTCCATCAATTCTGGCAAAACCCTATGATGCAAAGTTGTCAAACTTAAAAAGGCAAAACTAGTACCAATAATTGCATCTGCAATCTCTTGATCAGTGACGGGGTTATACGGAATTGGGGAGCCCAAGACTTCAATATTTAAGGTAGGTAATTCCTCTGTCTCTCGCGTCGCAATATATTGCCGCACTAAAATACCTGACGCATCATCTGGAATTTGAACCCATTGGCCTGGTATATCAATCGCTTCTTGACTAAGAATCAAAGTGAAGTTTCCGTCTTGGTCAAGTTCAAGCGTCTTATCGCTAAGATATGCAAACTGGCGCCGAGGTGTATTTCCTTGACCAGCATTGAATGTCAAACCTAAATAGCGAACGGTACCTATATTACCTGTAATTTTATAGTTGTACTGTCCATCAATTGCTGCAAATTCATATTCAGCATCTGGATTATCCCCTCCAACCTTACGCACCAAAGTATCCATTCTTTGAAAATGTGGCATACGGGGATTTGCATCGGCAGCTACTTCTACACTCATTGCTATCACACGCAATAGCCAACGCATGCCTTCAATAGCTTCCTGCTCAGTTCTAGCATCACTGAGCACCATCTTACGAGCAGCTGATAGCATTTCCTCAAAATCTAATAATGCTTGATGAGATTCAAGCTTTGAATAGCTTTGATTTGAACTTGCTCCAAAATTCGTAAGAGTTGAATATAAGGCTGGGCCACGAGGAGCTTGATAGCCTACAAATCCACCAATAATGAAAATTATTATCGCAATAAGCGCAATAACAAACTTTTTAAGCATGGTCACTATTCCTATTTTCCATTTCAGATTTTATATAAATAATACACTGAAACATTACACAAAATACCGTACCTACTTCGTACCTACAAATAAATAATTGAAACATAGCAATAAGCACTAAAGCCTTCTATGGGGTATTAGCTATAAAGCCTGTTCTAATGGGGTTAAAGTCTTGGTGGAAGTGGAGCGGGAAACCAGGTTCGAACTGGCGACCTCAACCTTGGCAAGGTTCTATTCCGAAAAAGCTGAGTCCCAGCTCGATAGGTACACTATTTATCATCTCCCCAAACAATTACGTAATTACCTGGAAACGTAAGTGGATTTTCTTCAATTTGTCGAAACTTTGGAAGCATTTCTTCAAGTTCTTTAATATGCAAAGGTTTGTCATTCCATCTAGGGCTTCCTTTGGTAAAAACAGAGTTATCATTTCCACTATTCATTACCAAATAACCTCGTTTTGATTTCGATAGTACTTTTTCAACATATTTAATTTGCAGATCTCTTGGAAGTTCAGAAAATGCAAAATTTGAAATGACTAAATCAAAATTATGCTCAGAGCCTAATTGATTTAATGTTGAATATTTATAATATGAATTCAAAACAAAGCTCTCTAAATACTTTACGTTAAGTTCTAAAACTTCATTAAGATCCATGAGCGTATAATTTGAAAAATTTATAGCCCTATCAAGAATTAAATATTGACCACCATATCCTGTTCCAATTTCAACAATATTTTCTCCTATCCTGTTTTGAAATAAACTAATGATATCTGAAGCTACCTTCATATAGCGAATAGTTGATGGGCTAATCATCCCTAACCCATCAAATTCAACACATCTTGCTCCGCCAACAGAATCATTAATACGAAAATCATTTATATTAGTTATAAGCTCAGGAGTCTGATTCTTTATAATCTCAATACTTGCAAGAGCTTCTTCGTGACTGGCATGTTCAAGAATCTCGTTGTATGCAGGATCTCTCTTGAAGTTACTAAAAGCTTTTCTATTGTTAGTAGCTTTAATTACAGCTTGCAGGTAATAATGATTTCCATCGCTAATTGAAGATGCGCTTTCCAAAGAATAGCTTTTGGGACTAATAAATTTCTTTTTTATTGCATACCTCACATATGCGGGATCTTTAAATAATTGACTGAAGAAATATTTCATAACTTTCCCACCTGTATAAAGTTTCTAAAAATTTTTAAATGTAAAAATAAAAACAATTATGACGCTTTGTCTAAACAGTTGCTAATTTTTAAACTCCTAACTTCATCATCTATTTTTAAAAAGTGCTACGAAAGTACTTAGTTAAAATCGTGAGAAAAGCTTTAAATTGGAGCGGGAAACCAGGTTCGAACTGGCGACCTCAACCTTGGCAAGGTTGCGCTCTACCAACTGAGCTATTCCCGCTTTTGAGTTGGATAATATACATCCAAGGGAATATGCATTCAAGCTTAAAAAGACTGATATTTAGCAGCTTTTAAAAATGTAAAAATTTTTGACATAAATCAATTTTTAAATATTTCTTCTATGAATAATTAATTTTATGGGAGGAAAATAGAAATGGGCGTTTCAATGCTGCAAATTGATCTTTTAGGCTCGGCTATATCTGGAGCCTTGGTGGTTTTATTTGGAGCAGGCTATGCTCTATTGTTTGCATTTTCTCAATTAAAAAAAAGCAAGGGTATGCTGGCCTCCTCTTTTGCTTCTTACCTTTGCTTGGTCATAGCAATCAATTACTTGCTTAACGCTTTACAGATGTCCGGATGGGGTATTGGTTTAATTTGGTTTGTAATTCTTGGATATTTCTTGGGACCCATATTTATTTGGTATCTCACTTTACAAACTCACAGTGAGGACCTTAACAATGAATAGAGAAAACTACTGGGCATCTCAAACTTTTTGGAAAAAGTGTGCCATTTGGGTTACTGCAGTCATGTTTGTTATTTTAATATTTTTAACATTTGATTCAGTCTCAAAAATCACCGCCGGAACGGAGCGCGTTCCAGAATATAGCGTTATTAATAAAAAAGTGTTTTACAAATATAGCGAAGCCAGGGATATCCTTGTACCAGAAATTTGCTGCGAAGCACCTCTGTTTGGTAAAAAGCTCTCAAATGATGAGGCTGCAGATTTAATAGATTTAGGGAAGCTAACAATTCAGGCTAAAAACTGTATGAATTGTCACACCCTTCTAGGAAATGGCGCATATTACGCACCTGACCTAACAAAAGCTTGGCTTGACCAAGGCTGGATTAACGAATCGATAAGAGAAAATTTGATGGTTGATTTTCTTCTAGATCCAGAGGCAAATGCTAGATCTTTTGGTACAAATAGAAAAATGCCAAATCTTGACTTAACCGAGGACGAAGCCAAAGCGGTAGTTGCTTACCTTAAGTGGATGTCAGCCATCGATACCAATGGTTTTCCAGCTTGGTTTAAACCTATCTATCAGAAGGAAGAATAATGGCATTTGCAAACTTAAATCTTGGGCAGAAAGTTTCTGTAAAATATTTTATAGGAGCAATGGTTTTATTTATTGCTCAAATGGTTTTTGGTCTTCTTGCGGGTATTCAATTTATACAGCCAGAATTTCTTTACCAGATATTAGATTTTAATGTCACCAGGATGGTGCATATCAATGCCATGATTATCTGGCTATTGTTTGGTTTTTTAGGATCAGTGTATTGGTTGGTAGAAGATGAATCAGGAACCTCTTTGGTTGGTTATAAATTAGCCAATATTGGATTTTGGGTATTGTCGATCGCTGTCACAATAGTGGTTTTAGTGTATTTATTTGTTCAAGTTGGATCTGGAACCCAGGCTTCACTTTGGTTGATTAATGAGGGCAGAGAATACATAGAAGCTCCTCGATGGGCTGACATTGGCATAGTGCTAGTAATGCTAGCTTTTTTTTACAACATTGCTGCAACCTTTATGAAGGGAAAGTGGAGCGGTATTTCCGGTGTGTTAGTACTTGATTTGTTGGCCTTGGCAGGCATTTATTTAGCGGGAATGTTCTATTCTCCAAACATTTCGATGGATCAATTTTGGTGGTGGTGGGTCGTGCACCTATGGGTTGAAGCAACATGGGAAGTTTTGGTGGCTTGCATCATGGCTTGGGGTCTTATGAAAACAATCAACGCAAGACGTGAGATTGTTACGACTTGGCTGTATGTCGAAGTTGCGTTAATGTTTGGATCAGGAATTCTTGGTCTGGGCCACCATTATTTTTGGATAGGCACTCCAGAATACTGGCTTACGATAGGTGGATTCTTTTCTGCACTTGAACCTGTACCCCTTGTGGCAATGCTTGTTCATGCTGTTTACGATACGGGAACGAAAAACTTAAAAGTATCCAATCACCCTGCTTTTGCCTGGTTTATCGCACATGTTTTTGGAAATTTTCTCGGCGCTGGTGTGTGGGGATTTTTTCAAACCCTGCCTCAAATCAATTTATATACACATGGAACTCAATGGTCAGCCTCTCATGGTCATCTAGCTTTTTTTGGAGCCTACGTGACAATAAATGTGGCTATGTTCTATATGGCCATTCAAAAAATAAGAGGTGGCCAGATCTTTGGATCAGCTCTTGTAAATAAATACAGATGGAAAACATCATTAGCGCTTCTAAACATTGGTGCCATGGGTATGACAATAGCTTTATTGGTTGCAGGCTATCAGCAAGCTTTTATTGAAAGAGCTGTCGAAGGATCAACCTGGAGCGGTTTCTTTGAAGCTCAAACCAATTTAACATTTATTGCATCAATGAATTGGAGACTTTTATTTGGTGTCTTAATGACAATAGGAACCTTTGTTCTTGCATGGGATTTACTGACAATTGGAAAAACTAATGACTCAAAAAATACAACATAAAGCTATAAGCTTTTGCAGGCCTTTAAAATTTTACTTATTAGTAGCCCTCTTTTCTATAAATACACAGGCAAATGATGTAGAAAGTGGAAAAAGTAAATCATCTATGTGCATCAGCTGTCATGGTGTTTCAGGCATAAGCTCAAACCAAATGTGGCCAAATTTAGCAGGGCAAAAGAGAGGGTATTTAATTAAAGCTTTGCAGGACTACAAGAGTGGTGAAAGAAAAAACGCCATGATGAACTCTATCTTAAAAGGTTTAAGTGAAGAAGATATCCAAGATATCTCCTCATATTTTTCATCTCTATCTGAATCAAACTAGGAAGCCTTATCTTTAAATAGAGGTGTTTCAAGAGATGCCAGGCTTAACTCATCTGCATTCTCAAAATCAACATATTTCATAATGCCTAATTTTGAGAACCTCTTTTCTAAAGATGCAGAAAGCAACCCAACTCGTTTTAAGTTAGGGACAATATTTGCAAAAAGTATTTCTCGAAATTCTCCCATGACTACATTACAAAGCACTATATCTCTCGCTTCTGATTCTGGAATATGAAGAAACTCTGAAGGGACTTGAGAATTGACCAGTCTCTCTCGCATAACAACACATGCTTCATAAGCAAAATTTTCTCTTTCTTTGATTTGAGAAGGCGACAAATTTGGTGTGTAATCCTGTAAGTAATTGACACCAAAAGTTACATGCCTTGCTTCGTCCCTTTTAACCAATCTAAGAATTTCTTTTAAAAGGGGATCTTGAGCCGTATTTTTAAGCGATTCAAATGCTGCCAATGCCAAGCCTTCAATGATTATCTGCATGCCAAGAAATTTTATATCCCAGCTTGGGTGAGTCAAAATGCTGTCTAATAGCTTTTTTAAGTTACTATCTATTGGGTACATCACCCCTATTCGCTTTAAGTACTGATTAAAAACTTCAACATGCCTTGCCTCATCAAATGCTTGAGATGCAGCGCATAGTTTTGCCTGATGGGTAGGAGCGCAATTAACCAACTGTGAAGCAACCATTAATGCTCCTTGCTCACCATGCAAAAATTGACTCAATGTCCATGCTAATGTGTGATGATCCATCGCAAGCCTTGCTTCTGAGCTAAGTTTTTTAAACTCAACTGTGTCTTTAAATGGATTTAATGAAGGGTCTAAATAATATTTCTTTTCAGAAAATTTGGAAGACCAATCTAGATCAATGGTGCTATTCCAATTTAGGATTTTTCCTAATTCGTATATTTTTCTTATTCGATTATCAACAACCTGATAATCCCAGTTATAACTTCCGGTCAGTGGAACGGTAAAAGTTTCTGACATATAACCAATCTCAACTGGGGACACCGGCCCATCTCTAGTCTCAAAAATATCATTCATAATTTACTTAAAGTATTTAATTTACATACTAAATTAATATAATTTATTAAGTGATGTTTTGATTAATATCAAATAAAGTAATTAAAAACCACTGCAAAATTTATCTTATTAACAGTTAATTTATAGGAGAAATAATGTCAGTTAAAAAAGTTCTGATTGCAATAGACTCGTCAATGGATGCAGATTTTATATTAGAAAAAAGTGATCAATATTTGCCAAAAGAAGGTGCGGAAATCTCTATGATCTCTGTTGTGGAGCCCATGCCACTTTTTTACGCAGATATTTACTGGTCAAATGAAACTTACGAGGTTGAAAAAAATTTAGTTCGAGAAGGCATTGAAAAGGCAAAAGAGAAATTAATGGAGTTTGGTCGACTTTACGGCATTCAAACTAGTAACTGTCATGTAAAAAAAGGGGATATAGTGACAGAGATTCACAGAATGGCCGAAAATCTAAATATAGACTTGCTGGTAATGGGCAGTCACTGTCGCAAAGGTTTCCAGCGGTTTCGTATGGGCTCAACAGCTGCAGCAGTGATACATGGTGCTAAATACGATTTACATATTGTAAGGCTTAAAGAGAGCTAAGTTTTTATCTGCAATAGGTTTCTACTTAAAAATTAGCGTAACTTCACCGTAACTTAAAAAAAACTAGATAGACGAAAGAATGCTGGCTAGATTAAACTTCACTTAAAACCTTTTTGCTTGATTGATAGGGTTTTAAGATGCGATTTAAGGCCTTGGCAAGGTTGCGCTCTACCAACTGAGCTATTCCCGCTTTTGAGTTGGTTAATGTACATCCATGACATAAAGCATTCAAGAGAATTCTGCTAGTTGAATTTTCTTAAGATTTCTTCTGTATCTTCCCCAAGAGATGGAGCCGTTTTGGTAACTTCAAGTCTTTCCCCATCAAAGATTGCTGGATGAGACACTGCATTCATTTTGCCTTGATGCGGGCTATCCATTTGAAAAATTGTTTTACTCGCTATAACTTGAGGCTGATTAATCACTTCTTCTCTTGGAGTAAAAGGCGCACAAGGCACATCATTTGCTCTTAATGCTTGAATGGCTTCTTCTACAGTTAAATCAAGAAATGAGAATATTGCCTCGGCAACTAAATCAGACATATTTTCACTTCTAGCTGATGCGTCTATAAAACGAGGATCAGTTTTATATTCAGGTTTATTAATTGCATCAAATATTCCATACCACTGAGCATCTGTCATAGCTGCAATGGTAAAAAAACCATCTTTTGCATGGATTAAACTTGAATAGCTAGCTGACAACGGGGGAAGTTTTTTTACATCCTTATCTAACAAAGTCTCATTCATCATCCCATCAGGCCATAAGAAGAAGATGGCTGAATCAAGCATGGATAATTTTATATGACTTGCAATACCAGTTCTTTCTCGTTGAAAGAGAGCAGCAGTTAGAGCCTGACAAGCAGTGTATCCAGTGATTTTGTCACATATTAATGTTTTCATATAAGCAGGCTGATCACCATTAGCCTGAATGCTTGTTGCTCCAGACATACCCTGAATTACATGGTCGTAAGCTGGCGCAGAAGCTAATGGACCTTCATCACCAAAACCAGAAATTGATACATATATAATCTTTGGGTTAACTTTTCTAATATCTTCCAACCCTAACCCTAATTTTTCATTAACTCCGGGACGATAATTGCTAATAAAAACATCGGCTTCTTTTACCAGTTTTAATAATTTTTTAACTTCTTTTTGATCTTTGAGATTAAGGTTGATTGACTTCTTGCCTCTATTACAATTTGCAAATATTGCAGAAAAACCTCCCTTCTGAGTTCCTAAATAGCGCATTGAATCTCCTATCCCAGTTGGCTCTACTTTAATTACTTCTGCGCCTTGATCACACAAAATCATTGTTGCTAAGGAGGCCGTTACTATGCTTGAAAGTTCTAAAATTTTTATTCCATCTAAAGGTTTTTGTTGCATAAGTTTTTAACTCCCTTGGTTAGAGAATAACTCTAATGATTCGACCATCTTTTCTTTTACCTTCTCAATTGCCTGAATAGGTCGAATCATTACTTTAAATTCTACAATCTTCCCTTCATTATTCCATGAGATGATATCTGCTCCATTCACAGAAACATCATCAATAAATGTTTCAAATTCAAGTACACAAAATAAATCTTGAATAACTTCTTTTGTATATTTAAAACGATTCATATTAAAAGATTGCCCTGCAGACATTAAATATAATTTTGCTAAATCCTTTCCTTCAATTGGTTTAAAAACTACCGGGGAATAAAAAACTACTGATTCATCAAGAATCTCATCTAAAAAACTAGGATCTTCAGATTTATAATTATCTAACCATTTTTGAAGATATTTTTTTGTGTTCATAGGCATTCAGAATGAAATTTAGATTAAAGGGATCCCTGAAAATAGAATTTCTTAAAATTTGCAACTACTAGATTATTTTTGCTTTCTTAGTTTTCGTAAACGTCGGTACTCATTTAATTTCTTTTTCTCAACTAATTCACGATTAAGATGACGTTTTTTTCTAGCAGCTTCAGATTTTTTAATTCTGACGGCTTTATTCATTCTTCTTTAATAGTCTCATAAAGAAAAAATAAATGCAAAAAGATGGTTATTTTGTTTTAGTGAGTTGTTTTAGTCTGGATTTAAGAACTTTTAAATCTAAATTATATGCTGAACCAGATGAAGAATTTTTTCTCGACAAACCTTTCGCAATAAACTCTTTGCCTTGATTAGACTTAATTTTTAAATAAGCTTCTCTAAAAGGTACGCCTGATTGTACTAATTCATATGTACGATCTGTCATTAACATCCCCTTATCAATAAATTCACTTGATCTAGATAGGTTAACTTTTATTGATTTCACCAAATCAGGTAATAGATCTAATGTCTTTAAGACGCAATGGATAGAATAAATAAGAGATCTCTTGGTAAGTTGCAGATCACGATGATATCCACTAGGTAGAGATATTAAATTCTCTAATTCTGCATAATGCCCAGCCACCACAGCATAGTTAGCTCTCATTATCTCTATTGCATCTGGATTAGATTTATTAGGCATGATAGATGAGCCAGTTAAATACTTTGATGCGACACTCAATAAATTAAACTCCTGAGAAAAAAAAATACTTATATCCCAAGAAAATTTTCGAACATCCAGCATGGGTTGTTTCAATGAACCTATTAACTCTAATTCAAACTTACCTCTACTATTTTGGACATATAGGCTGTTTAATTGTTTTCTTTTAAAGTTTAACTCTTTGGTTGATATGTCACGCTTAATGGGAAGGTTGACCCCATATCCAGCCGCTGAACCCAATGGATTGGTATTCATCCACGACTGAGTATTTGATATCAAATTGACATTATCAAGAAAAGACTCAGCAAAAGCTCCAAACCACAAACCCCATGTAGATGGCATGGCTCTTTGCAAGTGAGTATAGCCTGGCATGGGATCCGATGAATGCTTTTCAGCCTTATCCAAAAATGATTTAGCAATCTTTAAATTAATTGATTGAATCTCATCTAATTTTGCTCTTGCATAAAGACGCATAGCTACCATTACCTGATCATTCCTACTTCTTCCAGTATGAATTTTCTTACCCACTGAACCAAGCTCTTTAGTTAAGAAATCCTCAATAGCAGAATGGCAATCTTCGTATCTGGAAGTTAGTTTAAATTTCTTTGCCTTAAATAGCTTTGCAAGCTTCTTCAAAGAAGAAATAACTTTCTTAGCCTCAGATTTATTTAAAATATTAATATTCTCTAATTCATGCGCATGAGCAATAGATGCCTCAATGTCATACAGGAATATCTCTTGATCTAGAGTTATATCCTCACTCGATAAAAAATTATCGATTGCAGAATTTTTATCTTTTGAGTCTTGATTCCAAATTTTCATAATTACATTATCCCCAAGTTATCTTCCCATCCAAATGCAGAATTTAAATTTTGAACAGCTTGGGTTGCTCCACCTTTAAGGAGGTTATCAAGAGCGCAACAAAAAGTCAGCCTATTAATTTCATTATCAATTTCAAATCCTCCAATTATTACATTTGAAGTCTTTTGAACCTCTTGCATGTTAGGAAGTGTTTCATGAATAGAAATTAATTTATTCTCTTTATAAAAATCAAAAAATAAGTTGTATATTTCCTTAGTATTTTTAGTCTCAGAAAGCATAAAATTTCCTGTCATCAGGATACCTCGAAAGAAATTACCAACATGTGGGGTAAATAGAATCTTTGAGTAGCTATGTGCTTTAGCTTCTCTTTCATGAAGATGCGAGACAAGTGAGTATGGAAGAATATTATCTTTAAGAACTTTTTGATCATTTCTATCATTGGGAGATGCGCCTGCGCCACTATACCCAGAGACACCATACAAATTTACTGAACCTTTTAAAATATTTTTAAGAGGAGTTAGCATGAATTGTATTGCGGACGCATAGCATCCAGGATTACTTATTCTGTTCGATCTAACCTGCTTTGATAGTTCAGGGATTCTATACTCCCACGCATCATCAAAACGATGATCTGAGCTCAAGTCAATAATGATTGAATTTGCATTATGGCGTTGGATTAAATTAATATATTTTTCGGATTCATTATCTGGCAAAGCTAAAATGAAGGCATCTTCATCAGCCAAAACTATATTATCTATGCTTAGATCTTGATATAACAAAGCAACATCAGCATCAAGATTCACTGGCTGACCAACTTTTGATGAAGAAAAAACTGAGCTAATGTTTATATGCTCATGATTAGCCAGAAGCTCTATGATTTCTTGACCAACATAACCCCTTCCACCTAACAAACCTACTTTTTTAATATCCATTTAAATCACACTTTTAGGTTTATTGATAGCATACTCAATGCAATCTTTAAGAGCGCCATAATCAGATATACCAATCCAAAAAATATGCCACTCATCTTGCTTCTGACAACCTTCACAAATTGATGTGTAAAAACTATTAATGGGATTATTAGGTCGCGATCGCCAAAAAACTTGGGGATAGACTTTTCGCATTTCATGCCAGATACCTGCTCCCAAACCTTCACCTTTTGCTTCAGGGATAACTCCAAACTTATCCATGTATGGAATTGAAAAGTCATTTGAAATAGCAATCGTAGCTCGCTTGCATGAGGTCATGAAAATCTTTAGATTATTGGAATTATCAAAAAAATTATCTGCTAACTTTCCGCTAAATGAAGTTTCTATAATATTTTTAAATTGCTTCTCTGTTTCTTGGTTGGGTAATTCATGCTGAACAACACTATAACCGTGCTTAATTAAGGTGCCTGACCCAGAATCGGTAAAAAGTTCTTTTGGAAGATTAACTGGCTCTGTAATGGAAACAGAGGCGGTCTTTGGTAAATAATCTAGTAAAGACTTAATTTGCTCAAGCTTTAACTTCATCCCAGAATGAAGCCACTCTTCCTGCATAAGCTCATCATACTCAAGGGCTAAGTTAATAGTCGGAATAAGCTGACCATTTTTATTAAATATCCCTCCGGTTTCTGATAAAAATATAGCTTTGTAAGGATTGATAGATTTTACTAATTCAACAGTGGCAATATCAGCATTAATATTGAGCATCTCGTTTTCTTGATGACCTATTGGTGCTATTACTGGTATAGAGTCTGATTCTAATGTTTCATTAATTAACTTAATGTTAATTGTTTGAATTGCACCCACATAACCTAGATCAGAATTCTCCTGCGTACATTCAAATATGTTAGAAATAAGGCTTGTTGCAGTTGCTCCTTGGGCTTCTAAGGCTTGGACAATCTTCTTGTTTGTTTCGCTGAATACTGAGTGGGCAACATCTCTAACTTTTGATGAAGTAACTCTCTGGCCATCAATAAAAGAAAAATCAATTTTCTGATCTTCTAAAGCTGCTGATAGCATTGGACCAGCACCATGGAGTATTACAGGTTTGAGGCCTACCTGGTTTAGAAATATCAATGATGAGATGAGATTTTTGAGATCATTTTCAATTACCGATCCCCCGACCTTAATTACTGCAAAACGTTGTTCTGGAGAGGAGAATTTTTCAATATATTTTTTAATCTCTTTCTCAGAACCTATAGCGCCAAGGAGTTTTAAAATAGTATCTTTTATAAAGTTATTAGATAAATTGCTCATTGAATTATCTTCTTAAAATCAATTAATGCTTGATTTAGCTCCTCAAGGTCTACTGATTCATTAGGTTGATGAGCATTAGCAATATCACCCGGACCATAAACAATTGCTCTATAACCTGCTTCACTAAATAAAGAAGCTTCTGTCCAGAAATTTACAGGTGGAGATAAATTCAAACCCAATTCACTTGCAAATAATTCTAAATCAGCAATATCTCCATTTGCAGGCAATGCAGGAGCAACGAATCCAGAAGTAAATTTTGAATTATTTTGAGTTGATTCAGCATTTAATTCTTGCAATAACTCATCAAAAGACTGTCCTGGCAAAGGCCTCATGCCAAATTTAACTTGAGCATGGTCAGCAATAATATTGGGCTTAATACCCCCTTCAACTAAACCTAGATTAAAAGCAATGCCTTTTAAATCCTTAAATGATGTCTCGTCGTGTGATTGAGCAACCTTCAGGGCTGCATCCGACCACCGTGTTAATTTATGAATTGCATTATCGCTCATGGCTCTTTGCTCTGAGCTATGCCCAGCAAGACCAAAAAATTCCTGTGTACCAGTCACAATACCTCTATGACATGTTACGGCCATATTTTGAGTAGGTTCTGCAACAATCACGCCCTCAAAAGCTGGTCTTGTTTTTATATATTCCTTGATACAAGTACTTTGACCAGCCTCTTCATCTGTCGAAAATAAGATTGCGTAATCCTTCAAACCATTCTCGATCAATGTCAATAAACATGCTGCGGCTCCTTTAATATCACAAGCACCAAGCCCAATGGCTTTTCCTTTCTTGGTGATTAAATCATAAGGGTTAGATTGCCAACCATCGCCAGCTGGAACTGTATCTAAATGAACATTAACGAGATATTTTGGTGAACCTGAGGCAATAAGAATGTTAAATGAGCCATCTCCTAAATCTATTACCTTAGGATCAATAAAATCTAATGAGTCTAAATATTTAATTAGGCCTGATTGCTCTATCCTTCGCGGAGGGTTTGAGGTGTCGCATGCAACTAGAGCTTTTAAATGTTTTAAAGTTAGCTCTAGGTCTGCATTCATTTTTTCTTATGAATAGAAGACCAAGTTGATGTGCTTTGACCAATTAACTTAATAAATCCTTTAGATTCTACCTCTGACCAAGTTGCAGACTGAGCATAAGCTCCCTCCGGACTCTTTAGAATATTCTTTGATTTCACAGCAACTGCATCAACTCGACCTGGAGTAAGATTCAAAGTAACTTCGCCAGAAACAGTTTTTTGAGAATCAAACAAAAATGCCTCTAGGTTTTCTCTTAATGGCTCAAAATAAAACCCTCGATATACAAGGTTTACCCATTCCTGACCAACCTGAGTCTTCACAACATTTTGTTTGTCAGTTAATACTGCCTCTTCTAAGGCTCTGTGAGCAGACATCAAAATAGTTATGCCAGGTGCTTCAAATACAAATCTACCCTTTAACCCAATAATTGTATCGCTTGAAAAAACTGATCGCCCTATTCCAAATGAACCTCCGAGAATATTTAAAGTTCTTAAAAAATCAGCTCCTTGCATTTTCTTACCATTGATAGAAACAACTTTTCCTCTAAGAAATTTGATTTTTAGGGTTTTTGGTCTTTTTGGATATTGATGAGGTAACTTGCACAAAACAAAACTTTCGCTTGATGGTTCTTCCCATTCATCAATTTCACTTCCTGAAATTGTTGCTCCCATGAGGTTTTCATTGATGCTGTATTTTTTATGCAATGAGGAAACCTTAAAGCCTTTTTCTTGCAAATAATCCTCTTCGTATCCTCTAACATTTTTTGTAATATTTTGAATCTCTCGTATTGGGGTGATAATGTTGTAATTCCCATGAGCCCTAATAGATAGATCAAATCTAATTTGATCATTGCCCATGCCTGTGCACCCATGAGCGATATCTTTGGTTTTTAATTTTTTACATAATTTAATTGATTCTTTAACTATTAAGTATCTATCTGAACAAAGTGCTGGATACTTATTTTGATACAGAGCTCCAGATTGAACTAATGGGATTAAAATTTCAGACCACAAGCTCTTTTCTACATTAATGTTGATATGTTTTTTTGCCCCTAATTCATTGGCTCTTTTTGTTATTGCTTGCTCCTCTTTAACAGAGATGCCTCCTGTGTTTACGAATAAAGTGTGAACTTCATAACCTTGATCAATTAGATATGGAATACAAAAACTTGTATCTAAACCCCCTGAAAATGCTAATACTACTTTCTTGCTCATTATTTATACCTATAAAATTTTACTTAACATGGACTTTTGAACATGCTTTCTATTTGCTGCTTCTTTTACTGCTAGGCAATAGTCAGCATCCATGACAGCATCAGTTGCTTTAATATTTCTTCTTAAGGGCAGGCAATGACTAAATACAGCATTGTTAGTGAGGCTCATCTTTGATTCATCAACAATAAAGCGCTTGTATTGATTATTGCTTGCTATCTGCTCATCTTCTCTTCCATAGTGACTGAGGCAACCCCAGCTTTTTGCATAAACAATATCGGCATTTAAATAAGCGCTATCAATATCATAAGAAATATCAAATAAAGCTCCCTCAGATTCACAATTATCTTTTGCCGCTTTAAGGTATCTATCATCGAGATGGTAGTTTTCAGAGGGGCATAATAATTTAACATTCATGCCAAATTTACTAGCTATCAAAAGACTTGAATTAGCTACTGCTGTGTTTAATGGTTTAGGGTGGTAAGTCCAAGTAAGCAAATAATCTTTGCCCTGCAAATCATCAAAATGTTCTTGTAAAGTTAAAAGATGAGCGAGTTCTTGGCATGGGTGTTCAATCGTCTCCATGTTAACAACAGGCACAGATGAATATTTTGCAAAACTATTAATAACAGAGTCTGTTCTATCTTGATCCCAATCCTGAAACTTAGGAAAAGCTCTAATTGCAATACAATCACAGTAGGATGAAAGCACTTGCGCAACCTCTTTTACATGTTCTTCTGACTCTCCATCCATGACAATATTTTCTTCAAATTCAATCGGCCAGGCATCCTTTCCAGGCTGAAGGATAACTGCAGTACCAGAAAGCTCACTAATGCCTACTTCAAAACTAGTTTTTGTTCTTAGAGAAGGGTTAAAAAACAGCATTGCAATTGATTTATTCTTTAGGAGAGGTTGATAGGGATTTTTTTTAAGCTCAATTGCAAAATCAATAATATCCTGAAGCTCTGATCGGGACCAATGTTGAGTTGTAATAAAATTCTTCATCTTAATTTATAAAACCACGCCATTTCTGGGGGTTATTAGATAGATCTTCGTCTTCTATTGATTGGGGTTGGAGATGAAACAAATGCACCCATGCAACATAGCTTATTTAGCCATATTGCTTGGTTAGACGATCTTGTTGACCTTATTGCTTTGTTCATAGTGATGGAAGTATGCAAGAAAAAACCTATAAATCCAATATTATTCATAAAAAAATGGGTCTTATACTCCCTTCAAAATTAAAAATTTTTATTATTTTGCGCCCGAATGAAAACCTTCATTTAACTTAAATTGCGCTATTTAAAATTTCAAAAGATAATATCAATATGACACTCAAAGATTTAATTGATGAAGCCCATGCAATAGTTCCAAAAATTTCTTGTGAAATTTTTGCAAAAACCTCAGAAGACTACTTTCTAATAGATGTGCG
This sequence comes from uncultured SAR86 cluster bacterium, assembly GCA_902512655.1. GTDB lineage: Bacteria > Pseudomonadota > Gammaproteobacteria > Magnimaribacterales > D2472 > D2472. The sequence continues at coordinate 115,959 of CABXJR010000001.1, forward strand.
AGAAGGAACTGAAATTATTGAAACAGGAAGCATAGCTAATGCTGTAAACATCCCAAGAGGATTAATTGAAATGAAGCTCTCGCCTAACGATGATAATCAGAGCTTAAATGCTGATACTCCTATTGTTGTTTACTGTGGCGGCGGAAGCAGAGCTTCTCTTGCTGGTAAAACCTTAAAAGATCTTGGGTTTAAGAATGTCCAAAATCTTGAAGGAGGCTACAGAGGCTGGAAAAAATTTACTGAAAAGACTATAGCGGTAAAATTAAAATAGCAAATATCACAGAAAGAAGTACAAAATCACGAGGGGTCTCTTGCTGATAGTTTGATTCAACTTCAGAATCTGAGGATAAGGCTTCTGCAGACTCTTCTTGCACCATTATTTCTGCAGTTTCCTGGGTTGGAGTTTCTTGCGCTGCGTTTATATCTGCAGGAAGAATTGGATTGTCTGCAAAAACAAACAATGGCAATACTAGCAAACTAAGTTTAAAAAATTTCATTCTTTACCTCTATTTATAAAAATTACTTAACACGTACCATTAAATGATCTGAGTGCTCCAGTATATCTAATTTTACATCAGCAAGCTCTTCTTCATGAATTGCTGACAATGCTTCTACTTTGGTAGCCCAATCTGCATAACTATCATAGCCACAGTAAAAATTCCAAGTAAGCTCTGGGCCCCAAAAATGTTCAGCCATATTACATCCGCCAAATGCTTGATCGTAAACATCAAATAATTTTCTAGCATTAGCTTGTCGCTCATTATCAGTTAAATAAGGGCCGAAAGAATATTTAACTTCTAAAACATAAGGTGTTGGTTTGGTTAGGTTCCGAATAACCACAGCAGCTAACTTGTCTGTATGATCTCCGAATAGTTGCTTAGGGTTGCCCCCTGCAATTGGATTATTAGAATCGTTAATCTTTGCAAATTGTTCCCAGCTATCAAAATAGCAATAAGTCATAAATGATCTGCCTCCGCCAAACTGATGTCTAAGCATTCCACAAGAGTTATATCCATTTTCCTCTAGAGCCTCAATATTTTTTAGGAGTGATTTTTTTAATCTCTCAGGGTTACCACCGGCAGGTTGAATATATGTTGAAATATAAACAAAGTTATTCTCATGAATGACAGTCTCTTTTTTGCCTTCTTCATGATGAGCAGCATACAAGCTTAGACTTAATGCAAAGGCCATAATTGAAAATATATTTTTCATATGATTCTCCTTAAAATCAAACTATAAAATTAAATCTTATAATTGCATATTTTTATAAATATTAACATTGCTATTTCTCAAATAACAATGTCATTCTGTCTGACTCCCCTATTTCTTCATACTTTGATCTGTCTTGGTCTTTTAATCGATATGAGGGAGGCAAGGTCCAAACTCCTTTTGGATGATCGGCTGTATCCATTGGGTTTGCATTTATTTCAGATGTTGCAATAAGTTTAAATCCTACTGCCAATGCAGTTTCAATGGCCAGCGACTGAGAAACATAACCACTTGATCTCATAAATTCCATGCTAGATCCCTCTGGCGCTCGATGTTCAACAACTCCAAAATGCCCGCCAACTTTTAAGGAATTGTAGGCTTCTTGCATCACTGATTTCATGGCATCACGTGCCAACCAATTATGAAGGTTTCTAAATGTAACAACTAAATCTTGTGTTTCAGGTTTCGTGAAGGCTTGAGTTGGGGGGGTCTCGGCAGTTATTACTGTGATGTCATCAAATAAGGGGTTAGATGCAACCTTCTGATCGTAGGCTTCTCTAGAACGTTTGTAATAACCGCTACCTTCAGGATTGTAATGCGTTACAGAAAGTTTACCGTTTTTTTTAAGATATGGAGCAAGAATCTCAGTATACCAACCACCCCCGGCAGCTAATTCTAGAACATGCATCGTAGGTTCAATTTTAAAAAATGAAAGAGTCTCGTAGGGATTTCTAAAGTTATCTCTTGCAGAGTATTTAACATTTCTTTCTGGGTTACTTACTGCATCGAGCAACGCATCTTCGTGATGAGCAGATTCAATGTTTGTAGAAAAGCTAAAAGCAATTATTGATAGTCCCAAAATTTGATAAATATTTCTCATATAAATCTCCTATTTATAGATTAATATTAATCTAGTATTAACACTAATAACAGGACATAAAATGGAATGGTTAAAAAAATTTGATGGTTTATTTTTTGTTGCTGGAAGATCTTTGCTTGGCTTATATTTTATTGGGCCAGGATTGAGTAAAGTTTTTGATTTTACATCAACGCTTGCATTAATGCAGATGAAAGGTGTTCCTTTTAGCTCAGTGCTTCTACCTCTAACAATTATTATTCAATTACTTGGCGGTATTTTTTTAATTCTTGGAAAAAATTTAAGACTAACTGCATTCATACTATTTGGTTTGACTATTGTTATAAATATCTATATTCATAATTTTTGGACACTCAACGGAGATCCTTCGCAAGGTCATGAGATGCAAAATTTTGTTAAAAACCTAGCCATAGCTGGAGGTCTGTTAGTGCTGGCAACTAAAGATAAAAACTAATAGTTTGAATAAACCCGATAATGCCTAACCAACCTAAATAGGCCAAGCGAGATATTTTTGAATTTTGGTGATTCCAGACTCCTAAAGCGCCAAAAGCTCCGCAAGCACCAAGGGGCGGAAACCAAAATCCAGCCAAGCCTAAAAAGCCCAGTAAGCCCAACAATCTAATTGGGCCACCAGATTGGCTTGGATGAACTTTATTTAGAAGACCTGTTAAACCGATAAGACCAAATAAGCCGACCAGCCCCAAGTAACTCATCGATTAATCTCTAGGACGAGACTCGTTAACGACTAATTTTCTACCATCAACTTCAGCATCATTCAATGCTTGGATGGCATTCTCTCCACCATCAGACATTTCAACAAAACCAAACCCTCGGGAACGATTAGTTTGACGATCGGTGATGACTTTGGCTGAGGTAACTGTGCCGTGCTCAGCAAAAACTTGCTCAAGACTTGCATCATCGATACTCCAAGGGAGATTTCCAACATAAATATTCATAAAATTCCTTCTTAATGAAAAACAAAAAACGAAGTGTACAGCATTTTACTATATAAAACTTAATATATTAAACATTTAAAAAATCAGCTGTTTCCTCACCAAACTCAGACCACCACTCCATCCCCATAAGATGTATACGCTCTAAGTTAGCATCAGAAGTATCATCCATTCTTCGATTAACCAAGCCAGTAGCTGAATTAACCCTTAAATAATCTTTACCCATTAGATCCCTAGATATTTCATCAAACATACTTGATTCAAGCATAATTCCTAAGATGTCATGACGAAACCAATTCAAGGCCCCCCACTTAGCAGAGTTACGTCCATTAATTTTTCTTCTATTAATTCCAGCACCAATACTAAGAACTCTTATATTGCATCCAGGAAAAATTTTCTTGGCCTCTGAATAGCCTATCAAAGATGGGTTATTGGCCACAATACCCCCATCAATCAACCAAGTTCCGTCATCAATCTCTTGTGTAGAGTAATAAATAGGTGCAGCACTGGTTGCGCTTGCTGCACTAACCATTTTAATTCCAGGGGAATCATAAGAACTCAATAAACGAGGTTTTCTATTCTCAACATCATAGGCTAAAACTGCTACAGGTTTTTTAGCCTCTCCAAGCGACTGATCTTGAAAAAATTCCAATAATATTTCTCGCTTACCCTTGCCGTCATATTTTGGCTTTGTTTGTAAGAAAGAAGCATTATCCCAAAATGACTTAGACATTGTTTTAGCTAGATTTTCTTTTGACCAAAAAGTTTCTAATTCTAAACAACTGGCTTCTAAGCCCGCAATATTCAAAGCATTAATTCCACCAGCGCTAGTGCCAATAAAAAAATCAAAGATATCAAAAATTTTCTTTCCTGAAGCAATTTCTAATTGCTTAAGAAAAACCACTGCTGCAATTGCTCTTACGCCTCCCCCGTCAAAGGATAAAACTAGTTTTGTTTTTTTGGATGGAGTGAGAGATTTAAAAAAACGCCGAATATCCAATGATCAATTGCTCTCTAGATAAATTCTGTTTAAAGTTTGGCTAAGTCTAATTGCTCCCAATGCGATCCTTTCTTGAACGATTTCAAAATGGCTTTCCATATATTTATTTGTCACAATTTTTAACTCATTGTGTCGATAACCAACAGATTTTTGCATTGCAATATCTCGACTCTCTTGAGCCCAAGATTCGATCTCATGAGAATGATCTACCTCTAAAAATATTTTTATCTTAGATGTCACATTAGCTAATAGGTAATCTTTACCATGAATAAATTCCATGTGATCAATAATCTGTCCGTCCCACAATTTATGCATATTGGTATTTTTACCATTTTCAAACTTGAGAAAATGCCTATTACCACCCAAATCCTCAGGATAACCAGCATGCATAGGCTGATGAATATCTCCAGCAAAATGACCAACAAACCATAAAGCCTCTTCATTTTTACTAAATGACGTATTTTTATCTTTTAAAATATTTAGTTGCTCATAAAAAGAAGCAATAATGCACCCATTCTCAGGACACTTTGCAGCATAAGTATCTTGCTCAGAATCAGAGAGATTGATGTAATGCCATGATCTAGTATCTTTTCTTTCACCTTTGATCCAGTCAGCCCAAAGACATGCTCTCCCAAAAGAGCCATGCTCTTCAATCAGTGGGTCTACTGCTTTTACGGCAGAAGGATTCAATAACTTATAAGCCTCATCACAAACCATCTGATGCCCAGTATCCCACCACGCACTAGAATCCATAGATAAAATAAAAAGCGAAGTAAAAAATATTTTTTTAAACATACTTAATGAAATTTAACTACAGATTTTGCAATGGATCGAAACATAGCAACATGCGCATCTTTTGAATACTGTATCTCTTGATAAAATTTATAGTTAGAAGAAGATTTCGCAATAACAACATTGCTAATTGGATCAATGTAAATATATTGGTTATAAAGCCCAGCTGCTAAATAGTCAGAAGAAGGAAAACCAGGAACCCACCATTGATAACCATAACCCCAGGTACTTGAAGAAAGATTATTTTCACCAGGTTGAAGATGAGGTCCATCAGTTAAATGTGATGCCTGTACCCATTGCTCTGGAATAATTTGTTGATCATTCCATTTTCCATTATTTAAGTAAAGCTGGCCAAATTTAGCGTAATCACGCAAAGTAGCATTAAGGCCGCCGAGAGCCCATGCCATGCCTGTATCATCAACCATATAATAGGCATCATGCTCCATTCCTATTTTGGTCCAAATTTTGTCTTCAAGAGTTTTAGCAACTGGCTGACCAGTTACCTCCTCTAACAACATCGCTAGCATCTGAGTGTCGATACTTACATAATGATTAAAGGTTCCAGGCTCTTTTCCATTTTTTAAATTTTTTGCAAAGTCTCTCATAGATGTGCCTTGCGCTATGGCTCGAGCAAATTTATTAATATCAGAGTTATAGTCTGTGTAATCTTCATTAAATATGATGCCTGATGACATTTGTAAAATGTCTTTAATAGGGACATTTTCGTAACCAGTTCCAATAAAATCTTTTAAATATTTTGTTATTGGATCTTCCAAGCTTTCAATGAGCCCATCGTGATAGGCTATCCCAATGAGAGCTGAAAGAAATGATTTTGCAACTGACCATGAAATATGAGGTTGATCTTTTGAATTACCTTGCCAATAATTCTCATAGACCAAGGTCCCTTCATGAAGAATAATCAATCCATCTGACTTAAAGTAATCTAATGCCTCAACAAGGTTATGTTTCTTACCTTCCATTTCATAAAATTCAGGAAGTTCAAAGGGTTTTGTTTTAAAAATATGAGGTCTATCTGAGGCTTTTACTGTTGTAGTAGGAAAGACCTTATTCATATTCATAAAATTCTCGACAATCTTGTCCTCATCAAACAAATGAACAACGTTATAAACTCTTATTGCTTTAGGAATATAGATCAAGGCAGCAAAAAAAATAGCTATAAAAATCCCAATTAAAATTTTATTCAGCATCATTGATTATTGGAACATTGATTGATCAAAGGCATCAAGATATTCATTTGAAATTTCTTCTAACTGACGTTTGTAACCTTTGTGAGTAAATATATAAAAATCTTTATTTTCAATTCCAGCAAAAATAGCTTGCGCAGCCTCAAACGGAGATATTGGATAAGTGTTTTGTGCATCCTCAGCTGCGACCTCCAATAAAGCTTTTGGGTTATTGTCTGAATCTTCTGACTCGACCTTCTGATTTGAACTGCTGCCGTATGTGCTATTTACAATATTGGTGGTTACTTCTCCTGGACAGACAATGCTTACATCAACGTTTGAATTAGTTAATTCAGCTCGCAAGGATGTCATAAGGCCCCTGATACCAAATTTAGATGCTGAATAAAGTCCTAACATCGGATAGGCTATAAACCCTGAGGTAGAACAAGTTGCAATGATGTGCGCTTCTTCTTTAGAAGATTGCATTTTTGGCAAAAAGGCATGCACTCCATTAAAACAACCTCCTAAATTTATATTAATTAGCCAGTCATACATATCTCGGTTTACTTGACTTAAAGGAGCAGGACCAAGCACTCCAGCATTATTAAATAGAAGATGACAATTTTGGAATGTTTCAAAAGTTTGACTTGCAAGGTTTTCAACTTCATTTAGCTTGCTTACGTCAGTCACTCTAGCTATGGCCTCAACGCCTTTGCTTTTAACTATCTCGAGCGTTTTATTTAATCCAGTCTCATCTACATCTGCTAATACAACCCGCATTTTATTATTAGCAGCAATCTCAGCGATTCCTCGACCAATACCGCTACCCGCTCCGGTTATTACAGCTACTTTATTTTCAAAATTTTTCATTCATTCCTTCGTTTCAGCGCTCCCATTAAGATTATCTTATCTTAAATAAAATTAAAAATACTTAACTAAAAAATATGCCGAAGGTATAACAATAGCCCATAAAATCATGGCTAATATTAAGGGTTTCCAACTCAATGATTTGAGCTCAACGGAATTAAATTGGCTTCCAATACAAAATAAACCCAGTAGAAGAAAGCCCTGACTGGTTATCTGAAGAGAATTGATTGTCTGCTCATTAAAATTAAATACGGTGTTAGCAATGATTGCTAACATAAAAAATATTATAAACCGAGGAAATTTAGTAGCTTGTGCTTGCTTATTAAATACCCAATTGGCAATAAGTAATAATGGTATGAGCCATATAGTTCTTCCTAATTTTAATGTAGCTGCAACTTGAGCAGATTCATTGCTAAAAATTAGAGCCGAGCCAATAACTGAACCTGTGTCATGAATAGCTAACGCTGACCAAGCACCAAATTCAAAATTAGTCATTTCTAAATAACTTCCAACAATAGGAAATGAAATAATTGCAAAAGCATTTAACAAAAAGACAATCGTCATTGCTACCAACAATTCCTGAGGTTTAGCTTTTATAATTGGTGCCATCGCTGCCATGGCAGTCCCACCACAGATAGCTGCACCTGATGATAGCAAGAAGGCAATTCGATGATGAATTCCAAAAATTTTGCCGAGAAGCAAGCCTGAAAAGAAAGAAATAATCACAAATAGTGAAATCCAAGGGAAATATTCTGAGCTCACATTTAATGCATAAGGCAGACTAATGGTTGCACCCAAAAGCACAATACCAATCTGCAATGGGATAGTGCCAATCCGACGAGTAAAGAATGTTGATGAAGGTTTGAGGAAATACGCAAAAAGGATTCCCATAAATATAGATAAGGCTGCGTTACCTATATATAGAGAAGCTAAAACAAGAAATGCAAATGTAAAATAAAGCAATTACTGTATCCTTTATCCAAAAAAATTATGAGCATCTAATATTAAGCGTTATTTAACAAAAGAGAAAACTTTAAATGATTAACTTATTTTATCTGATAGTTTTTTTTCTTAATCTTATGCTTTCTGGTGTGACTTCAACTAACTCATCGTCCTCAATAAACTCAAGAGCTTGTTCTAATGTATGTTGAATGTGTGGGGTTAAAATAAGATTCTCGTCTGTTCCAGCAGCTCTAATATTTGTTAGTTGTTTAGCTTTGGTTGGGTTAACTGGTAAATCATTATCCCTAGAATGTAATCCAACAATTTGACCTTTATATATTTCAAGCCCGTGACCAACAAACATGCGGCCTCTATTTTGCAAATTAAACAATGCGTAAGCTAAAGTTTTTCCTGTAATCATGGAAACCATTACCCCATTTTGGCGATTAGCAATTTCACCCTTTTTAGCAAGGCCGTAATGATCAAAAATACTAGTTAAAACTCCACTGCCACTTGTTAAAGTAAGAAATTGTGATCTGAATCCAATTAGACCTCTTGATGGAGCTATAAATTCAAGCCTCATTCGACCATTTTCTGTGATAACTAATGACTGTAAATCTGCTTTTCTATTTCCCATCTCCTCCATAATTGCGCCTTGGTGTTCTTCTTGAATATCAATTACAACAACCTCATAGGGCTCATGAATCTCTTCTCCTACTTCTTTTTGAATTACCTGAGGTTTAGAAACAGCCAATTCATAACTTTCTCTTCGCATAGTTTCAATCAATACTGAAAGATGTAATTCTCCCCGCCCGGAAACCTTAAATTGATCTGGGCTTTCTCCCTCTTCAACTCTTAAGGCAACATTATGAATTAACTCTTGTTCTAGTCGATCTTTAATATTTCTTGAGGTGACGTATTTACCCTCTTTGCCACAAAACGGTGAATCATTAACTTGAAAAACCATGCTGACAGTTGGCTCATCAACTGATAGAGGTGGCAGGGGATTTACATACTCAGGATCACACAGTGTATCGGAAATATTCAACGCCTCTATTCCAGTAATGCAAACAATATCACCAGCTTTTGCTTCTTCCGTTTCAACTCGCTCAAGCCCATGATGACCAAGAACTTGAAGGATTTTAGCCTTTCGTTCAACTCTATCCTTACCCACCACAATCACACGATCGTTTGGCTTAACACTTCCGCCAGTTATTCTACCTATACCAATTACCCCAACATAACTATTACTATCCAATGCTGAGATTTGCATTCTAAAGGGAGATTGTTGGTCGACTTCTGGAGCTGCAACTTTCTCAATGATCGTGTCCAGCAATGGAGTCATATCGTTTGCCAATTCATCGGGCTCATGCCCTGCCAATCCATTTATAGCTGAAGAATAAATAACGGTAAAATCTAGCTGCTCATCAGTCGCACCAAGATTATCAAATAATTCAAACACTTGATCGAGAACCCAGTGAGGCCTTGCTTCTGGCCGATCCACCTTATTAATTACCAAAATTGGATGCAGCCCTTTTTCAAATGCTTTTTGTGTAACAAATCTAGTTTGGGGCATGGGCCCATCCACAGCATCAACCAGCAATAAAACTGAATCAACCATGGAAAGCACTCTTTCAACCTCTCCACCAAAATCGGCATGGCCAGGAGTATCAACAATGTTAATCCTATGATCTTTCCAGTTTATAGCTGTATTTTTTGCAAGAATTGTGATTCCCCGCTCCCTTTCTTGATCGTTGGAGTCCATAATTCTTTCAGTTGCCATGCTTTTTCGATCTAAAGTTCCTGATTGCTGCAATAACTTGTCAACCAGTGTTGTTTTACCGTGATCAACGTGGGCGATGATGGCAATATTTCTAAGCTTTTCTTTATTCATGATGGGTAATAATTGAGGAGGATTATACGAGAATATAAAAAAAGAAATACCCTGCTTGATAACTATTGTTAAATATATATTTAAAGCTGCATTGACCCTAGCTCAGTAAGTCTATACCCTGCAGTCATCTGATAGATATCAGACAGGCTTATATTAATAAATAAAAATGTCATTTAAAGAACTCGGATTATCCGATCCAATTTTGCGATCTCTAGAGGATCTAAAGCATTCTGAACCCTCGGAAATTCAAAAACAAGCAATACCAATTGTCTTATCAGGTAAAAATATAATGGCCGCTGCCCAAACTGGAACTGGTAAAACAGGCAGTTTTGTTTTACCAATGATTGAACTGCTGCAAAACCAAGCAAAGCCATATAGAAAACATGTTCATGCATTAGTGTTAACTCCAACCCGAGAATTAGCTGCTCAAGTAAGAGAAGATGTTTACACCTATGGAAAATTTACCTCTATCACTTCAGCTGCAATTTTTGGTGGTGCTAAGATTTTTCCTCAAAAATCTAAACTTAAAAAAGGTTTAGATATTCTTGTTGCAACTCCTGGAAGATTGCTTGATTTACATAATCAAAAATCGGTTAAATTAAATAACGTTCAAATTTTGGTACTAGATGAAGCTGATCACATGCTTGATATGGGGTTTATCCATGACATCAAAAAAATTATTGCTTTAACACCACCGGATAGACAAAATTTACTCTTTTCAGCTACATTTTCTCCAGAAATTAAAAAACTTGCGCAGTCGTTAGGCACAGGCCTTATAGAAATTGCAACTGATTCTCCAAACAGCACTGTTAGTGCAATTAAACAAATTGTTTATAAAGTCGACAAGAACCAAAAATCTAACTTATTAAGCCACCTCATTCATTCTGAGCAATGGCCTCAAGCGCTTGTGTTTTCAAGAACCAAACACGGGTCTGAAAAAATTGCTAAAAAACTCAATGCTGCAGATATACAAACAGCAACCATTCATGGTGATAAGACACAGGGAGCAAGAATGCGTGCACTCAGGGAATTTAAAGAGAAAGATGTAAGAGTCTTGGTTGCCACTGATGTTGCCGCAAGAGGGATTGATATTAGTAATCTTCCCTATGTAGTTAATTTCGATATGCCCACCTACCCCAATGATTACATCCACAGAATAGGAAGAACTGGTCGCGCAGGAAAAGCAGGAACAGCCATATCTTTTTTAAGCATAGATGAGCAAAAGTTCTTAAGAGGAATTGAAGAATTAATTGACAGCAAGATTCCACAAAAAATTGAAGAAGGATTTAAACCAACGGATAAAGCAGAAAACAGCTCTAGGCCAAAAAATTTTAGAAGTAAAAAGTCTGGGTTTCAAAAAAGGCAGGCCGCTAAAAAAGGTAAAGCGGATTTTAAAAAATCTAATACGGGATCAAAAGATAGGCCAAGTCAAAATAAAAAGAAAAGATCTAAAGCTAAGACTCGGTGGAAAAAAGGGAAAGGTGTCTAGGCATGCTTGCCAGGTACCCAAGAAATTCCTTTCAGCAAATCTTGACCTGAAGTATTTGCATCCCCTTCCAGCGAAGTTGCCATAACATCATTCCAGCGATTTAAATATCCGAATAAAGCTATCACGCCCATGATTTCAACAATATCATCATCAGACCAATAAACATGTAATTGCTTTTCTGTATCCTCAGCTACATTTACAGGAACCATGCTAGCCTCTTGCGCAAACTTCAAAGCTGCTTTCTCAGCATCTGTAAAAAAATCTTGATTCTTAAAATCCCAAACATGCTCAAGTCTCTCAGATGTCGAACCATAACGCTCAGCAGCTCTAATGGTATGCGCCTGACAATATCTACATCCTGCAGTATTGCTACTCACGAAGGCAATTAAGCGTTTGAATTCCGAGGTTAATTGACCATGGTTCTCCATTACAGCCATATTTAGCTCTATAAATGCTTTTGCAATATTTGGTCTTCTTTGCATGGTCAGAACTGAGTTAGGGCAAAAACCCAATGTTTCATTAAAAAAATTTACTAATTCTTTAACACTATCATCTAAAATATCTATGGGATTAACTAGCGGCATTCAAAAACCATAACATAATTTACTTTTAAGGTCTGATGAATAATGATTCAATAAATATATGAAAAAATTTAAAAAAGAAACTATTGCTGCCAAAGCCGGAATTGGATCTGACATACATCATGGATCAATTGTCCCCCCTCTATATCTCTCATCAAATTTTAAATACGAGGAACTTGGAAAAGAACAAGAATATGAATATACAAGAGAAACAAATCCAAGCAGAGATCATTTGATTAATGCTCTAACAGATCTTGAGGATGGTGTAGGCGGCGAAATACTAAGCTCAGGAATGGCAGCTATCACGCTAGTGGCAAATATTTTAAATATTAATAGTAAAGTAATTCTTCCTCATGATTGTTATGGGGGAACACATAGACTTTTTTTATCTCTATCTGAAAAAGGAATACTAGATGCCTATTTTATTAATCAAGGTGAAGAATCCTTCTGCGAAAAAACTATCAGTGAAATTAACCCAGACTTGATATGGGTAGAAACACCATCCAATCCTTTATTACAGTCTGTGGATATTAAAAAAATATCAAAAGAAGCTAAAGCATGTGACGCCTTGGTAGCAGTTGATAATACTTTTCTATCTCCATCTTTACAAAATCCGCTTAAGCTAGGCGCAGATATTGTTATGCATTCAACAACAAAATATATAAATGGTCATTCTGACGTTATTGGTGGAGCATTAATTACAAATGATCATGAGATTTTATCGAAACTAAAATTTTGGGCAAATGCCTTAGGCATTACCGGATCACCATTTGATAGTTATTTAACTTTGAGGGGTCTTAGAACTCTAAGTATCAGAATGGAGAAACATGAAAAAAATGCTGCAGCAATTGTTGAACTTCTGTCGGCACATCCAAAAATAGATAAGGTTTATTATCCCGGTTTGCCAAGTCATCCATCACATGCAATAGCAAAAAAACAACAAAGTGGTTTTGGTGGGATGCTGAGCTTTGAAATATTAGATGATTTAGCAGGAGTGGAAAATTTTATCGAAGGAATGAATATTATTCCACTTGCAGCATCTCTTGGAGGGTTTGAGAGCCTTGTTAGTCATCCATACACTATGACCCACGGAAATCTTACTCCAAATCAAAAAAAAGAAGTTGGCATATCAGAAAGGTTAATTAGAATTTCTGCTGGATTGGAAAACACCCAAGATCTTTTGGAGGCGGTGAATCTTGGATTAAAGAAAATTTAGTCAAATTAAAATCTTTCAATCAATCTGAATCTTTTTTGATGCGATGTTCGCTCATAGAAATTTCATGATCAACGCAATCAAAATAACCAGATTGTTCAGGTGAATGATCACCAGCGACCACTGTGGCACCATCTTTCTTTCTCACTATAGGCGGGCCCTTAGGCACCATTCCTAAACATGAGGTCATGGCTGCACCCATATAACCTTCAACACCAAGATGAGCATATGGGTTTTTTGCCTGTTGATAAGGAGTTAATTCTTTGGTTTCGCAAGCGCTGAGACAAAATAAGACAAGGAAACTAAAAACTTTAAGAATAATTGAAAATTGCATTCATTTTAAAAAATATTTCTTATTTATACTTATAACATACAAAATTTCTGACTTAAAGGTACAGATACATTTAAATAAAAATTAGGTTGCATATTGCTTATTATATGTTTATGGTAAAACTAGATATTCCTATAAGAAAAGGTTTTTTCCTGTACCTTATAGCTAATTTGGAGGGGAGCCAAATTATATGGATACAAAATACTTGTTTAAACGACATAATACCTATTGGGTAAAAGTTGCTGTTCCCAAAGATCTTCGAAAAGAATTAGGTTTTGATCTAAGAACCTCATTGCATACTCATGATTTATCTGAAGCTCAAAAACTTAGAGAAGCTGTGGTTGAGGGTTTTAAGTCTCAAATATTCGCAGCCAAAGAAAACCTTAAAAAATCCAATGGAAAGGGTTTCGTTAAAACTTTTATGCCGATAACTGATACCTCTGATCCTCAGTATTACCATAAAGTTGTTGATTGTCAGTATGCATGCCCTGCTCACACGCCTGTACCAGAATATATCAGAAAAATTTCACAAAATAAGTATACAGAAGCATATATGATTAATTGGGAATCAAATGTATTTCCTGGAATCCTTGGTCGAACATGCGACAGGCCCTGTGAACCTGCATGCAGAAGAACAAGAACCCATGAGAAACCTGTTGCTATATGTAGGCTCAAAAGAGTCGCAGCTGATTTTAAGGATGATGTTTCTGATTTATTACCTAAAGCTCCTTCAATCAGCAATGGAAAGAGAATTGCCCTCATTGGAGGTGGGCCGGCATCATTAACTGTTGCAAGAGATCTAATTGTCATGGGGTATGAATGTACATTATTTGAAAAAGATCCTCAGGCCGGAGGCTTAATGCGAACGAATATTCCATCATTCAGACTGCCAGAGGAAGTCTTGGATGCTGAGGTTAATCAAATTCTAGATATGGGATTAAATACAAAATTTAATTCTGAAATTACTAGCCTTAAAAATTTTTTAAATGAAGATTTTGAAGCAGTCTTTGTGGGCACTGGAGCACCAAAAGGGAAAGATTTAAACATTGGAGGTCGCAAAGAAGCAAAAGCAAATATTCATATTGGTATAGATTTTTTAACAAGTATAGCCTTTAAGCATATTGATTCTATTGGAAAAAAAGTAATTGTTTTGGGGGGTGGGAACACAGCAATGGATTGTTGTAGATCCTCTTTAAGATTAGGCGCTGAAGATGTAAAGGTTTTTGTCAGAAGCCCTTTCTCGCAAATGAAAGCATCTGAATGGGAAATTGAAGATGCTATGGAGGAAAATATTCCAATTTTTGAGAACCATGTTCCTAAAAAATTTATTCATGATGAAGGAAAGCTAACCGGAATGGAATTTCAAAAAGTTGAAGCCGTCTTTGACTCAAAAGGCAATAGATCGCTGGTCCCAACTGATGATGATCCTGTCATTATTGAATGTGATGATGTGCTAGTAGCTATTGGTCAAGATAATTCCTTTGAATGGATAGAAAGAGATATTGGCCTAGAATTTGGAGAGTGGGATATGCCGGTTGTAAACCCTACAACCTTTCAATCTACACATCCGAAGGTCTTTTTTGGTGGGGATGCTGCTTGGGGTCCAGAAAATATTATTTGGGCGGCAGCACATGGACACCAAGCTGCAATTTCTATTCATAAATTTTGTCAAAATGAAGATATTAATAAAAGGCCAGAGCCTGGCACGAATCTTGTTAGTCAAAAGATGGGGTTGCATGAATGGTCTTATGATAATGACATCTCTCAAGCAAAAAGATTTCTGGTTCCAAAAGCAGATCAAGAAGTTGCACTAAAAAGCTTAAAAATAGAAGTTGAAAAAGGCTTCGATGAAAATCTGGCAATGGAAGAAGCTCAAAGATGTTTAAATTGCGATGTTCAAACTGTTTTTTCTGAAAGTTTATGCATCGAGTGCGATGCTTGTGTAGATATTTGCCCAACAGATTGTATTAATTTCATGTTTAATGGTCCTGAAGGTGAGGTGAGACAAAATATTAGAATTCCTGCATTAAATATTGAACAAGATTTATTGGTTTCTAAGATCTTACCAACAAAAAGAACCATGTTTAAAGATGAAGATGTCTGCCTGCATTGTGGCTTATGCGCTGAAAGATGCCCTACAGGCGCTTGGGACATGCAAACCTTCTTGTATGAAGAGGCCAAGGTATACTCATGAATAAGATTGCCTCCATCAATGAGTTCGTAATTAAATTTGCCAATGTTAACGGTTCAGGTTCAGCAAGTGCGAACCAAATGTTTGCAAAAGGGATATTTAGATCAGGCATACCTGTTAGTCCTAAAAATATTTTTCCATCCAACATACAAGGTCTACCAACATGGTTTGAAATAAGAGCAAGCGAAAAAGGATATTTAGGGCGAAAAGCTGGTATTGATTTTATGGTCGCAATGAATCCTCAATCGTATGCTCAAGATGTAGCTGAAATTAATCCAGGGGGATACCTTTTGTATGACTCATCTTGGAAAAGAGACTTCAAACGAGAAGATATTAATATCATTGAAGTTCCTTTAACTAGCTTATGCGTTGATGAATTTGATAATCCTAAGACAAGGTTGTTATTTAAAAACCTTGTCTATGTTGGCGCCCTTTCATATTTGATGGATATTAATCAAGATATTTTTATCAAGCTAATTGAAGAACAATTTAAAGGCAAAGAAAAGCTTATTGCTCCAAATATTCAAGCCTTTGAGATTGGTTTTAAATACGCAAAAAAACATCTTGTTGATGCTTGTAAAATTAAGGTCAATCAATCAAACCTAACAGATGGAATGATCCTCACCAATGGAAATAATGCAGGGGGATTGGGCTGCGTATATGGTGGAGCAACTGTATGCACTTGGTACCCTATTACCCCATCAACATCCCTAGCAGAATCTTACAAAAAATATTGTGATCAGCTTAGAGTTGATGAAAAAACTGGTAAAAATAAATTTGCCTTTGTTCAAGCCGAAGACGAACTTGCTTCAATTGGAATGGCTATTGGAGCAAATTGGAATGGGGCAAGAGCTTTTACAGCTACCAGCGGTCCAGGAATTTCATTGATGACAGAATTTATTGGTTTGGCTTATTTTGCTGAAATACCAGTGGTAATTTTTAATATTCAAAGAGGCGGTCCTTCAACTGGTATGCCAACAAGAACTCAACAATCTGATATCCTCTCATGCGCATATGCCTCTCATGGAGATACGAAACACGTGATGCTAATACCCTCTGATCCAAAAGAATGCTTTGAGTTTTCAGCTGATTCATTTGACATATCAGACCGGCTTCAAACTCCTATATTTGTACTGTCTGACCTGGACATTGGAATGAATGATTGGACATGCCCAGAATTTAATTGGGATGATAATAGAAAATTTGATAGAGGAAAGGTTTTATCTAAGGATGATCTAGATAATATGGAATCATGGGGTAGGTATCTTGATGTTGATGGAGATGGAATTCCATTTAGAACGCTACCAGGCACTCATCCTGAAAAAGGGGCTTATTTTACACGCGGAAGCTCGCATGATGAATATGCAAGATATATTGAGGACGGGGAAGTTAATGCAAGGAATCTTTCAAGAATTCTTAAAAAATTTGAAGGTGCTTATAAATTTCTACCTAAACCAATATTCAAACAAGAAACCAATGCTAGTTCAAACGGATTGATATACTTCGGCAGTACTGAAGCAGCAATGCAAGAATCCTTAGATCAACTCTCCTCTTCAGGTCTTCCAATAGACGCAATGAGAATAAGATCTTTTCCTTTTGGTCCTCAAGTCTGGGATTTTATTGATCAGCATGAAACTATTTTTCTTGTTGAGCAAAACAGAGATGCTCAAATGAAAACTCTTATTGTCTCAGAGGGAAGTGTTAATCCAGAAAAATTTATTTCAATATTATGTTTTGATGGATCGCCGATTACTGCTAACTTTATCTCAGAATCAATTGCTGATGTTCTATCAAATAAAAATACTGCGAAATCTGCTAAGGAAATAAAATGACCTACATTGTTAAGCCCGCTAATCATCACCCAAACCTTGAAAAGAATAAACTTGGATTAACAAGACGAGATTATGAAGGAACGATTTCAACTTTATGCGCTGGATGTGGCCACGATTCTATTAGTGCAGCAGTAATAGAGGCTTGTTATGATTTAAGCCTTTCTTCAGATCAAATTGCAAAACTCTCAGGAATTGGCTGCTCATCTAAATCTCCCTCATATTTTCTAAATCAAGCTCATGGTTTCAATTCCGTCCATGGAAGAATGCCATCAGTTGCAACTGGAGCTAATCTTGGGAATAAAGACTTGCTTTATTTAGGTGTCTCAGGAGATGGTGATACTGCATCAATTGGAATTGGACAATTTATGCATGCAGCTAGAAGGCAGCTTAATATTACTTACATTGTTGAAAATAATGGAACATATGGCCTAACAAAAGGTCAGTTTTCAGCCACGAACGACCAAGGTTCTAAAAGTAAATATGGAGAAATAAATACCTTATCCCCAATTGATCTGCCTACTATGGCAATTCAACTTGGTGCAGGATTCGTCGGAAGAAGTTTCTCTGGAGATAAAGATCAACTAGTTCCCCTATTAAAAGCAGCAATGAAATTTAAAGGATTTTCGCTTATCGATATTATCTCTCCATGTGTAACTTTTAATAATCATGTTGGTTCTACAAAGAGCTATGACCACATTAGAGAGCACAACGAATCTATATCTAGCCTTGATTTCGTTCCAATTGGACAAGAAATTAAAACAAACTATGCTGCAGGGACTAAAGTTGATGTACCGTTGCATGACGGCGAGATGCTGACTCTTGAAAAACTCTCCAAACAATACAACCCACTCGACAAAGGTCAAGCGATTCAAAGCTTAAATGAAGCTGAAAAAAACGGAAAAGTACTCACAGGTTTGCTCTATATCAATCCTGATGTAAAAGACCATATTGAAATTCTAAATATATCAGATACGCCTCTAAATCAGTTAACTGAAAATGAATTATGTCCAGGCTCAAAAAAGCTTAACAAAATTAATGCTAGCTTAAATTAAACTCTAACTATAACTACTCTGAAACATAATTAACTGGGTTCTTAATGAAATTTTTTTTAATCAAATCTGTACCAATAACAAAATGGAGCTCAGACAAACCATTAAACTTTTCACCCAAGCCATTAACTATATTTATTCTTTGTATTGGTTTAGTCTTATTTGGATTAGGCGAGTCATTGCTTATTACTGCTGCTATTGGGATGAGCCCATGGACAGTTTTGGCTGAAGGTTTATCAGTAACAACAGGATTAAGTATAGGCAAACTAACCTTT
Source organism: uncultured SAR86 cluster bacterium (assembly GCA_902512655.1). Classification (GTDB taxonomy): domain Bacteria; phylum Pseudomonadota; class Gammaproteobacteria; order Magnimaribacterales; family D2472; genus D2472. The sequence goes on from CABXJR010000001.1 coordinate 134,638, forward strand.
ATCATTAGCCTTGGTGTTTTATTATTATGGATACCCCTAAAACAACATGCGGGAATCGGAACAGTGCTCAATGTGATTATAATTGCTGCAGTAATTGAATGGTCACTACCTTATCTACCTCATCCTGACAATTTTTTAGCCAAAACAATTCAAGCAATCATTGGCACTTTAATAGTTGGTCTCGCAAGCGGCATTTATTTAATAGCAAATCTTGGTCCAGGCCCCAGGGATGGACTAATGACAGGCTGTCAGAGACTAACAGATCTCCCAATCGCTTGGGTAAGAGTTTTTTTGGAAGTATTAGTCATAAGCATTGGGTGGAGTTTTGGAGGCACAATTGGTATTGGAACAGCAATCTTCGCATTTGGAGTTGGTCCAGCTGTATCTTTGGGTCTTTACTCTATTGCATCAATATCCAAAAAATAATTTTTATATAAAAAAGGGTGCTAATAAGCACCCTTTTAAATTCAAGAGCTAACTCTTAGAAATTGTATCCAGCTTTTACATACCAGAAAGCGCCATCGATGCCATAAGGAGAAGTTTCATAATAGATTCCTCCAAGAACACTTCCAGGAACATCTTCAGCTACAGCTCCAGCCGAGCCATCCATCTTAAGAGCTTCAGTATCAAATAAGTTTTGAACACCGGCTGAAAGATAGAAATTATCGGTAAGATCAATGCTCACTGATGCATCAACAGTCCACTCAGCATCTGCGTCTGTACCAAACCAATCAGCGTGAACTGCATAGTATTCACCGTACATATTTGCACGAACGAATGAGCTAACTCTATCACTCCAAGTTTGAGCAATGGTTATAGTCATTCTATCTTCTGGCAGACCTTCTTCTAAGCGCTTAACTTTTCCAGCGCCTGTTACTGCGCCAGAGTTTGTAACTTCTGTTTCTGTATGGTTCCATGCAGCACTTATATCTGCGTCAGCTCCCATCAAAACAGTGCTATATGTTGCAACTATGTCAAAGCCTGTGGTTTCTGTATCAAAATCATTAGTAAAGTAATTCACTTGACCAATTAGCTCTGGACTAGGAATTCCAGCAGCACCCATTGCTGCAACCTGAGCTGCTGTAGGAGCTGCATTACTTGTTAAAGCAACCCTATCTTCAAGCTCAATTACAAAGAAGTCAGCTGTAAGAGAATAATCTCCTGAATCATAAACAAGACCAAACGAGGTATTGGTTGCTTCTTCAGGTTTTAACTGTCCAGCACCAAGTTTAAAACCAGGCAATGTTTGAGCCTGTGTGAGCTCACCCTCAACAAGAGTGGTTTGAGTATTTACTACGTTAACCTGTCCCTGAGTTGGAGCCCTAAAACCAGTACTTGTAGAAGCACGCCATGCTAGATTATCAGAAACTTGATATCTTGCGTTTAGTTTAAAGTCATTAGTATCACCAAACGATGAATAGTCTTCGTATCTAAAAGAGCCTCCTAAAAGGAATTCATCGCTAACTTGATTTTCTAGATCAAGATATAGTCCGTAACTTCTTCTGGTGAAAGCACCTTGAGAGTCTGGTGAGAAACCAGCAAAACCATGAGAACCAACATTGAATCCTTGCAAGGCGTATTTACCAGCCTTCCAAGAAGCCTCTTCACCTGAAATTACTTCAAATGTTTCTTCTCTCCACTCAAGACCATATGCAACAGTCATAGAATCAACTTGCCTTGTTAGATCAAAATTGAAAACTTTTTCTAACTCAATGTAAGAGCCAGTGTTAAAATTACGAGGAGTATCAGGACCCATTGAAGGATTCACAGTATTATTAAGACCAAAGTCAGCTTCATTTCTACCAACTGATCCACTAAGGTCATATGAATGGCCGCTTAAGAAGCCTTCAGTAATATCACCCCTTCTTCCAATTGTAAGAGAGGTATCTGTAATATTGCCCAAAAACCTTGGTGTGTATCCACCAGGAGCAACTTGATTCATAATAAAGCAGCTTGTATCAGCAGCAATTAAATCTCTTGTTGCATAATCGGATGGATCAATTAATTGAGATGTACCAGTTCCATATGCGCAGTTTCCATCAATATTACCAACTAGCCTATAGGGATCATCACCAACAGGATTAGTGAAAACCCCATCTCTGCCATCTGGATTACGATAATAAAATCCACCATCCACATCTCTTTCAGAGTAGTTACCAAACATATAAGACTCTGAACCATCACTATTTGTAACACCTGAGTTCATAAAGAAAGTAACATCATCATCAACTATTGGAGCACCCCAAATTTGACAAGGATTTGCAACTGCTGAATTACCAGCAGCAACTAAATCCGCACAATCAGGTCTTTGCACACTTCTTGAAGTGTCATCAGCTTGTCTGATCTGGAAACTTGTTGTAACAAAGCCATCTTGACCAAGCGGCATACCATACTTACCAGCGATAGTAGTTGTGTTACCGTCTCCTTCTGTGTATTCACCTGTTTTGTATGAAAGACTTCCACCTTCTGAAATATCATCTAATACAAAGTTAATTACGCCGGCAATAGCATCCGAACCATATTGAGCAGACGCACCGTCTCTTAGGACTTCCACTCTTTTTAGTGCGATTGCTGGAATAACAGAAACATCTGCACCCTGTGAACCATCATTAACTCCACCACCCTGGAAAGCAATAACCGAAGCATGGTGACGTCTTTTACCATTAGTAAAAATCAAAGTAGCGTCAGCTGATAAACCTCTTAAATTAGCAGGACGAATCATACTTGCAGCATCACTAATAGGTTGCAAGTGAACATTTAATGAAGGAACGCTTCCTTGAAGCTGCATAAGTAAGTCGTCTGTACCAGTTTTACTGATATCCTCGGCACTTAATACATCAACTGGAACAGGTGAACTAGAAACTGATCTAGGTTTACCACGAGTACCAATACTAACAACTTCTTCTACGAATTCGTTATCTTGTGCAAATGAACCAACTGAAAGCATTGAGCTTACAGCTATAATTGTTGTTAAGGACAGTTTTGTAATAGTCCAAGTATCTTTATTTAACATGTTATCTCCCTAAGAATAGATAAAAATATTTACGTTTAGTGTGTTTTATACACCAATTTGAAGTTTTTAGCTAATTTGAATTCAAATTATATGTGATTAAACTCTTTAAATATAAGACTTTTTAAGGTTGTTGATTAAGGTTGTTGAAAAAATTTAACCCTCATCATTTAAATTAATCAGGTCTATATTTCCACCTATAGCAACTGTATTTATAGTAATTACCCTTTCATCCATAAATTGCAAGAGATAATTAGGTCCGCCAGCCTTAAAGCCAGAACCAGACAAATTTTTCCCACCAAAGGGCTGAGTTTCAACCACAGCTCCGACAATATCTCTATTTATATATATATTTCCACTAGATGTTTTTTTTGCAGCATCTAAAGCTTTTGCATCAATTCTTGTATGAATCCCAAAAGTAAGAGCAAAGCCTTTTGCGTTAATCGCTTCAATACATTCATTTAAAGTGTCTTCAGAAAATGAGGCTATGTGAAGAATGGGTCCAAACTGCTCTTCATCTGGTATTGAGCTTAATTCAAGCTCAATTAAAGTGGGTGCATGCCAAGAACCATCAATAGGAATGTCTTCTGTTGAAACTTGAAAAATATTATGGCCATCTGCATTCATTTTAGAAATATAGTTCTGGAGTTTTTTAAGAGCATTAGCAGTAATAATTGGTCCCACATCAACTCCCGGATCACTAGGAATACCAACTGTGAGATCATTCATCGCTCCTTTTAACATTGACAGGAGTTCTGGATAAATTTCTTGATCAACTAAAAGTAATCTTAAAGCTGAACATCTTTGACCTGCTGAATTAAATGCTGAACGAATAATATCATCACATGCCCTTTCTAATAATGCGCTCGAATCAACAACCATTGTGTTTAAACCGCCAGTTTCAGCGATTAATGGAATAATTTTTCCAGGTTTAGATGATAAACTTTTATGTATCATTTTTGCTGTTTGAAGAGAACCAGTAAACGCAACTAAGTCTATGGTCTTATTTGAAATAATAGCCTGTCCCAAGTCACCGTCACCAAGAAATAAATGAAGTGAATCTTCCGGCAAACCTTTTTCAAAAAATAAATTAATAGCCTCAAAAGCAATAATGGGAGTATGTTCAGAAGGCTTAGAAATAATTGTGTTTCCGCCAGCCAAGGCGGCTGCGATTTGTCCAATTGTAATTGCAAGAGGAAAATTCCACGGACTAATACACAAAACAATCCCTTTTGGGCCATACTCCAATATATTATCCTCTCCAGTGGGGCCTTTTTGAGAGATAGGCTTTAAATTAAGTGCTTGTTGAGCATAATATCTAAGAAAATCAACTGCCTCTCTGATTTCATCTAGTGAGTCTTCAAGAGTTTTACCAGCTTCATGCATTAGCAAGTAGACGAATTTAGCTTGCTGATCTTCAAGCATGTCTGCTACAGAAATTAAGATTTCGTTTTTAGACTCAGTCGAGCAATTAGCCCATTCTTCTGAAGGATAGATAATTTTTTCATTAATGGATTCAAGATCACAGGTTTCTATGATGCCAATAGTCTTTTTGTTACATTTAGAAATTATCTCAATAGGAGAATTTTTTAGAGTTTCGTGCATTGATCTAGAATAGGCATGAAAGCTTATTTTAGAAAATTGATTTACCTTTTTCATGAGGGCTTGAATGGAATCCTGCTCATTTAAATCAAATCCATCAGAGTTAATTCGTGGTAGGTATAAATTTCTTGGCAGCTCTAAATTAGATATATTTAGATGATCGATCTTATCTTTAATTACCTCTGCTGGATTTTGGGCTAGATCACTCTCAGGAATATTGTTATTCAAGTACTTGTTTATAAATGAGCTATTAGCCCCATTTTCTAGAAGCCTTCTAACCAAATAAGGCAATAACTCTTTGTGACGACCTATTGGACAATAGATGGTTGTATCTGGAAATTGCTCATAGGATGACTGGCAAGCTGAATATAACAATTCCCCCATTCCATATAGCCTCTGGAATTCTATCTTGTTGTTGCTGCCTTCACTAAGACTCATAATTGAAGCGATTGAGTGAGCATTATGAGTTGCAAAACTAACATCTAAGTTGTCACATTCTAGGAGCCTTTTTGCCGTTACAAGGTAATTGAGATCAGTAAGGTGTTTATTTGTAAAAACAGGGTAACCCTTAAGCCCTTTTACTTGGGCGTTCTTAATCTCATAATCCCAATAGGCTCCCTTTACAAGTCGTACATGCATCTTATCTCTTTCTTTAGATAAATTATCAAGCCAATCAACAACGGCAAGCGATCTTTTTCCATAAGCCTGAACTGCCAACCCAAGACCAGGCCATGATTTGATTGCAGGATCCAAAGCAATATTTTCAATCAATTCCAAGCTTAAAGATAAGCGATCTTGTTCTTCTGCATCAATTGTTACAGCCACATCCTTTCTTGCGGCTTCAACAACAAGATCCTTAAGTCTTGGAAGTAAAAATTTATTTACATTGTTAATATGAAGAGTGTCATATTTTGAATATAGCGCAGATAACTTAATAGAAATTCCATTATTTAAACCTGCTGCAAGATTTATCTCAGATATTAAATGAATAGATTCCATGTAAGACTCAAAATACTGAGTTGATTGACCTTGATTTCGGGAGGCCTCTCCAAGCATGTCAAAAGAGCATGGGTGCGTCTTTAACCAGTCTGAATCCCTCAACTCTCTAATACTTTCTGCACATACAAACTCTTTGCTTAAAACTTGCATTGCTACCTGCACAGCCTCTCTAATAGAAGATTCTCCAATTTTCTTACCAAGTGCAATCAACCAATTATTACTAGCATGATTAGACGCCCGAAGAAATTCTTTGGAAAATGCAAGCCCCCAAGTTGCAGAATTGACCAAAAAACTCTCTGCTTTCCCTAGATGCTCAGACCACTTAGCAGAAGTTAGCTTTTCATTAATCAAAGCATCTCTGGTTGGGTTGTCAGGTATGCGCATTAATGATTCAGCTAGGCACATCAGAGCGATTCCTTCAGAATTAGATAATCCATATTGCTCCATAAAAGCATCTAATTTTGTGCGTTTATTTTTATTAGTTCGACAATATTTGATTATTGATTGAGTATTCTGGGCTATTTCTGGATCATCTAAAAAATATGATTCTCCTAGCAAAAACTTTGCCAATTCTTGCTCATCGACAAACTTAGCTTCACTGCTTAAAAACATAAATTTATCTTAGTCAGTTTCTATTGTGATAAGCAAGAAAAGCACTAAAACATTTCAGAACTTTTATATGTATAACGAAATAGTTAGGAGGCAACTTTTTGCCAAACAAAGAACTTTGTGGCTATAAAAAAGCTGAAGAATATCCAAAATACAATGCCCAGAAAATTAAAATTAATAGCAAACAATGCCGCACCATCGTTTGAAATATTTCGCATTGTTGAAGCTATAACACTCAATGGTAATCCACTAGCTACGGGTTGAATGAATGAAGGCAAGGAGGAAATTGGGAAGAAAATACCAGATAAAATTAATTGTGGAAAAGTAAACAATAATACCAATGGGCGAATTGATTCCTGTGTTTTAGCAAGACTACCAAGAAAAAATCCTACACATAAAAATATAAATGCACCAAATAAAATTACGCCATATAGTGGTAAGAGTCCTCCAATGATATTAATCTTTAAAAGTCCAATTGCTAGACCTAAAATAACTGAAAGTTGGATTAAGATAATAAACATGCGTGCTAGAACAATCGAGATAATAAAATCTTTAGGTTGAATTGGCGTAACAAACAATCTTTTAAGAATACCCCTTCTGCGATACTCCACAATATTGAATCCACTCCCAGCGATGCAAAGATTCATCAGCATGTATGCCAAAATTCCAGGTAATAAAAAATCAATATATCTTTGTGGTCTAGATTTAACATCTTCAAGTTGAAGAGAAAACATAGGCTCAATATTTCTTATGTCCCGCTCAATAGAAAGGAGAGTTGCTTTAAGAGAATCTTTAATTGCATCCACTTGCCTCACTTGAGATGCATCAAGCAACAATCTTAATTTTCCAGGATTTGGGAATTGGTTAAATGTTTCAGGAATAATAATTACAGCCGTCTGATCTGCAGAAATTAACTCCTCTTTTAGCTCTGATTCAGAACCCTCTTTAACCAGAAAAGTTTTTTCTTTTTTCACAAGTTCAACAAACTTAAATGAAAGCGCATCTAGAGACTGGTTAACTAAACCTAATTTTGTGGGGTTAGGTTCCCCGCCAGAAAATAAAAAAATACATGTAAAGATCAATGGAAAGAGTAAACTGAAGAAGAGTGACTGTCGATCTCTATAAAAGATCTTAATAAAGATAGAGGCTAGATGAATTTGAGGCTTGGTTAACATAGTTTAATCTCTTAACCCATGGCCTGTTAGAACTAAAAATACATCCTCAATATTTCCATGGATTGGCGTTTCATTTGGCTCGGGAGCATAATCTAAGATAAGTTGTTGCGGCGTATCTTGAGCAATAATTGAACCTTTGTCCATGATGGCAATTCTGTCACAAAGGTATTCTGCTTCTTCCATATTGTGGGTAGTTAATACAATAGTCATGCCCTCCTCATTTAAATCTTTGGCTAAATTCCATAGATTTCTTTTTGCCTGAGGATCTAGCCCGGTAGTTGGCTCATCAAGAAATAAAATTTTTGGATTGTTTACCAAAGCACATGCAATTGAAAATCTTTGCTTTTGGCCACCAGATAGATCATCGGGGAAAGCATTGATCTTATTTTCTAAATCAACCTTAGCTAATATGAACCTTGGATCAATCGATTTTGAATACAAGTTAGCAAAAAGAATTAATAATTCAGATAAATTCAATCTATCAAAATACTCATTTGATTGAAGTTGAACGCCAATAATTTTTTTTACTTCATATGGATGCTTTGTAACATCAACGCCATCAATAAATACATTGCCCTTATCAATACTCGTAAGGCCTTCAAGCATTTCCAGGGTTGTTGTTTTTCCAGCACCGTTAGGACCTAGCAAGCCAAAAATTTCTTTTGGTTGGATGTTTAAACTAATTTTATTAACAGCAGCAAAAGTTTTCGCTGGATTGTCAGGACTGGGATAGTGTTTTTCTAGGTTGACTGCTTTAATAATTCCCATTGGGTTCTTTCTTTTAAATTATTTAATTAAAGCCACATCTTCTGGCTTTAGTAATTTGCTATCTAAATTATCTAATAGTGGTTTTAAATTTTTAGCATATGGCTTCCACCTATCCATACCCTTTTTGTTAATTGGTTGTCTGACTTGCTCTGAACTTGCGGTCCGAACTGATCTATCAGTTTCATGGAATGAGATGCATTGCTCCTCAAAAGGTAACTCAAGATAATCAAGGATTCTTCTAACCTGTCCATCAAGATCCTCAATTACATCCTCGTTATTTACTCTCAAAATTTTATTAGGTAAGACCTTGTCCCAATGATCCATAAGCCTTACATAACTATTGTAATAACTACCTGCCTCTTCAAGACCATATGTAAATTCTTGCCCTTGTGCAAATAGTTGCTTGAACATACTGAAACAGCAATCCAATGGATATCGTCTTGCATCAATAATTTTTGCATTTGGCATGATTAAATGAATTAATCCAATATGCCTAAAATTGTTAGGCATCTTATCAGTATACATAGGCGCATCTTTCCTGTGCATTCGAGTATCTTCAATAAATTTTTTACCAAACTCCTCTCTTTGTTTAAGCGTCAATGACTTCATGCTTTTAGGATAATTACCCAACTTGCCGTATACATCATCTCCACGAAGACTTTGTGCTATAGACAAAATATTAGGAAGCTCTAGAGTTCCATCAATCATTGAATGGGAAGCCAGAATTTGCTCTATAAGGGTTGAGCCGGCCCTAGGTAAACCTAAAATAAATATGGGATCTTTTGTTGTATGCCCTCCATCGCCCAGATCTATAAAAAACTCTTCATCACAAACATCTATCTGTGCTTGAAGTTCTGCATCCATTCTTTCAATGGAGTACTTGCTTTGATCATTTTTAATTTTATTACCTTGTTGTAAATTGAAAAAAGCTTCATCAAACTCACCTATGACTTCACAGCCCTGAGCAAGAGCAAAATGAAAGTACGCTTTTTCTCTTAATGATAAGTCAACCCTCTTTACCTGCTCTCGCATACTGTTTAACTCATTGGGGTTGAAAGAGTATGTTTTTAAGTTTGCCAATGAGAAGTATGCTTCACCATGATCAGACTTAATTTGATATGCAGATTGATAGCTTTTGATAGCTTGATCTGTATCTCCAAGAGTTTTTTGCGCATGTCCTTTTGAGGTATGTGTACTAAAGTTATATGGATTGTTACTTAGAATGCTATCAAACATTTTGATTGCTTGGGCATGATCGCCGTTTTGCATCATTTCACTAGCTTTTTGTGCTTGATAGACAGGGTTATCTGGGTATTGATCACAAAGAATGTTAACTTGCTCCATGGTTTTCGCAAATTTTTGTTTTTTTCTTAGAATTCCAGCATATTGCATCCTAAGATCTCCATCCTTAGGCTTGAATTCAACCGCCTTTTCTAGCAAAAATTCTGCGTCATCAAAATAGCCCAACCGATTGGCAATTTCAGACAAAAGTGACATGGCATATGTATGCGTTGGGTTCTTTTGTAGAAAAGCTCTACACTGCCTTTCAGCCAACCCCAATCTACCTTCATTAAGTATCTGATCAATATACAATAATGCTGGCGGGAGTGATTCCAATTTTTTAATTTGCTGTTGAGCATGATCGGCAGCAGGTTGATTCTTATTTTTAACAAAATATTGGTAAAGCATATTCCATGATGCGAGTAATGCTGGATTAAGTTCACATGCTTGTCTGTAATTAATGATGGCCTTCTCATCATTCCCCATGTCTCTATTTATGTGCCCAAGCTCTTGATAAGCACGACCCATGTCAGGAGCATTTAAGAGTAAGTTTTCAATGTATTTTTGTGAGTCATCAAATTTTTTCAGATATCTGGATGAGACAGAAGCTAAATATAAAGCATCAATGTTATTGGGATGATCCCTAAGAATAATTTCAAAAAGCATGAGGGCATCTTCAAATCTATTTTCTTTTACAGCTTGAGTGGCCTCACTCAAATCTACTGATAAAGTTGGATCGTTAGTATTAGATTTATCTTCTTTCATTTTTTACATAATTTTAACAAAGAAAAATGAGTTATATTTCTCATGAAATTAAAAAAGGGAGCATTAGCTCCCTTTTTACTTTATATAAACTAAAACTAGTTATTAAAAAATCTCTTGAATCTAATACCTACAGTAGTTGGTCTGATTATACTAACACGCTGCCTGTCAAAGACAAAAGTGTTACTAATTTCAGCTCTCTCATCAGTAATGTTATCGATATAAGCCTCAAATATCGAATCATCACTGCTGATTCCGAAACGCACATTCATAAAGCTATAGCTATCTTGAATTGCTCTATTTGGCGCCATAATATCGGAGTAACTGTCATCTGAGAAAGTAAATTGAGCCTGAAAATGTGCTGTATTTCCGGAACCTATACCCCACTCTTTTCTTGCGCTTAAATTACCCTGTATTCCAGGAGCAAATGCCAATTCTGATCCCTCAACAACATCATTGGTAGGAACTAAGCTTTTAGTAATTTCTGAGTCCAATACGGAGAAAGCACCAGACAACACCCAACCATCAAGGTCAGGGGGAACATAAGTAAAGTCTCCTTCAAGACCGGTAATTTCAGCATCTGCTGCATTATCAGAGAAGAATAAGTTAACTATGCTAGGGTCAAAAATAGTAGACTGAAGCCCGCTAATATCAACTATAAAGGCGCTACCATTGAATCTCAGTCGACCATCATCAAGAAGAGCCTTCCATCCAAATTCAAAGTTTGTAACTTCATCGGAATCAATTGAAGGTTTCACTGAATAAGTACCATCAGCATTTGTTCGACCAGCCGGCCTGTTTAACAAACCCGGTCTAAAACCTTCTGACCAAGTCAGATAATACATGATATCTTCAGATGGATTCCATGAATAAGTTATCTTCCCAATTGTTCCATCACTTTTAGCCTTATCAGGGTATCCATTTGGATTTCCTGGTGCATATTGAGCCGATAGATTAGATCCAAATTGCTGCGTATCAGGAGCACCGAATCCATTATAGAAAGAAGAGTTAGCACTTCCCTCAAAGTCAACTTCAATGTCATACCATCTAACACCAACAGTAAGCTCGGATGTTTCTGAGGTATCTATACTAAGCTCACCAAATACACCTTGTTGCTTATCAGTTCTCTTAATATCATTAAAGAAAATAACTGGTTCACTATATGGACCTGCTGAGTACCAACCCGGACTTGCATTATTAATTGCTCCAGTGACAGATGTGTCTGTTAAAGCATAGTTTGCAGCATAAGTAATATCATTATCCACAGAACTTGGATATGTGAAGAGGTTTAATTCTCTTAGCTCTAGGTCACTAAAAAACACTCCAGCTGTAAGACTTGTAGTGTCGTTTATTGGTGCATTAACCCTGAATTCATGAGTTGTAACCTCTGTTTTAGTTGTTGAATCAACCAATAAGTTTGGTGCCCCACATGTTCCAGTAGGAACATTACCAGGTGCTAACTTAGTATAAGTAACATAATAGTCACAGATATAGTAAGGCAGATACTGACCAACAAATAAATAGTCAGTGTAATCAACGTCTTGATCAGTTGTTCTGTCTGTATAAGCTCCAGTATAAAGAACCTCAAGATCTCCAATTGAACCCTTTAGAGTAAAACTCATGTTATCGAACTCATCTTCAATAGAATCATTTGTGTATCTTTGAACTTCTAAATCTTCCAATGTAGGATCAACAAAAAATACACCGTCAGCATCAATTGTTTGTGTTGCAAAGGTTGCTAGAGCATCCCAATTGTCATTAATCTCATGAGCGATACTTGCTCTGAAACCTTCATAATCAACTGGGTTAGCATCTTCTTGAACAATTGCATCCGCATTCAAAAGTGTTGCGCCTGAAAGATCTGCTCCAGCTTGGATGCCGCCCCTAGACGATGATACTGCAAGACCGTTTTGTCTTACAGTTCCAGCTGCTCTAAAACGAGCAGATTGGCTTGCATCAAGTTTTCCAGCAACTTGATCAATGTAACCACCTCTTCGATCGCTATAAGCTACAAATCTTAAGGCTGTTGAATCACCCATGGGAATATTAGAAACATATTCAAACTTGTTGCCAGCGCCTCCATCCGGCATAGCTCTAGCTTCGATTTCAAGACTGCTTGAAGATTCTCCTATTACGGGTTTGTTAGTAATCATGCGAACAACACCAGCTTGCGAGCTAGCACCAAATAAAGTTCCTTGGGGTCCAGATAGAACCTCTACACGTCCAACGTCAGCCGCATAAACATCTAAATTTCTTCCAGGCTGACCTAATGGCTGCTCATCAAGATAAAATGCAACGTTAGGAGTTAAACCAGCAACACCAGCAGTAGTTAGGTTTGGGGTAGTAGAAGCAAGACCTCTTATATATATAGTGCTTTGGCCAGGCCCTGATCCACCAGCTGTAACGCCAGGTAATTGCATTAAATAATCTTCGAAGACATTTATTCCTTTTTGCTCAAGGGACTCTTCAGTAAGAGCATTAACGGAAAGAGGGACATCTTGAAGTCCCTCAGCCTTTTTCCTGGAGGTAACAACAACCTCTTCAATGGTTGCTTGAGATTGAGCTCCTAAATGTCCGCTGTATGCAGATGCATTTATAATAGCAAAAGCGGATATTGCAGAAATAACCTTGTTTCCAAAATTATCAAAAGCCTTGTGTCTAAAGGTCTTCTGAATATTCTTAATTACGTTACTTTTCTTAATGGTATTTATCATAGTTCCCCCCTAGGGATAAATTTTATTTAAAGTAGATTTCCAGAAAGAAAGGAGGCATAGAACCCACTTCCATAATGATTATTGTTTAAGTCAAAACTTAAGTTTTTTAAAGACATTCATAGACCATAGCAAATGAATGAAAAAATTTTAAGTAAATATAGAAAAAACATGCTTTATTTTAGAAAAACTGCACTATTTATTGAAATTATTGAAAATTAGCACTCAGTTAATGACAAACCCTGAAAAAATATTCAGCTTTAGCAATTCTTTTAGTTCGCTGCAATAGGATCAAGCCATGAAGTAATCAATCAAAACAAAACAAAAAAATTTATATACAGGAAGATTGAAAAAAGCAAAAATTTCAAATTTTTTGAAATTGCCCTACACTTAGCCAATTACATTTCACCATTCAATAAACTTACCTAATTAAATGTTTAAAAAAATAGCTCCCAAACGCTTCTTGTTCTCTATATTTTTAATAACTGCTTTCATTGGAATCACCCTTACTAATTTAAAGGAAGCTGATCAGTTATTTGCTGATATCCAAACTCAAATTTCAGATAGTTTAGGTTGGTTAATTATCTTGCTTACTAATGGCTTTCTAATTTTTGTTATTTATTTAGCTTTCAGCAAACATAAAACTCTCATTCTGGGTGGGCCAGATGCTAAGCCAGAGTTCTCACGAGTGAATTGGATAGCCATGCTATTTAGTGCAGGCCTGGGTGTTGGATTATTGTTTTATGGTGTAGCTGAACCTATCATGCATCTTAGCTCCGATTTACTCCACAAAGAAAGTGCCTCTTTTTCAGATAAAGCAAATCTTTCAATGAATCTTGCCTATTTGCATTGGGGATTTCATGGTTGGGCAATTTATGGTGTCGTTGGGTTATGTTTTGCATATTTTGCCTATAACAACAAACTACCCTTTCGCGTAAGTTCTTTTTTCTCAGGACCATTAACAAAAAATATATGGGGAAGAGTATCTTTAGATGTCATAGCAATTATTGCCACAATATTTGGTATAGCAACATCGCTGGGACTTGGAGCAAATCAAATTAACTCTGGTCTTAGTTACATGGGAGTTATTGAAGGCAGCTTTGTTAATACTATTGGGATTGTCATACTTATAACTCTAATGGGTCTAGTAAGTGTTGTTCTTGGTTTAAAGGTTGGCATTAAAATCTTATCTCAAATAAACATCGTCTTATGTATTATTTTTCTTTCATTTATTTTTCTTGCTGGGCCAACAAGTTATATCTTGGATGGCCTTGTACAAAATTTAGGTTCTTATGTTCAAAAATTATTAAGCCTATCCACAAACACTCAAGGTTATTCAGATTCTTCATGGCAAAATGCATGGACTCTTTATTATTATTCTTGGTGGTTTGCGTGGTCTCCATTTGTAGGGTTATTTATTGCAAGAATATCTTACGGCAGATCGATTCAAGAATTCCTAATAGGAGCTGTACTTGTTCCAACTTTTATTGTTTTTATCTGGATGGGTGTTTTTGGCAATGCAGCCATCTATCAAGAATTTATAGAACCAACATCTCTTAGCACAGCAATTAATAATGACATAGCTATCTCCTTGTTTATTTTCTTAGAGCAATTCCCATTTTCACAAGTCGTCATGTGGCTGGCGATTGTAATAATATTAACTTTTTTTGTTACCTCATCTGACTCAGGAGCCTTGGTGACATCAATGTTAACTGCTGCAAAAAAAGAAAACTTTAAAGACGAGCCGCCAATGATTTTAAGAATTATTTGGGCATTATCACTAGGTGTAATTTCAATTGTACTTTTAGCTGGGGGTGGCATTGGAGCTCTCCAAACATCGGTCATAGTTACAGGAGTTCCTTTTGCAATTTTGGTTTCATTTGCTGCAAGAAGTCTTCTCAAAGATCTCAATAAATGATCTCTGAATCAGAAAAAAATAAAGAAATTGCAATTAAGTTTTTTGAAGCCTTGAGTTCTGGGTCTGAAACCTATTTAGATTTTTATAATGATGATTCAATTATCTGGACCGCTGGTGAAAATGATATTGGTGGCACAAGAACTAAAAAAGAAATCATGACTTTTGCTCATGGTATTCTAGAAGCATTTCCAACCGGTATTAAATTCAATATTACTGGTATTACTGCTGAAAATGAGAGAGTTGCTGTTGAGGTCCAAGGAGATGCTATTCATATTTCAGGCAAACCTTATAATAATTTTTATCATTTTTTACTTAAAATTAAAGATGGAAAAATAATGGAACTTAAAGAGTATATGGACACACAGTTAGCTGCAAAAATCCTTCTTGATAGCTAAAATTTAAGAACTTATCAATTTAAAAAATTCATATAAAAATAAACTTTCTTATCTATTTTTCTTCTATGAAAAATTCATAAAATTTTTACAAAATCAGATCAAAAAAAACACCTAAAAAAACAATGGACAGTTGTATTTTCTAGGATTATTATCACAAGTTAATAAGAATGTATTTAGTATTTAAAAGGACTTTTTCAT
>CABXJR010000002.1 GCA_902512655.1 uncultured SAR86 cluster bacterium
AAGTATTACTGAAAAGACATTTAACTCTCTTATTCTTCTTGCAATGAGTTGAGTGTATTGAGAGCCGAAGTCCAACACCAAAACTGTATCAATATTTTTATTATCTAAATAGAGATTATTAGAATTGCTCATTTTTAATAGCGAATGAATAAATGAATTTATATTATAAAGGAAACTATATTAAATCTTTCTTAAGATATAAAAGGTTTAATTTTTTTAACAAGGTCGGAAAGCTCAGGCTTAAACTCAATAATTTCATCCATGGATAAACCCTCAAGTTCATGAGGAAAGACAAGCCATTTCTCAGTTTCATGAATATAAAAGTCAGGTTTCCTATCTGTTTTATTTTTCTTTGGTTTGAAGTATGGAGTGGCTATTTTAATTTCAGGTGTATTTTTTTTGCAAGCTGTTTGGAGATCTAAAATTATTTTTTGAATGGATATGCCCGTATCATGAACATCATCAACTATCAGAAGTGAATCTTCTGATTCAACTTGCTTAATAATATAGTTCAAACCATAAACTTGAACCTGACTATCTCTCTTATCTATTCCTTGATAGTGAGAAGTTCGAATGGCAATATGATCTGAAGATACACCGAGAACATCTAAAAACTCTTGAACAGCTATACCAATTGGGGCTCCGCCTCTCCAAACACCAATAATGTAATTTGGGCGGTAACCACTTTCATACACTTGCCAAGCGAGCTGAAATGAATCCCTTAATAGCTCATCTGCTTGAATGAATAATTTATCCATAAACTTTAAATAACTAAATCAATAGTTCATGCTTATTCGCACCATAAATTGACGAGGAGGAATAAGCTCTAATCCAGTTGCAGCAACCCCAAAGACATCGGTCATGCTAGAATTAACACCATCTTCATCAGTCGCATTCAGAATCTTGAAGTCTAGCCCCCATTTGTCTCCAACAAAATCAATACTTGCTGTAAGATTTAATAAATCATATGAATCAATGGCATCAACAATAGAATTATTAGAGACTCTTTGCTGGAAGTCTCCTCTTTGAATGTACTGCATTATCCCTGTAAATAAACTACCAGAAGCAAGGACTGTTTCATAAGTGAGGCTGATATCCGCTGAAAACTCTGGGCTCTTTGCTAATTCATTGCCCTTTACGTTTTCTCTTAAGCCATAGCGCAGATCTTCTTGACCAAAGAAATATTGATATGCATCTACATTATCTAAGACCATGTAATCTGAAGTGACCTCTGAATCAAGGAATGATAGATTCATATCTAAAATCAATGAGTCAGTTAAAAGGCCTTTAAATTCAATCTCAAGACCAGACATTTCTGATTCAGGTATATTTGCTACCCCACCTCTATATGGATCTGGATCAGTGGCTTGAAATTGAAGGTTCTCATAGGTGTATGAGAAAGCTGCAATATTTGCACGCGCTCTTCCATTCATTAAATCTGTTTTCAAGCCAAACTCAATTGAATCGACCGTCTCAGCCTCAAATGTAGGAAATACCAATGCAGGTGCTAAAGGTCTTCCAGCAGCAGCATCTTCTGCTTCAGTAAAACCAAACGTTAAATTGCTTCCGCCAGGCTTAAAGCCTCTTGCAAGGGATAGGTACGCCATAGCTGAATCAGACAAGTCTAATTCACCCGTTATCTTTCCAGTGGTCTCATCTGAAGTGCCCTTTTCAGTAAAAGTCTCTACATTAAAAAAATTAGTAACATTGGTTTCAAAAGTATCTTCTGAATATCTCATCCCTGCAACCAGACGAAAATCATCACTGACGCTATATGTTCCTTGGCCATAAAATGAATATGATTCTCGGGTTGGACGCGCATCAGTCACAAAATCCCAATCAGCTCCAAAGACATCGAACCTTCCTGGTATACCGTAATCATGAGTGTAGCAATATGCAGGATTTGCAAACGACTCTCCACATAGATATCTTAATTGACCAGTTAGATCATTGTCTCTATAGCCCCGTATAGTATTTTCTATTTCATGCTCCATGTAAAAAGCACCTATTGTCCAATCCAATTTTCCATTTAGAATTGGTTCATTAGAAATTAAATTAATTTCAAATGTAGTTGTGTCAACAACAGAAGTTTCAGGATTAAATTCAGCTCTTTGATAACGGGCATATTTGCACTCATCGGGCTGAGGAAAAATTGCTATACAAACTTGTTGGACTGGAGGTAATCCCGGGATAGATTTAACAAAGTTGCCGTAGTTATGTCTATCATTATCCCTGACTACTAAAATATCATCTTCTTGGATACTAGCCATGGCTTTGAGAGATGCAAACCCTAAATCAGATTCATAAATTGCAGCAAAAACTGAGGATGTCAGCTCATGTTTCGAGAGAGTATCTTGAGATAATTTTCTGATGTTTGGAGTTGGATCATCAATGCCTCGCATGGCTGAACCATTTCTATCAACTTCAAAAAACTGCCCAAAGAATCTTAAGCTTGAATTTTCATCCAGATCAATATGTAAGTCTCCACGGAAACTAATGCTGCTTGCATCATCCAAGTCTTGCCCAGTAAAAATGTTATCGCTAAAACCGTCTCTCTCAGTAATTGCAAAAGAGATTCTGCTAGCAACATTATCTGCAAGTGGAATATTGTTGGATGAACGGAATTTGGTAAGACCATAGTTACCAAAAGTAATATCTGATTTACCTAAATATTCATCCATTGATGGTTTTTTGCTAATTATATTAATGGCTCCACCAGTTGAATTTTGACCAAACAAGGTGCCTTGTGGTCCTCTAATAACCTCAATTCTATCAACATCAATAAAATCAGTTTGAAGGGCAAACGGAGAAGCAATAAAAATTCCATCCATATGAAATGCTACTGAGGGAGCTGCAATAGCATTTTGATTTGTCTCATTACCAACTCCTCTAATAGAAATAACAGTTTTATAGCCTTCATTTTTAGCAACAGTCACCCCGGGAACAATGGCACTTAAATCTACCATTGATTCAATATTTTTGGATTCAATATCTTGATCGCTAATAGCTGTTACTGCTTGAGAGATGTCTTGCAGGCTTTCACTTCGTTTTTCAGCAGTTACAAATACTTCTTCAATTACGTTATCTTGGGCCAATAAAGACACCCCAAAAAATAATAATGAAATTGATAATAAAAAAATTTTATTAAAAGACATGAAGTTCATTAAAGTCACCCTAAGGTTTATATGTTAATTATTTACAAGCTTCTAAGAAACTTGTATATCTTGGATTGATGCAACATTAATTGCCAATACCAAAAGATTGAAAATAAATATATATTAAATTTTCAGCTAAAAAGCTTTGAATTATTGGATCAATCTATATTTGCCTTAAGTTATATTTGAACTTATAACAATCTAATATTATAAGTTGTAAACTTAATTTTTAAATACAAATATTGAATTTAATGCTAGAAAAATTTTTTAAGTTAGAAGAAAACAATACATCAATTAAAACTGAACTAGTTGCTGGCTTTACCACATTTATAACAATGGCCTATATCATTTTTGTTAACCCCCAGATGATGTCGATGGCTGGGATGGATCAAGGAGCTAGTTTTGTAGGGACCTGTTTGGCTGCCGCGATAGCATGCATATTGATGGGTCTTTATGCCAACTGGCCAATTGGATTAGCTCCTGGAATGGGGCTTAATGCATTCTTTACCTATACGGTAGTTGGTGAGATGGGATATTCGTGGGAAATTGCGCTTGGTGCAGTATTTATCGCTGGTATTTTATTTTGGATAATGAGCATTACCCCAGTTAGACAATGGATGTTAGAGAGCATACCTATGAATCTTAGGATTGCTATGGGCTCTGGTGTGGGTCTTTTTATTGGGCTTATTGGGTTAAAAAATGGCGGCATCATAGTCCCAAATGAAGCAACTCTTCTGAGCATGGGTAATTTGCTGAGAACTGAAACCATCCTTTCAATGCTCGGATTTCTTGTGATAGCAATTCTTGCAGTTAGAAAGGTGCCAGGTGCAATACTCCTTGGCGTAATAATGGTAACAGTTACATCAATTTTTATTGGCATTGTCCAATTTCAAGGGTTGATCTCCTACCCCCCAGCTTTTATGCCTGTATTTATGAAATTAGATATTATGGGAGCGCTAGATTTAGCCATGATCAGCGTGATTATGTCTTTTCTATTCGTAAACTTATTCGATACTGCAGGAACACTTCTTGGAGTTGCTAACCAAGCCAAGTTAGTGGATGAGTCTGGAAATGTTAATAATCTTGATAAAGCTCTCAAAGCTGATAGTTCCTCAAGTGCTGTTGGAGCTTTTTTAGGATGCGCACCGGTTACAAGCTATGTAGAAAGCTCTGCTGGTGTTGAAACTGGCGGTAGGACAGGATTAACTGCGGTAACAGTAGGTTTTTTATTTTTAATTGCAATTTTCTTTTCACCTTTGGCGAGCATCATCCCTGCACATGCAACTTCCGGAGCGCTTATATATGTGGCGATATTGATGTTGAGTGGAATGGAAAGGCTGAACTGGTCAGATACATCTGAACTTCTTCCGGCATTAATAATAATTGTGATGATTCCATTAACTTTTTCTATTGCAAACGGAATTGCCCTAGGCTTCATATCTTATGTTGTGCTAAAAATTGCTTCTGGAAGAAATGCAGAAATATCTGCTGGTGCCTGGTTTCTGACTTTGGTATTTTTATCTAAATTTATATTTCTATAATAGTAAGTTAACTTCTTTGGTAATTTGGAGCTTCTTTTGTGATCATGACATCATGAACGTGACTTTCGGTAATTCCAGCATTTGTAATCTCAACAAATTGAGTCTCTTGATGCATATCCTTAATTGATTTACATCCAACATATCCCATACTCTGTCGTATGCCTCCAATTAATTGATCAATTACATTTACAACCCAGCCTTTAAACGGCACTCTTCCCTCAACTCCCTCGGGAACCATCTTTTCATTGCTTATGCCATCTTGAGAATATCTGTTTGTATCATTTCGTTCAGCCATTGCTCCGATAGATCCCATTCCCCTATAAGTTTTAAAACTACGGCCTTGGTAAAGTTCTAACTCTCCAGGAGCCTCTTCTGTTCCGGCAAAAATACCGCCTAACATCACTGCATCTGCACCAGCTGCAAGTGCTTTAGAAATATCACCTGAAAATCTAATACCCCCATCCGCAATCAGTGGGACACTATTAGCGGAAAGCTTTTCTTTTATTGAAAGGATCGCGGTGATCTGAGGGACTCCAATTCCTGCGATAATTCTAGTTGTACAAATTGATCCTGGGCCCATTCCAATCTTCACTGAATCAACGCCAGCATCAATCAAGGCATGAGCACCCTCTGGAGTTGCAACATTGCCACCCATGACGTCTATATCTGGAAGCTCCTTTTTAATGAGCTTTATAGTATCGATTACATTCTGAGAATGACCATGAGCACTATCTATTACAAATAAATCAACCCCAGCCTCATATAATGCTTTAGCCCTGTCTAAATTATCAGCTCCAGTTCCAAGAGCTGCACCAACTTGTAACTGACCCCTAGAATCCTTGGTTGCAAGAGGATGCTCAGCAGATTTATCAATATCTTTCATGGTAACCAATCCAGTTAAAGAGTTTTCTTCGTCTGTTACTAGAATTTTTTCAATTCTATTGTTGTACATTAATTTTTTGACTTCTTCTTGATCAAAGCCCTCTTTTACTGTTATTAATTTCTCATATGGCGTCATAATCGAAGAAACTAATTCAGACAAGTTATCTGCATATCTAAAGTCTCTCCTAGTAACAATTCCCATTAATTCTCCATTATCTACAACTGGCATACCAGAAATACTGAGCTCATTTGTTAATTGCATAAGCTCACTGATTGTTTTAGTTGATTGGATGGTTGAAGGATCTCGGACAACGCCACTTTCGTATTTTTTTACAGCTCTGACTTCTGCGGCCTGCTCTTCAATTGAATTATTCTTATGAAGAATTCCAATTCCACCATTTTCAGCAAGAGCAATAGCCATGGCAGCTTCCGTGACTGTATCCATTGCAGCAGATACTAGAGGAATTTTTAAGGAAATATTTCTTGAAACATATGTTTCTAATTGCGCTTCAGCAGGAAGGAAATCCGTAAATCTGGGCAAAAGCAATACGTCATCAAAGGTTAAGGCTTTATGTTTGATCTTTTCCATAACGGATTATAGCGCAAGCTTTTATTAAAAAAAAGATACGTGCTGTGAAGCTATTAAGTCTGATTTATAGCAAGAGCACTATGATGCATGAAAAAAGTTCGTCAGATTTTGCAGCACAAATGAAATCATTCATATGCAAACCCTTAATCTTATGTGACCACCACTCTAAGCTAACGCTTCCCCATTCGAGAGCAATTTTTGGATGATGATCTTGTGATTCTGCCAAATCAGCAATTAAATTAGTAAAAGTAATAGATTTCTCATAATTATTAAATTTAAATTCTTTTGTTAGTTTTGAGATATCTGAATTATCAATAATCCAGCCATCGAGGTCTTTTAAAAGCTCTATCTGTTGATCATGCGGGACTAATGGAGCACCTATTTCACACGCACTACAAGTTCCCTGCGAAAGTTCTGTCATACCCCGCCCTTTGTAAGTTTTGCAGGATTTAATAAAGTCTTTAATTGCTTGAGCGGTAATCCAGTTTCTTCATGAGCAACATCAATAATGGATCTTTGCTCTTTATATGCTTTTTTAGCAATTTGTGCAGCCTTCTCGTAACCAATTTCTCTATTCAATGCTGTTACTAAAATTGGATTCATGCCAAGTGATTCTGCAATATTCTTTTTATTGACTTTAAAAGTTTTGATTGCTTTGTTCGCCAAGAGCGGCATTGAATTAGACATAAGGCTGATACTTTTAAGTAAGTTGTATGCTATTACTGGAAGCATTACATTCAATTGAAAATTTCCTGACTGACTTCCTATAGATACTGTTACATCATTTCCAATTACATCAGCACAAGCCATAGCTACTGCTTCCGGTATCACCGGATTAACCTTACCAGGCATAATGCTACTTCCAGGTTGCAAGGCCTCGAGCTCGATTTCTCCTAGGCCAGTCAGAGGGCCACTATTCATCCACCGCAAATCATTGGATATTTTAGTCAACACTAAGCTAAGATTTTTAACGCTAGATGATAATTGAGCAGCAGAGTCTTGAGCGCTTAAAGATTTAAAATAATTTGTTGATGTCTTTACATTAAGTTTCGTTAATTTTGAAACCTCAAAAGCAAACACTTTTCCAAAATCTTTGTGAGCATTAACTCCTGTTCCAATAGCGGTTCCTCCTTGAGGCAAATAAGCCATTTCTTTTGAAGCGGAAACGATGGACTTTTCTACAGCCTTTAATTGAGAACTCCATCCTGATAATTCTTGAGAGAAATCTATTGGCATCGCATCCATTAAGTGCGTTCTTCCAGTTTTTACTTGACCCTTTAGGGATAATGCTTTTTTATCAATAACTTTGATAAGACTATCTAAAGATGGTAACAAAGTCTTTGAGTATCTAATAATGCAGAAATACAAATTGCTGTTGGAATAACGTCGTTGCTACTTTGACTCATATTTACATGATCGTTTGCATTGATTTTAATGCGAGCTTTTTTTGTGGCTAGGTTTGAAATTACCTCATTAGCATTCATATTGGTGCTAGTTCCAGAACCAGTCTGAAAAACATCGAGTGGAAATTGACTATCGTGTTTACCTGAAAGAACTTCTTTAGACGCGGTTTTAATTGCCTTTGCTTTTCTCGAATCAAGTAACTTAAGTTTTTGATTAGATGATGCAGCAGCAAACTTAATTACGCCCAGGGCTTCTATGAAACTTCTTCCAAAAGGAAAAGCAAATTTAATGCCACTAATAATCTTAAAGTTTTCCATAGCTCGCTGCGTTTGGGCTCCCCAAAGTGCATCGTGAGGGACATTAACTTCTCCCATTGTGTCTTTTTCGACTCTATATTTCATATTAGCTCCGTAATTGGGTAAACTATTTTACACTTTAAGGGATTCATTATGGCAAAAGTTGCACCAATTAGCATCGATATTAATAAAGGCAAGCTTCCAAATAAGCCTAAGGGCATTGAAATGGTCGAATGCAAAACCATTGAAGAAACACGAAGAGATCAATTACAGAGGCTAACTGCTGGATTTAGATTATTTTCTCATTTTGGTTTCGATGAGGGAGTCGCTGGGCATATTACACTTAGAGATCCTGAGTTTAGTGATCATTTTTGGGTAAACCCATTAGGTGTGCACTTTAGTCAAATAAAAGTGTCTGACTTGCTCCTTGTTAATCATGATGGTGAAGTTGTCCAAGGTGAACGGCCTATTAATGTTGCTGCATATGCGATCCATTCAAGACTGCATAAAGCCAGGCCAGATGTAAATGCTGCCGCGCACTCACATTCACTATATGGAAGAACTTTTTCAACTTTTG
This sequence comes from uncultured SAR86 cluster bacterium, assembly GCA_902512655.1. GTDB lineage: Bacteria > Pseudomonadota > Gammaproteobacteria > Magnimaribacterales > D2472 > D2472. The sequence continues at coordinate 8,445 of CABXJR010000002.1, forward strand.
GAAAATTGCTTGATCCTATTTCTCAAGACTCATGTGCCTTTTATGAAAGACAAGCGATACATAATCATTTTTCTGGAGTTGTTGAAGAAACTGAAGAAGGGGATAGAATCGCAAACGCTCTTGGAGACAAGACAGTTCTATTCCTTCAAAATCACGGTATTTTAACTACAGGACCATCTATTGATATTGCACTTTGGTATTATTTCTCAATGGAAAGATGCTGTCATTCCCAGCTCATGGCTGATGCTGCTGGAGAAACTACAAAGATTCCTCATGATACTGCTATTAAAACAAGAGAGTTTATTGCCAATGACCTTGCGGCTTGGGCAAGCTTCCAACCCCTTTTGGATATGATTACTAAGAAAGAGCCAGATTTACTGGATTAGTTAATTACCAATAATAGCTTTAGTCTCCAAGCATTCTATTAGACCAGACATTCCATGCTCTCTTCCATTGCCAGAAGTTTTAAATCCACCAAAAGGCGCTGCAGGACCCCTTGCACCACCATTGATACTAATTTGACCAGCTCTAATTCTTCTAGCAACCTGTTTTGCATGATCCTCATCACCAGATTGGACATATCCAGCTAATCCATATTCAGTGTCGTTAGCAATCTCTATAGCCTCATCTTCCGACTCATACTTTAATATACTAAGAACAGGCCCAAAAATTTCCTCTCTTGCAATAGTCATGTCATTGGTAACATCAGCAAAAAACTGTTGGTTTTACAAAGTAACCCTCTGACAAATCATCGGGTCTACCCAATCCTCCAGCAACCAATCTTGCCCCTTCATCAATACCAATTTGTATTAATTTTTGAACTTTTTCATATTGAACTTTATTAGAAATTGGTCCAATTTTTACACCCTCATCTTCTGGTGAGCCAACAACTGTTGAATTTGCAACTTCAGCAGCAGCTTCTACTGCCCTTTCATAATTATTAGATGAAACAAGCATTCTTGTTGGTGCATTGCATGATTGTCCGGTATTCATAAAGCAATGATTCGCTCCAGCAGCGGCAGCTTTCTCAATATCAGCATCATCTAGGATGATATTTGCTGATTTACCACCAAGCTCTTGAGCAACCCTCTTTACAGTTGGAGCTGAAGCTATAGCTACAGCAACTCCAGCCCTTGTTGAACCCGTAAAGTGCATCATGTCAATATCTTGATGCTCAGATAGAGCAGCTCCAACAATTGGGCCCATTCCATTCACCAAGTTAAAAACTCCTGCTGGAACTTTTGAAGCATCTAATATTTCAGCAAATATAATGCCGCAAAACGGTGTTATTTCACTTGGTTTTAATACCATGGTGCATCCTGATGCAATGGCAGAGGCCACTTTTGTACACATCTGATTCATGGGCCAATTCCAGGGGGTAATCATCCCAATGACGCCTATAGGCTCTTTTCTTATTAAATAATTATTTTCGGTTCCCTCAAATTCAAAAGTTTTTAATACTTCTAATGTATCTTTAAAATGAGATAAACCTGAGGTCACTTGAGCAACATTAGATAACCATAATGGCGCACCCATTTCTTCTGAAATCGTTTTTGCTAATTCCTCTGAGCGTTTTTCATATTCAGAAATAATATTCTCTAGCAGAATAATTCTCTCTTCTTTAGAAGAAAAAACCAAAAGTTTTGAAAGCCTCTTTGGCAGCTCCAACAGCTAGGTCTATATCTTCTTTAGTTCCAGCTGATATCGAACCAATAACAGATTCATCAGATGGATTGATAACCTCTATTTTTTCCGAGCCCAGTGGGTCAACCCATTCCCCATTTATATAAAATTTAAGATGATCAGACATATTTATTCCTCACTAGATTGAATTTAATTATAACGGATGTTTTTTAATAATCGCCAGCATTGATTCTATAATTCTAGAATCTAAATACCACTTTCCTCTCGGGCATCTTTAAATGCTTGAATGGCTCTAAGACGAGATTCTTTCAAATTAAGAATAGGCGCTGGATAATTAGTAGATGAAAAAAGATCATCTTTTGGCTGATGAATTTGCGCAATTGAAACATCTTTTAGTTCAGGAATAAATTTTTTGATAAATTCTCCATTAGGATCAAAATTTTGAGACTGAGTAATGGGATTAAAGATTCTGAAGTAAGGCGCAGAATCTGTTCCAGTTGAGGAGCTCCATTGCCAGCCTCCATTATTTGAAGAGAAATCTCCGTCTATCAAATGTTGCATAAAAAACTTTTCTCCAAGCCTCCAATCATGAAGCATATTTTTTGTAAAAAACATCGCCACGACCATCCTTAATCTATTGTGCATCCAGCCCTCTGAAAGCATCTGTCTGATGCCAGCATCAACAATAGGAAAACCTGTTTTACCAGCATAAAAGGCTTCAAACTCCTTGCCTGAATGTCGCCATTGAATAGACTTTGTATAGTCTTGAAAAGGTTGATTCTGACTTACTTTTGGGAAGGAATGCATGATATTTCGATAAAACTCCCTCCAAACAATTTCATTAATCCACATACATATTCCCTTATTTCCTGATGTAAGCTCAAAATTATTGAGCTTTAAAGCCTCCAAGATACATCTTTTAGGAGAAAGGATACCAAGGGCTAGATAAGGTGAAATTCTGCTTGTACCATCAAGAATTGGAGAGTTTCTTGATTCACTGTAATACTGAGCTTTTAAATGAAGAAAATTTGCAAGCTTGTCTAAGGCAACACTTTCTCCTGCAGGCCAAAGATCAATATTTGTTGAATGAGTTTTAACAAATTTTAAAACAGATAAATCACTTTGAATTGAAGGAGCTTTTTTTTGCTTTAATGGCTTGGCTAATTCTAAAAAATTTATATCAAAATTTTCAACCCACCTTCTTTTAAATGGTGTGAAAACTGAAAAAGGTTTCCCTTGACCTGTTTTAAGAAAACCTGGCTCATAAATGACCTGATCATTAAATGATGAAAACTGAATATTGTTTTTTCTTAAAAACTCTATTGAATTTTGATCTCTTACCGTCTCGTTAAATCCGAATTCATTATTACAAAATACATGATCTATTTTTTGATCAGCTGCAAATGAAGATAAGTCTTGAGGCAAAGTTTTATATGAATCGGTATTAATTGCTATTAACGGAATGTTTAATTTTGCAAGCGAATCTTTTAATTGAGTTAGATTGTTAAATATGAATTCCTGTTTGATATTGGATTCATTGTGAAGTTCCCACTGTGATTGAGAAAAAATATAGATAGCTAGGACTTCATCACAACTGCTTAATGCAGCAGTTAGTGCAGGATTATCATCAATTCTAAGATCAGACCTAAACCAAACTATCCCCTTCATAATTAATTAATTTACAAATATTTTTTTAAATATTTTTGTTGGTAAATATCGCATCAACTCTGAAGTCAGAAGTAAGATTTTGTAAAGAAACTTTACCGCCAGCAGCTTTTACAATTGCTGCACCAGCAGCTATATCCCACAAAAAAATTCCATTTTCTGAATATGCGTCTGCTTTTCCGGAAGCAACATATACTGAAGCCATTGCAGCTGATCCTATCATTCTAATTTTTTTCCAAGCCTGAAAATCAGATATCATCTTTCCAAACTCTTCATCTGAATAATTATCTTTTGCTGGTATGCCGGTAACCAGAGTGGCATCACTCTTCTGCTCTGTTGAGGAAACTGAAAGCCTGGAATCATTCAAATAAGCCTTTGACTCATGATGCGCAAAATATAAATCATCATTATTAAAATCATAAATTACGCCTAAAATGGGTTCTATATCATTCATTAAAGCAATAGAGACGCAAGAAATTGGTATGCTTCTTAAAAAATTTGAAGTTCCATCAAGAGGATCAACTACCCAGTAAAACTTATCAAGCTTTGCGCTGATACCTGACTCCTCAGCCAATATTGGAAAAGAGCTATTAGCACCTAAGTATTCTGTGATGATTTTTTTCAGCATCAACATCAACTTGTAATTTAATATCTCTTCCTTCGTTGAAAAGAATTTCTAAATCTTTGTTTTGTTGATCCTTGATATACTCGCCTGCTAGCAATGCAGCTGATTTAGCAATCTCTAGACAAGAATCTAATTGCTGCATTTATGATGAGTATGTAATGCGATAAATTACATTAGCTTTATCATCAGATAAAAGAAAACTGCCATCACTTATAACCAAAGGAGCTGAGGGACGTCCACTCACCTCCCCATCCTTAAGCCACCCAGAAATAAAGTCACTTGATGAAATTACGTTTTCATTTTTATCTAATTGAACTCGCAGAACTTTGTAGCCAACTTTTTCAGATCGATTCCAAGATCCATGTAGGACAATAAATAGATTATTGATCATTTTTACCGGAAACATGTCACCCTCATAAAAACTTACTCCGGTCGGCGCTACATGAGCGCCTAATTCTAAAAGAGGATCAACAAAATCATAACCAGATTTTTTATTTCCATACTCGGGGTCAGAAACATTAGAAGCATGTTTGTAGGGAAAACCAAAAAACTGCCCAGCTATTTCAACTTTATTTAATTCGCATGATGGCGAGTCATCTCCGAGCCAATCTCTTCCATTATCAGTAAAAAAAAAGTTTTTTTGTAATTGGATGAAAATCAAATCCAACACTATTCCTAACTCCTTTGGCAACATAGGCAAGCTCGCCGTCTTTAAATTTTAAAATTGAAGCATATTGGGGATTATCAGATAAACAAATATTACACGGGGCACCTACATTAAAATATAAGCCTCCTTCCTCATCATGTTTTAACCATTTCCAACCATGCCATGTATCCTCAGGTAAATTATCAACAAAAAGAATTTTTTTAGGCATTTCATTTGATGAATATTGCTTGTTTAAAAATTCTTCTATATCTTCAATCTTCCATATCTTACTTATTTCTGAAAAATATATATCGCCATCAAAAAAGCTAATTCCTGTTGAATATGATAAATTTTTTGCAATGATTATTTTGGAGTCTGCCTGTCCATTATTATCCGAATCTTTTAATGCAACAATCTGCCCATTTCTCTCTGCTACAAAAATTGTTCCTTCGCTTCCCTCAACCATTTGCCTAGGTGAATCTAGATCCTCAGCAAAAACTGAGATTTGAAAACCCTCCTCAATCTGAAGATCCTCAACATCAATTGCAGACAAGTGTGATGGAAAAAAAATAATGATACTGAATATATTTAAAAAAATTTTTTTCATAATTACCTGTAAAAATAAAAGTCAGTTAGAATTCATATATGTTGTTCAGTATAGCAGTCACTCTTTTATTTTTAAGTTTTTTTGCTTCTGTGGTATTTACTGGATATTTTAGAAATCTTGCAAGATTAAATAAATTTCTCATTGACATTCCAGATAAAAGTAGAAAATTTCATTTTAGGCCTACACCATTGATAGGCGGCTTAAGTATTCATGCCTCCATGCTGCTTTCAACTCTATTTATGCTTTTTTTAATTGATTATAAATACGATCTCCAATTTGACCCTTTGTCACTTAGCAACTCAACTGAACTGCAAACTTCATCTCAAGTTGGATATTCAAAAAAGCTGACTATAAAAAAAGAAAACACAGAGGGAACAGAAAATTTTAGATTAAATGTTACACAACAACCCAGTATCAATAATAAATTGGAAACATATGATGTTAATTTTGGCTCTAGCATAAATGAATCTATTAATATTGCTAAAATCAGTGACGATATTTTTAATGTCACTTTACCAAATGGGGAGATAAGAACATATAAAGCAGAAAGCTCAGGAATTGTTGAGATCAATTTATCGGGTGAAGAAATAAGTGATCCATTTATAATTGAGGCAGATTCTAATGAATTTTTTTCATTTTCATCATTTACTGCTGCCTTTATTTTAATTGCACTCTTGCTTCAAGCTTTTATTCTAATAGATGATGCTTATGGTATTGGCGCTGGCAAAAGATTATTTATTCAGTGTATGGGAACACTATCATTAATTTTTTTAGGAGAAGTCTATATTGAAAACTTGAATGTTTCATTGCTTGGCATCAATTTAGATCTTGGTTTTTGGGGTATACCATTCACAACTTTTGCTGTTGTGGGTATTATCAATGCCTTTAATATGATTGATGGGATAAATGGTTTATGTGCTGGCTTTGCACTAATTGCTCTTGGCGCTCTTCAAGTGGCGTCTGGGTTTGATGTTGCAAATTATTCCTTGGTAATTGCTATGGGTAGCATAATTGGTTTCCTTTTTTATAACCTTGGTTTTCTTGGTACTAAAAGGAGAGTATTTTTAGGTGACAATGGTTCAACATTCTTAGGTTTTTTTGTTGCTTGGACATGCATAAATTATTCCCAATCAACAAATGAGCTCATTAAACCAGTTACATGTCTATGGATAGTGGCCATTCCTTTATTAGATTGTCTCGGAGTCATGACTGGAAGAATTATAAAAGGTATTCTGCCATTTAGCCCAGGCAGAGATCATATTCATCACAAACTACAATTGATGACACAAAGTTCTTCTAGAACTTTAGTAGGGCTATTAATATTGGGATTATTGCTCGCTGGAGTAGGAGTGATGCTAGAAAAAAGCTATCTTTCATCTGAGATTTCATTCATTCTATTCGTTGCTTTTGCGGTGATTTACTATATTGCATCAGGCAGAATATTTAACTCACAAGAAAATATTTCAACCTCATAAGAATATTTAATAAATGTTTGAAAACATATTTAAAAAAAAATCTGCTTCAAAGCTTATTGAAACTAATGAGGTTGATGTCGTATTAAGACTTATGTTTGAAATCGCGATCAGTGATGGCAGTCTTGATAAAGCGGAGCTCGAAATAATTAAAAAAAGAGCAAGTGAAGGCGGTCACAAAGATGAAAATGTTTCGAAAACCATCAAGAGAATCATTGACGAAACTCAAAATTCAGTTTCGTTTTATCCATCGGTGAAGGAAATTAACGATACTTATTCATTTGAAGAAAAAAAGGAACTGCTTTCGGCCTTATGGAGTCTTATTACAGCTGATTCTGTTGTAGATGCATACGAAGAGAATTTATACTTTAAAATAGCTGAGTTAATTAAAATTAAAAGATCTTTAGCCAATCAAATCAAACAAAAAAATTCTTAGGGCTTATTTATATATATTGGTGATGACCACGCTCTTTCATTCGTCATACTTAAACAATTATCTTCAAGATCTGTTCTAAAGCTTCCTTTGCAAGGTTGAAATTCATCTCTCTGTGATAATGGCGCTCCATTAATTGCTGGAGTAGCTTCTTGAATTGCCCTTACATAATAAACACTATCTCTAGTGAAATTCCGGTCCTCAAACTCAACAATGCACTCCCCAGTGCCCTGACATGGAAGTTCTAACCATGGATCTTGAATAAGAGGGCTAATAGTCTCTCCTGCGTATATTTGTGGTGTAATTTTAATCACTTCAACTCTTTCAATGACACGCCTTTCATTGCTGGGGTTATAACACTCACCAGCACAAAGATAATCCAGCCTTTCAGGGGAAAGTGAATCGATTGATTCATTTGAGCAGCCTTCTTTTTGCTTGAAACTGCCGGCTGCTTTGATAGCAAATCTAGGATTTTGACTCATTGTAATTTCAGAGCCCATTGGGACTTGGCCCTCAGGAGAGTTTATTAAATCAAACCATAATAATATTCTAGGGCCGCTGGTACCATAAACATTTTTATTTTTTAAAGCATTCCAAATTTCATCCTTTCCTCTTCCCTCCGCATGCACAGCTAAAATACCGCCAGGATATACGAAACTAGAAACTCTCTCACTATCAGGCTGACTATCCCCTGGGGTAATTTTAGGAATTTCAGGAAAATTTGGGTCTTCAGCTGCATACTGATATTCCCACATTTTTGATTTAACGCCAGTAGCAAATGTCATCTTTCGTCTTTCATACTGCTTATATCCTGTTCCTGGTCTTGCAGTATGATCATCTGTTGAAGATATAAATCCAAAATTATATCTTTGGGGGGATTCTTTGAAGTTTTCAAAATTTGAAATAGCTAAAGCATATTGAGCAGATTGTTTTGGTCTGTAATTAAATGCTGGCTTAAAACAATCAGTGCATTGATCACAACTTAACCATTCTTCAGGCTTTGCCTCAGGAAATACCATATTGGTGTATGGGCCCCCAGCCAAAGTATATTTTTTAGCAAGCTCCACCCTTGCATCGCATTCATCTTTTGTGAGTCCATCGCAACGTTTTTTCTGCATTTCACCTGCTTGCCAGCAGCAGGGTAAGAAATCTTCAGTTGGCTCAGGGCAACTCATTTCACCATTCTGAAGAAAATTTGCAGATGCAATATCTCTATACTCTTCACTATTTCCATGACCAGACATAATTTCTAAAAGCAGTTGCTTGCTTGGATCATGGCCTTCATCGTTAAGACGATTGTTCCAAGACGCTCCTAATGGAACATGGAAACCCCATGATTGACCATGAGGAATTACAATGCTGTCTAGATTCCATTCATCTAACTTAGAAAATAAGTCTCTAGGAGTTTTTGCATATTCATAACAATCAAGCGGAAGATCTGGAGAAGCAATCCCCTCCTCACAATAAGGTATATTTCTTACCTCATTGAGGAGCCATTTTAAATCTGAGTAGCGCTTAAAATTAAATATATCTAACCATCTTGCGCTTACAGCTTGCTCAGTGGTGTCAAAGACTCCCAATCCTGAATCTGGAGTTCTAGCGCCAATTGGCCTTGCAGGAAGGTTTTGAATGTCTTTAAAGATTACATTTCGATGGCCCCAATGATTTTCTTTAGTAGTGCCAATTTGAGTCCATTCCCAACCAGGGAAAACCACTAAATCATTTGTTAATGGATCACTATTTGAGATATTACATTGTTGGATAATCTTTTTTTGCTCACGCCAATGATCTGGAGTTAAGCCTTCGGCATGATCATTGAAACTAAAAAAATCTAAATTTGCACAATACCTAGCAAAATCGCATGCCATAGAGCTATCATGAGCACCTTGAAGACCCATCATTGGCAACTCTAGCGTGAAAGCATCAATAGAATATGTTGTATGAACATGCAAATCTCCAAAAAGAATTTGAGATGTATCACCCGAGTCATCTCCTAACAAGTTTTCTTTAGTCTGAAAAAATTTTAAATCTTGTTTGTAAATTGCTATTGAAGAGCGAGGAGGACCCTCAATTGTTCCGGGATCAACGTCAGATCCACAAGCCGATAAGCAAGTTATTACAATTAATGAAAAAAGAAGCCTCTTTTGAATTGGGATCATTAGTAAACAGTTGCTGAACCGTATTCTTCAATTAAATCAGTTTCAATTTTTTTACGTTCGAAATCCATATCAAATTTTTTACAAGCGCCCCGATTCCATTTCATAAATTCATCCTCGAGATAATCTCCAATATTAAAAAACGTTTCTTGAACTAATAAACATTTCTCTAATAATGTTCCCACTGGTGAAAGTCGAACATTTCCAGTGATAAATTCGAGAGACAACATATCTTTGTCTAAAGATAAATGTTCATCAGAATCTAGTCTTATAAAGGCTCTATCCTTAGAGTTAAATTTTTTCCATTCTTGATTTTTGCCAGTACTTGGAACACCAGTTTTTGCAAATGATGTCCAAGCCTGCATCATGGTTTCCTTCATTTGATTTCTTAATTCTCCCTTAGGATAAACAAATCGTCCAATTGGACCAAACTTAAAGTCACCAGTAATAAAAGCGATCTCAAATCCATGAGCTGCTCCAATTAAATTAGGAAAATCTGCAAAGTATGAAGAGGCTTGATCGTCCCAATCAAATCTATATGCATATAAAGAACTATAACCAGCTTTTTCTAACTCCATTAATGGCTCATCAACGCCCCTTAACTTCCAGCCCTGTGAACGAGTTTTGACCCAAAGTTTGTATAAATCCTCTCTTTTAAATTCAATCTTTGGAATAGGTACAAGTTTTGTTAATGGGTAAGATGCATTTACAAAATATCTATTTGATCCTAACCAAAGAGAAAGCTCGTCCTTGTTTGATCCTGCAATAACCGGAATATTGTTTTTTTCTTTTGAAAAAGCGAGCCCAGCGCTTACTCCATTTATGTGAGTTACTATTCCATCTCTAGTTAGTAGCGGCAATCGATCATAAGTATCTTTTGAAATTTTTTCATAGGTCTCCAAAAGAGCTTTTCCATCAATGGATCTTAAATAACGCTGATATTCTTCTCCGTATTTCTGGGGATCTTCATTGAATAGGTTTTTTATTCTTCCATATCCAGAAGAGTCAAAACTGGAGAGCACTGGGTCAGAACCTAATCTATTCACTATATTGCCTTTTTGATTTAAACCTATTGCCTCTTCCTTTGTAAAACTGGTTGTATAGCCTGATTGAGAGATTGCCTTATGAAAGAGCCCATTCCCCATAGGAGAAGCAAGCAAAGAAAATACATTATTTCCTCCAGCTGACTCTCCAAAAATTGTAATGTTATCTGGATCTCCCCCAAAATTTTGAATATTAGTTTGCACCCATTTTAATGCCTCCATAATATCGAGGGTTCCAAAATTAGAGGTTTTGTCAATTCCATTTTGCAGTCCCTGTATAGCGGGATGAGTAAACCAACCCATAGGGCCTAAACGATAATTAATTGTTACAACTAGAACCTGATATTCATGAATTAGCTCTGAAAAATCATAGTAATCTTTTACTCCAGAAGTATTGCCACCGCCATGTATCCAAAACATCACGGGAAGCCTTCTATTTAAATTATTTACAGGAGCTTTTATATCCAGGTACAAGCAATCTTCTTGCCCTACTATTCCTTTACCCGTTATTCCAGCATATATACTAGCCTCTTGTAAGCACCCATTTCCTTCTTGAGGCATGATACTTAACTCAGGAGAAATTAAAGGTCTAGGAGCCTTCCAGCGAAGATTTCCATCTGGGGTAATTGCATATGGGATATCTTCCCAAGTGACGACATTTTTATACAATATTCCTTGTGATATCCCGGATGAGGTAGCAATTGTTAATGAGTCACCTTGTTGAATAGGATTCATGCATGATCCTATAGCACAAAGACATAATAGAGTTATTAAGAAGTTCTTATTAGCCAGCCTTTGATTCATGAAGCAATTTTATCCTTTGTTTATTGTGTATAAGTTTAATTTTAGGGACAGAATTTATAAACGCAATCGATTGATTAACGCCATAAGCATCCCAATTTATTAAATCTGAAGAAGGGGAACCAGTTTTTGCAAACTGAGTCCAAGAAACTTGAAAAAAATTTGAAATTTTTTGAGCTTCTTTTGAGCAAAAATCTTTGAAAGTCTTTTTTACAGCTGAGCCAAAAACATATGGAAGCTCACTTGCATGATAAGCTCCCAATTTACCATCTAAGACTGGGCTTGGCTCATTAAAAAAATAACCATAAGCATTGTCTTGATGTTGCTCTAATAATTCCAATGCATGAATTCCAAATGTCCAGTCAGTCATAATATTAGATAATGCATACTTGTAGTCACCCTTGACTGAATTCTTGGGTAAATAATTGTTGGCAATTTCGCTAACAGTTTCTGCTCGAAATATTTTATTTAGCCTCTTGTAAAAACGGTCTTTATTTAAATTTAGATAATATGGTTCAAACTCAGACCAAAGCCTGTACTCATCTGCAGTTGTTCCCACTATTAACTTTATTGATGAATCTTGAAAATTTTTCATAGGATCTATGGGTAAAAAATTGCCGTCTGCAATTGGAGCAAAGCCTACTTCTGGTGAAAGCCATTTTCCATGAGCAATCATCGTATGCTTCATTTTAGAGGCAAGTGAAGTTACCTGCTTATGATCTAATAACAATAAATCCTTAATTTTTACTCCATTATCATTGGCTGTTTTTAAAAATAACTCGCCCCATTGGTTGCCTCTATCTTTGTCAAAATAAGCATTCATCCCTCCGCTTTGACAAATGGCTTTTGAAAATAAATTGCCTGAAGGGCTTATTGAAGATTGCAATGCAACACTCCAAGCTCCAGCAGATTCTCCAAAAATAGTTATGTTTTCAGGATCACCCCCAAACTCTGCAATGTTTTCTTTCACCCACTCTATTGCAAGCTTTTGATCCATTAAGCCTTCATTGCCGGTAGATCCAATTTCACCATTTGAGATTTCATCCAACTTCAAGAATCCAAATGGCCCCAAACGATAATTGATTGTGACCAATACAATTTCATGTTGAGGAAGTGAATCAAGGTCGTATATGACTGAATTAGAAGAGCCAGTAATGTATGCCCCTCCATGGATCCAAATCATCACTGGCATGTTCCCATTTATTTTTTTTGATGCAATGTTTAAAGAAAGGCAATCTATTGATTCATCTGGCATATATGGATCTGTTAAAAAAGACTCTTGATAAATTGTTTGAGGTGCGCTAAATCCTCTTTGAGTAGCCTCAAAGAATATTTCAGAATCAATTTTTTCAGGAGGCTGCCACTGTGTTTTCTCAGTCAAGGGCTTTGCATAAGGTATGCCGTGAAAAAAATTAATATCGTTTCTAACAACGCCAGTAAATTTTCCTGCATTACAACTAACACTAATATTGGACATTGAACAATTATAAATGTATTAAACGAAGAATTAATAAGTGAATGTTATTAGACATAAATTCACATAAAAAATATAGATTACGATATAAATCGTAAAAATTATATTAAAAAATATGAATTATTATGTTGAATCAATGAACTATTAATGGAATCATTATAATTCGTCAAATTTTGAGGTGAAAAATGACATTAGCGGCAATAACTAAAGAAAGAACAAATCTTGATCTGCATAATGAATTGATCAAAAAAGCTGAAGATCTGATACCAGCTTTTAAAGAAAGATCCGAATCTGCAAACGCAGATAGAAGAATTCCAAAAGAAACTATTCAAGACATGAAAGATGCTGGATTTTTTAAAATTTTACAACCTAAGCAATATGGTGGGTTTGAACTAGATCCGCACACTTTTTCAGAAGTTCAATTAAGAGTTGCGCAGGGTTGTATGTCTACTGCTTGGGTTTTGGGCGTTGTTGGCATTCATACTTTTCAACTTGCACTTTATGATGATAAAGCCCAACAAGAGGTTTGGGGTGAAGACGATAACACTCTTGTTTCTTCATCTTATGCCCCTATGGGGCAGGTCACTCCCGTTGAAGGGGGGTTTAAATTTTCAGGTCATTGGCAATGGTCAAGTGGTTCAGAGCATTGTGATTGGGTATTGCTTGGTGGTTTAATCTTTCCGCCTGAGGGAGGCGCTCCAGAATATAGAACTTTTCTAATTCCGAAAAGCGATTACGAAATAAAAGATACTTGGTACTCAATGGGTTTAAAGGCAACAGGCAGCCAAGATATACATGTTAATGATGTTTTTGTGCCTGAGTATCGTACTCACAAACAATCTGATGGCTTTAACCTTACTAATCCAGGTTACGCAGTAAATAAAAATGATCTATATAAAATACCTTGGGGCCAATTATTTGTTAGAGCTGTTTCAACTCCAGCAATAGGTGCTACAAAAAAAATGTTAGAACTTTTCATAGAAGGCGCTAATAACAAAGCTTCTAGTGATCCATCAAAATTGGCTGGTGATACTCATACGCAATCAATTGTCGCCGAGGCATCCGCAAAACTTGATGCCATAGAAACTGTTATGTTTAGAAATTATGATGTTATGGTTGATCAGGCTGGTAATCAAGGCGGTATTCCTATGCTTGATAGAGTAAAGTTTAGGTACGATGCATCCTTAGTGATAGAAAAATGCCTTGAGGTAGTTGATACACTTTTCTCTAACGCCGGCGGTGGAGCAGTGTTTGCAGGCAGCGATATTCAAAAAATATTTTTAGACGTCCATACATCTAGAGCACATGTTGCCAACAATCCTGTAAGTTTTTCAAGAAACTATGGAGCCATGCAACTTGGAGTTGAAAATACAGATTATTTTGTATAACTCTTAAAGATGGTAACCACCATCAACTGGTATGCAATGCCCAGTGATGTAACCCGCTCTGCTTGAGGCTAAAAATACCGCTGTGTCAGCAACCTCTTTAGGAAATCCAAATCTTTTGATGGCTAGTGTATTCATAACAACCTCATGCCAAGCGTCATCAAAGAAAGTATTATTCTCTTCTCTTAATCTATGAAAAATTCCAGTATCTATTACTCCAAGAGCAATTGAGTTTGCTCTGACACCGTTTTTTCCCTCTTCTTTTGCTATACCTCTTAAGACATGCTCAATAGTTGCCTTAGGTGCAACAGACAAAATATCTCCAGGAGGATACTTAAATAATCCTGCAGAACTTATGAAAACTATAGAGCCTTGAGACTCACGCAAATACGGTAATCCAGATTTTATTAAGTTAAAAAAACCATTGATATCTGCATCAATAACTCCTTTCCATAAATCAGCATCTATTTCACTGATAAATTTTTGAGGTATATCAAATCCAGCAGCATTAACAAGAGTATTAATAGAACCATAGTCATTTATGACTTTCTTGAAAGTGTCTTCTACAGATTTGGAGTTACTATTATCTAATTGATATATTTTTACATCAGAATTAATTTCATTTGCCAGATCAACAGCAACTTGTTCGTTTTTATAATAAGTAATGGCTACCTTAGCATCAGAATTAGCAAATTCTTGAGCGCACAATGATCCAATGCCTCCACTACCTCCAATAATAAGAACACAACCTTTTTTAAAATTTAAATCTCTCATTTAAAACTTTTCTCAATAAATTTATCATCAGACAAGGCTTCTCCCAGCTGACTAGTAAATTGTACTGCATAGACGCCATTTATTGCTCGGTGGTCGTAACTAAGTGAAATTGGTAAAAAACTTCGATTTTCAAATCCAGCCTTAGATGAAATAACCTTCTCATAAGTTTTTGAAATTCCTAGTATAGCTACTTCGGGAGGATTGATTATTGGTGTAAAGAACTTTCCTCCAATTGCTCCAAGAGAACTGATGCTGAAGGATGCACCTTTCAGGTCAGCAATTTTTAACTTTCGTTTTTTTGCAGCTTCAGCTAGTTCATTAATCTCTGAAGAGATTTCAATAATCGATTTTAATTGTGCATTTTTCACATTTGGTACAATCAGGCCTTCAGGGGTATCTACAGCAATACCCAGGTTTACATAATCTTTTAAAATAATTTTTTCTAAACTCTGATCTAAAGAGCAATTCAGCAATGGGAAATCAGCAAGTAATTGAGAAGTAATTTTTGCAATGAAAGCTAGAGGGGATATTTTTACTTTATGCTTTTTACATAGCTTAGTTCTAGCTTCAAGCATTATATTTAAATCACATTCATCATGTTGAGTGACATGGGGGATATTTATCCAAGATGTATGAAGGTTAGCAAGAGAAGATTTCTGAAACTTTGAAAGCTTTTCTTCCTTGATTGGTCCCCATTTTGAATAATCAATATCAGGCTGAGAAAACTGAAAGCCATTACCTTGCGAAGTTGCAGAAAGTCGAGATCTTACAAAGTGATGCAAGTCTTCTTTTTGAATCCTATTCTTTGGACCTGTAGGCTGCACAATTGATAAATCAATGCCAAATTCTCTTGCAAGCTTTCTAACTGCAGGCCCTGCATAAATATGATCATTATTTACCTTGGTTGTGACTAGAGGTGTTCTTTGCATTTCAGCATTAGATGATTGCTCAAATTCAATCTGTTGTGTTTTTTTAGGGGCACTCTGGTTTTCTTTACCTTGATCCACATGAGAACCTTCTTCAACTTGTTGCGTAGCATCCTTGGGAACTTCAATTTTTAAAAAAGAAGAGCCTGAGCTCACTTTATCTCCCACAGAAACTTCAATAGATATAACTTTACCAATTACAGAGGCTGGTATTTCCATTGCAGCTTTATCAGATTCCAAAACAATAATTGGGTCTTCGGAATTGACTTGATCACCTACTTTGGCGCAAACTTCGATAACTTCAACATCCTCAGCTTCGCCTAGATCTGGAATATTGATAGTTTTATTAGCCATTAAACTTCCCAAGGATTTGGTTTGCTTGGATCAACTTTTAATTTCTTGTAAAAATTCGTAATTTCTTTTTTATTGAGATCTCCTTTACGGAAAAGTGAGTAAATTGCAAGTCTTGCAATATTGGTTGCATCTACTTCAAAAAATTCTCGTAGTTTTTGTCGTGAGTCGCTTCTTCCATATCCGTCTGTTCCTAGAGTATAGTATGGCGCTTTAATGAAACCTCTAATTTGCTCAGGATAGGCACGCATATAGTCAGTTGCAGCAATGACAGGAGTTTCTGAACTTGATAAACACCTTTCTACATAGGTTTGCTTTTGTTTTGATGTTGGATTTAACTCATTAAAACGCTCTTTTTCCATGCCGTCTTTTCTCAACATATTAAAGCTAGTTGCACTCCAAACCTCAGATCCAATTCCAAAAGAATCTAGTATTTTTTGAGCCTTGATTGATTCATTCAGGATTGATCCTGAGCCAATTAAAGTAACCTGAGGTTTATTATGATTATTTAGCTTATATAAACCCTTAATAATTCCTTCCTCTGAGCCCTTTGGCTGGGCTGGTTGCAAATAGTTTTCGTTGGTAACAGTAATGTAGTAGTAGTAATTTTCCAGATCTACAAACATTTTTTTAATCCCATCTCTAAATATAACTGCTAATTCGTAGGCATAAGCTGGATCGTATGATCGACAATTAGGAATTGTGGAAGAAAAGATATGACTATGGCCATCTTGATGTTGCAACCCTTCTCCATTTAAAGTTGTCCTTCCTGATGTCGCTCCAATTAAAAATCCTTTTGCCTGCGAATCGCCTGCTGCCCATGCCAGATCATGAATACGTTGAAAACCAAACATAGAATAAAACAAATAAATTGGAATCATTGGAATATCATAGTTTGAATATGCTGTTGCTAGTGAAATCCAAGCAGAAAATGCTCCAGCTTCATTAATACCCTCTTCTAACATGACTCCATCTTTTGATTCTTTGTACCACATGACCTGATCAGCATCTTCAGGCTTATACTTTTGACCCTCAGAAGAATAAATACCTATTTGTCTAAAAAGCCCCTCCATCCCAAAGGTTCTTGCCTCATCAGGAACAATCGGTATGATTCTCTCTCCGATGCTTTTGTCTTTTAGAATATCTGTCATCATTCGAACAAAAACCATAGTGGAAGAAATTTCTTTATCCTCAAAACCTTGAGTGAATTTCTTAAATATAGAATCTGATGGCTTGGTAAGTTTTTGGGTATGTCCTCGCCTTCTGGGTATTGGGCCTCCCAATTTATCTCTTGCTTTTAAAAGGTATTGTATTTCAGGCGAATCTTTTGGAGGCCTTACATACGGTAACTTTTCAATCTCTTTATCTGAAACTGGGATATCAAATTTATCTCTAAATGATTTTATATTCTCAAGAGTCAGTTTCTTAACCTGATGGGTTGTATTGTCTGCTTCCCTGGAACCAGTCCCATAACCTTTTGTGGTAAGAGCCAAAATAACCGTTGGAGCACCTTTAGAATTCACTGCCTTATGATAAGCAGCATATACTTTATAGGGATCATGTCCTCCTCTGTTTAATTTATAAATATCTTCATCTGTAAGATCATCAACCATTTCTAAGACATCAGAATCTTGTCCAAAAAATTTTTCTCTCGTATAGGCACCACCTTTTGCTTTAAAATTTTGAAGCTCTCCATCAACAACCGCATCCATTAGCTCTTGAAGTTTTCCATCTTTATCTCTTGCAAAGATTGGATCCCACAATCTTCCCCAAACAACCTTTATTACATTCCATCCAGAACCCCTGAACTCCCTTTCAAGCTCATGAATAATTTTATTATTCCCTCTAACGGGACCATCTAACCTCTGTAAATTGCAATTTATAACAAAGATTAAATTCTCTAATTTTTCCCTACCAGCTAATCCAATTGCACCCTTAGATTCTGGCTCATCCATTTCACCATCCCCACAAAAGACCCAAACCTTTCTGTTATTTCTGGGCGCAAGACCTCTAGATGAGAGATATCTCATAATATTAGCTTGATAGATTCCCATAATAGGACCTAAGCCCATTGAAACTGTAGGGAATTGCCAGTAATCAGGCATAAGCCAAGGATGCGGATATGAAGAGATTCCAGGTTTATCCACCTCTCGCCTAAAATTATCTAAATCATCCTCAGATAAATAGCCCTCTAAAAAACTTCGTGCATATATACCTGGAGAAGAATGACCTTGAAAGTATATTAAATCCTCTTGACCATCTTCTGAACCTTGAAAAAAATAATTAAACCCTACGTCATATAATGTCGCTGAGGATGAAAAAGTTGCAATGTGGCCACCCAAATCATCTGATAACTTATTAGCGCGAAGGACCATAACTAAAGCATTCCACCTAATAAGAGATCTAATCTTGCGCTCCATGAATAGATCTCCAGGCATTTTTGCTTCCTCGTTTACCGGAATTGAATTTCTAAAAGGAGTCGTTAAGTTGTAATTTGGAATAGTTCCTGATTCGGTTAATTTTGACGCAAGTTTACCTAAAATAAATGAGGCTCTATCATTGCCCTCCTCATCAATAATATTTTGCAAAGCATCTAACCATTCTTTAAGCTCAGGGTCATTAGCGGGAATATTTATTGGGGGTTGATCTTTCAAAATCTATTTATTTTTTAACTTGACAACGCTGTCATGATATATCGATTACTTTTTAATTGTTATTATATTGCTTCTACAAGATTTCATCAAAGGGTAAGTAATTATGCGTTTTTCATATCATCCAACAATGTGCGATCCATCATTTTACTTAGAGCTTGGTAAGGCTGCAGAAGCCGCCGGTTTTGATGCAATTACTTTCCCAGATAGTATCTGCTATCCAAAAGAATGTGATTCTACATATCCATATAATGATGATGGGAGTAGAGAGTTTCTAGACGGTGTTCCTTTTTTAGAACCATTTTCTATTATCCCAGCTATTGCTGCTATTACTGAGAAATTAGAATTTTCAACATCTGTTTATAAGCTTGCTCCAAGACAGGCTGTAACTACTGCTAAATTTGTTACAACGTTGGGTGTTATGACAAATAATAGATTCCATTTTGGAGTTGGAGTTAGCCCATGGTATGAAGATTTCCTTGCCACAGGAGAACGCTGGGACAAACGCGGTAAAAGGATGGATGAACAAATAGATATTCTTAAAGGGCTCATGAATGGGGAATATTTTGCTTATAAAGGTGAATTTTATGATATCCCTGAACTGAAGCTTTGTCCTGCGCCTACGAAACCAGTGCCCATATTAATTGGGGGACATTCAAAGCTTGCTTTAAAAAGAGCTGCAAGGGTTGGTGATGGCTGGATAAGCGCTGGATTAAACTTGGAGGAAACAAAAAGTTTTATAGATCAGATAAATACCTTTAGGGATGAATTCGGAACATTAGATCATCCGAATTATCAATTTCAAGTAATGGGAGAAGCGGCCTATTCACCTGATGGAATAAAGCAACTAGAAGAACTGGGTGCTACTGAAGTCATTGTTGCATTTAAAAATACATATGAAGGCGGGCCAGATGAAAGGACGCTTGATGGAATGATTGCAGAAATCAACTGGTATTCTGAAGAGGTAATCAATAAATCTAAATAAAATGGTCGGGATGGCCGGATTTGAACCGACGACCACCTCACCCCCAGCGAGGTGCGCTACCAGGCTGCGCTACATCCCGACACTTGATTTATTTTATTTTTAAAATTTCTTAATACAACCAATCAGAATAATAAAGACATCAATTTAAAACTATAATCTATACAAAACTAAGTTTTACTGTACAATCGGGCGCTGAGATATAATTTGTACTGATAATTGTTATTTGTACTATAATAAAGATATTGATATTTAAAATTAAATTAATTAGCATAAATTTTTGTTTAGATTATTTTTAGAAAAAAATTGTCAAATACTCAATTTATGTTCATAATAAAGCTTTCTACCAGAGGAGTTGAAAAGAAATGGCTAAATTAAAAAATAAAATAAGTTACTTACTAGCTCTCGTTGTCCCAGTTTTTTCTATCTCAGCAGTTGCTGACGAACCAAAGACAGCAGGCTCAGAAGAAGAAGCTGCCAAAGAAGCTTCCGGATCTTTGAGCGCTGGAGCAATAGCAGCAGCTGTAGCAGCAGCAGCAGCAATCGCAGCTGCGATTGATGATGATGATGATAGTCCTGCACCGACTCCTGCACCGACCTATATTATTGAAGAACTTGTAGAGGAAACTTCATTAACAACAATCTCAACTGCATCATTCACTAACAAAGAAACAGTAACAGTCGGCACAACAACTGCAGTTGGTACTACTCTTGAAACTGTTGGGCAAACTAATACATATACTGCCACATCAACCAATCCTGCTGATAACTGGCAAGGCGCAGAATTTGCCGAGGTAGTAGGAACAACAGCTGGTGGTGAAACTATTTATCTAGTTGAAGCTGCAGAAGTTGTGGATGTTCAAGTTGAAGTAGATGTAGAAATAGAAGTAGAAACTGAAAGCATTGTCACTGAAATAATCCCAACTATGGTTGATGTTACTGAAGAAGTAGTTAGTACAAGCATAGTTACTTCAGTAACCACAATTAATCCTAATCCATAATAAAAAAGGAATATAAAAAGGGTGTAGTATTACACCCTTTTTTTTTGCTGGATACTAATCCCTCGTAAAGGTGTAATAAAACTCTATCTCAAGTGTTTCTAAATAAGGGTGTGATGATGAAACAGTTTTAATTGGTAAACTTGAAATTGAATCGACCCAATAAAAATTACTTCCAGACCAATTATAATCATGAGTGATAAAATCCTCACGGTAAGCATGAGCAATAAAAATCTTGTTTAGCTCAATGGGTTTCTTTCCCAGTTCATAGCTTTTGATAGATTGAGAAATAGTTGCTTGAGGATCGTTTAGTGAGATAAGCAGTTCCCTTTCGCTATCTAGATCCAAATCAATATTAGATAGATTTAGCACCTCCATATTATGCTTCAAGCCCACTGTTTCAATTATTCTTCCATTTTTAGTAATTATTTTTTCACCATTAGCTCCTACCCACTCAAAAATATCATTATTCTCTACATTAGCTAAAACTAAGGTTGCTACAAGGCGTTTTCCTAACCTGACTTTGATGAAGCTGGATCTGCTTTTATATAAATAATAGTCCTTATCAATTTTTATATCTTCTACGCCAACTATAGATGTTTTTGCAAAAGTATATACTTCCCTGTAATCAATATGAGCACATGAATTGATTATGAGGAATACTAAAATAAAACTCTTATTGATATAAGTCATCCCAATCTCTTGTTATATTTAATCCTTGGCCCTGTTCAGTAACTCCAAATAAAGAATAGTCATTTTCTAAGAATGCTGCTCCATCGCGAGTCAAAGGTCTTAGACCAGTTCCAAAGCTAGCCTTTGAATGGTCATTAAAGAAAAAATCTATGGGTATCTGAAAATAAAAGCCCTTATCAAAACTTCCTTCACCAAATTCAACTTCAGAGATATCAGTTTTAGCAAAAAATATTCCAAGTCTCAAGCCGCTCTCAAACCTTCGGGCTAAATCTAAATTAAAACCTGAGTCTTCAGCTAAAAATCTCCCCATCTTCAGTGAAGCGATAATTTTAGATCTTGGTTCTTTGTAATAAAAGTTTACAAAGCCTGAGACAGTCTCATAATCTCTGAAATCAAAACGCGAATCATATTCTCTCTGCTGAACATGAAAAACTTCTGCACCTATAGCCCAACTACTTTCAAATGGCCTATAAAGGATTTCAGCTCCATACCCACCAAACATTGTTTCGAGCAAACCAGCAGACATCTTAGTATAGATATCTTCACCAATATTACTAAACCAATTTAGATTCAGTCTAGTAATACCAAAACTCCTACTTTCTTTTAAGTACGCAACAATATCTGTTCTAACATGGGGCAAGATGCTATTTGAAGCTACTGTAAGGTCATCAAAATTATCAATAATCCCTGCTGACATAGTGGCAGTCATACTCATGTCATTTCTCAGAATTATCCTTGATTGAAGTTGTAATCTTGCTTCACCAAAATAAAAAGCATCTGGGCCCCCAATTTGCTGCCTGACTGTTGGGGCTATTTTTGTGTTAAAAATCGGGAAATTAATAGTGGGGCGATATTCATAGCTCATTGGATCATAATCAGCTGATTCAACGCGAATATCCTCTTTAGCAACAACATACAAATTATTATCCTTATTACGTGAAAATGAGTCTCTATTGATCGTAAGAGTATTCATTGGCAATATGCCATTAAGGAGTTTGATTTCAAATTTTTTAATCTTATCAGGCGCTATATCATCTAATATACGGGCAACTCTTCCGTGGGCCATAACACCGCTGAAATATTGACCCTGAGTATAAGTCATTGCAAATGTATCATCCTCAACATCTGCAGTTTGAAGATAGACTTTATTCTCACCTAAGAATTTTAAAGCAGATAAATATATTAGCTCATCATCACTGGAAGTTATTGTTTTGATATTTTTTGAATAATTTTTAATTAATGCTGTTGACTTCTTAGGCATATATTTTTTCTTACCTAAAGACCTTTTATATGAAAAACCAAAATTTAATGTATTTCCTTTGGTATAACCTAACTTAAGATGAAAGTTTTTAGTAAGTGGATGCAGAAAACCAATATTTATTTTTGATGTTTGCGTCTTTGGTAAATCAAAAACGAATGGGTTATCAATATCAAGCAACCCCTCAACCTCATAATTAGTTGAATCATACTCAAGAATCATGCGTGTTCCATTAAGATTTGGTAAAGCTATTTCAGCTCCCGCAAAAGCACCCATAGGCCCAGAAAAATATGAGCCAATACTAAATTCACCACCTTGAGTTTCTTGAAGTTTAGTACGTTCATTAAAATTACTATCGATATCAGAAAGCGGATTAGAGTAATTTTGACTTCCCATTGCGCCCCAGGCTAAACCAAATGAAAGGTCTATGTAATTAAACCGTTTTGAGAAAACAATGTATTCTGATGAGAACATCCCCGTTCCAGCAAGATCACGAAAACCAATGGCTACTTGAGGAATCATCATTCCTTCTTTTTTAATTCTTATTTTTGCATCGAAACTTTTATCTTTATAAGTTTGATTGCCACTAAAAGATTTAACATCACTGTATAGAGCATTATTTACGTCAGTATATTGATATGAAGTCTCTAACCAGTCAAATGGATAGGCAATGATAGAGCCTCTTAAATATGGTTCATTGTGAGACCATGAAAGAGCCAAGGTACCCTCTTCATGCAGCCTTGCAGTAGGATTTTGAAGAAGGCCTGTAGTGCCATAATTACTAATACTAGGAACATCATAATGGGGGTAAATATAATCATATATTGATCCATATGCTGATGAAACAAAAAGTTGAAGAAGCAACAAGATAAAGCACTTCTTCATGGAACTAAATCTTACATCTCACAATTACAAATTATTCGCTAATCACTAATGCTATTCAATGAAGCTAGGGAAATAGCTAGACTACTCAGAATTGGAGAAATAGTCGATGCATATCGAATTCCAGATAACTTACCAATATTTCTAGGAGCATAGATTATAGAGCCAGGATATATTTCTATATCAGGTGAATAAAGGTTAAATTTCTTCTGATAAATATGTGTTTTACCATCTGGATCAATGATTACCAACTCTTCATAAGCAGAATCTTTCAGGCCTCCTGCAAGCTCAATATATTGTGAAACTCTCATTGAGGGGTTAAAAACTAAATTAGAAGGCTTTCTGAAATCTCCAAATAAGTAAACTATTTTTTGTAATGGGGGTATTACGATTTTATCATTATGCTGAAGAGCAATGTCTTTTTCGGGGCTAGATTTTAATGCAGTCAAGCGAAAGTTTGTTACGATTCTACCAGAATAATTCTGCGATCTAAGCTCTTCAGCAAGTAAATCTAAGGCGCTATTGTTTATAGAGCTTCCTTCTTTACCAATGCTTGAAACTATGTATTTAACTGTATCTTCATAATTAAGCTGTGCAAATAGTTTCTCTTTTGAGATTGCATCTTCTCGAAATAAAGATCCACCAAATATATAGGCACTCTCTAAATAGCCGCCAGCTCTCTCAATAATGGTAGATAAAGTATCACCTTCATTTATAAAATATTTTCCAGGCCTCCTCACTTCACCAGAAATATTAACTACTTCTAAAGGCTCAATTACAGAGTCAAATGAAGGCACTAGCAGCGAATCTCTTGGCTTGAGCTGGAAATTATTAAGAGCCTGAAGTTGAAGCTTTAAATAAGTTTTTGTAGAGAGGTCAACTCTGCTTACTAAGATTTCATCAAAACCATCAAATGCATATGAGAAACCTGAAGCAAATGAAATAATTTTGGCAGCTGTTTCTCCTGGAAGAACTTCATATATTGCTTGGTTATTGACCCCGCCAGAAACTGGCACTCTGTATGACAATGGGTGGACATAAATCGTATCGCCAGACCTCAGACCAAGATCACTAGTATACTTTCCAAAAACAAAAATATCATAAAGATCAATGGTCTTAATTGTTTCTCCCTGTCTTCGTAGATCAATTTTCCTATACGAGCCAGTTTCAGATATACCTCCAGCAACATTCAGAGCACCTAGGATACTTGAGCCCCCACTTAGTGTGTATATGCCCGGACTTTCAACGCCTCCCAAAAGCAGAACCTGAACATCTCTTACTTCAGATAAGGATAAATATGCCTCAACACCAACAGATGTAGATTCAATTAAACCATTTACTGCTGCTTCTGTGTCCTCTAGAGTCTTGCCTGTTACAGATATCTTTCCAAAACCTGGGACAATCAAAGACCCGTCTCTTTGGACCATTAATTCAAATTCTTTACTAATTTTTCCAGTGGTCAAAAGGTCAAATGAATCTCCAACATCAACTATATACTCTCCACTTAAATTTGGAACATTGACTGGCATAAATGAAGATTGCAAGGTGCTAAAAAACTCTTGGCCAAAGATGTTTAAAGCTGTTTGATCTTTTTGATCATCAGCAGAAATTCTCTTATCTAGAGCAAGTATTTGTTTCTTGAGCTTTTGAAGGATAATCTTGTTCTTATCTACAGATGTTTCAGATCTAAATAAATTCTGCAGGTCAATTTCATCCTTTACTTGATTCTGAACTTCTATCTCATCTCTTACTGAGGCAGGCAATCCAGCTAAAAATTCTTCACTAAGTATTTCTCCTGATGATAATGAGGCTTGAGATGAAACATAACCAGGTAATAAACTTATTAAAAATGTTACTTTAATGAGAGTAGTTAAGATTGAAGCTAGAGTGAATTTACTTGATAAAAAGTCCATTTTAGATATTGTCCTGAATATTATTATTGTAATTTGAAAAAGTATTATAACTGATAATTAATAATAACTATATTAAGCCAAGCTTATATAAAATTATTACAGTTTTTTTGATATGTTTCCGTTTACAAAGGCGCTTATTTTAGCAAAATCAAGTAAAGTTGAGAGAAAAAAAATACCAACAAGAAAAACTGGATTTATAAGGAGCAAGCCTGCTCCTTTTTTTATTGGTAAAAATATAACTCTCGTTACAAAATATAGAATTAAAATACTTAAAGCTATAATTTTTGTAATGTGTGGAATAAATACATCGCCTCCTGCAATGGCAACAGCAATCCAATTCCAGTTTTGCGCAGCAATTATAATTAAAATTGATCCCAGATAAAAATATAATTCTTTATGTTTTTGAAAAAAGGGTAAGTGATGAGTATATTTATAATTTCTGTACCATTTCTTAATAATATCTGTAAAACTTATATTTTTTAACCCAACATAGGTGATCTTTTCAGCACTCTCAACTAAAGGGATTTTATGGAGAAGCGATCTACTCATCCAATCTCCATCTTCCCCTGCTCTAACATTATCAATAAATAAGCCACACTTGAAAAACACTTTTTTGTGAATTAATGAGCCGGGCAATGTTTTAAGCGCTTTAAAGCCAAAAGTTGCAGCAACGATAATTTTTTCTTTTACGGTCTCTGCGGCATAGAGTGTTGAACCTCTAACGAATATTGCATCAGAGGGCTTAAATTGCTCAAAAGTGATTTGTAGCCAGAATTTACTTGGTACAGTTTGAACATCTAAAAACGCTATCAAGTCATTTTTTGATGACTGAATACCTAGATTTCTTGCATGACCTGGAAAAATTGATTTTTTTTCAATTATTTGAAAGGAAATATTTTTTTGGTTACAAAAAAATAAGAAATTTTCTTCGCATTCAAGTCTTTGATATGATGAGTCAACAATGATGATTTCATCGGGTAGAATAGTCCAAGCAGGAATTGATCCCAAGAGTGAAACTAATAAATTTCTTTGATTTTGGTGAGGGATGATCAGAGTGATTGGTTGATTCATTATTAATTATTAAAAATCTTTCAATACATTAAAAAATTTATTTATAACTATCTCTTCATCAAAATTTTTTTCTATAATTTTTCTCGCATTCAAGCCCATATTCATCCTTTCTATATTACTCATATTCAGCATTACATTCAGAGATGTCTTGATAGATTTAATACTCTTAGGTTTGAATAATAACCCATTAACCTTATTTTGTATTACATTCCTGCAACCAGGAACGTCTGAGGCCAATGATGGCAAGCCCATCGCACCAGCTTCTAATAAAATTTTTGGCATGCCCTCTCGATATGATGGCAATACTACACAATCTACGTTAGCCAACACATCTTCAATTTTATCGGTAGGGCCAATATAATCTATAAAGGGAATTCTAGAAAATATATGTAATTCTTCTTTTGAAATTGCTGAATTATTATCAACATCTGCAAAACCACATAAGATCAATTTACATTTTTTATTTACTTTGCTGATTTCTGAGAATGCTTCAATAAGCTCAAAAATTCCCTTATCTTTAAGCATTCTACCAGCATACAAAAAAGAAAAAATTGCGTCTGTGTTTTTTTCTTTTGATCTTAATTTAGGATGAAATCTCTTAAGATCAACACCAGACCCTGGTAAAAGATCTAGACTCTCTTTATGAACTAATTTTTGATCACTCAAAAAATTGTAATCCTCAATATTTTGACAAAAGACTTTATGGGCAAAGGGCTGACTAATTTTATACAAAAATTTAACAATAAATGAAGAAAGAGATGCGGACAAGAATGCGGTTCCTAATCCTGAAATATTATTTACAGATGGTATTCCTAGAATCTTGGAGGCTAAGGTTCCATAAATATTATTTTTAACTGTAAAATGAAATGCAACATTCGGCCTTATATTTTTGTAGATTTTATAAAATTTATATAAAAGAAATAAATCAAGTGCGGGATTTGTAGATTTACTATTAAAGTTTAGCTCATGATAGCCGCAACCAAGGTCTTGTAGCTTCGAATGATATCCATCATTTGGGCTAACGCAAATTACTTCAAAACCTCTAGATAGCGCCTCCTTGATAGTAGAGTACCGAAAATTATATAAGTACCATGATGAATTTGCTGATAGAGTTAAAGTTTTTTTAGTCAATGATTTCATATGTTTCAACTGTATCCTCTAAAAGATAGCTATTGTAAGGGATCCAATCAGTTGCATGAATAGCAAAGTTTAACCATACAAATAAAACGCAGAAGTAATAAAATATAATAGATAAAACTAAAAATTGGCTGGTAATCTTTCTATTATTCAGCATGTCAGGAACATTAGAAAATATTACAAGTTGAATAGGCAGCATATATAAACCAACTCTATCTACAGCAGTTGAAATATCCCCGTTTATTATCAATAAAAAAAATAGACCTAACGAGATCCAGCACATAAGATTATACAAAGAGTGCTCATTAGATTTAAATTTAAATCTATGAGGCCAAATTAAATAAATAATTGCAGGAAAAACACACATTAATAGCCTTATATAAGCACCTTGCGCTTGAGCGTCTTGAGCGGCAATATAATTTTTATAAAGTAATTCAAATGGCTCAATTAAGAAATTATAGTAGATAATAAACCCAATAATTGCTATTAAAGATATGCTCAAAAATTTATTTTTACTTGCTCCCAAAGCTGCAATTGGTAGCATAATAATTCCGGATTTATGAAATGAAGTCGCTAATAATGTCCAAAATACAAACCAGCCAATACGTTGACGTGAAATTGCCACCAGAGCAATCATCGTAACTCCCAATGCAACTGCCTGACGGCTGTATCCCATGCTCACTACAATGACCATATAAGGCATTGCGACTGCAAGGGCCAAGAATGGACGAGGAAGATTTCTGCAAAATATCGACAAACCCAGTGAAAAAATAAATCCACATAACAAATTTGCTCCTGCGATTCCACCATTCAACTTTGCACTGATCCAGTTTAAAAAAAGATAACCTGGATCCCCAGCAATAAGGAAACCAAGATCGCTTCCAAAGGAGTCCTGAGTTTCAAATACATGTCTATACATTCTTAAATAAGCGTACCAGTCTCCACCGACTTCAAATCTGAAGCCAATCACTAGCGTTAAAAGACAAATAATCAGCAACCAAATTGGATCTAAATGTAAAGAATATGAATTATCTGGATTTCTTAATAATCTTTTACTTCCAATAAGCGCAAAAAATGCAGGGATAGAAAATAACAACCAATATATGCCCATTAGTTTTTCTCTAACCAAGATTGAAACATTAATATACTCCAAATTCGGTCAGTCCAATCATATTTTCCAGAAAGGTGCTGATTCCAAATAATACGAATTGGTGTAGAGTGAAAATATCCACCTGAATCTAACTTCTCCTCACTTAGCAATGACTCCGCCCATTCTCTTAATGGGCCTCTAAGCCAATCTCCAATGGGAATAGCAAAACCAGTCTTAGGACGTTCAATTAAAGATCTTGGCACTCGCTTATACAATACTTGCCTTAATGCCCATTTTGTTTCAGACCCTCTAAGTTTCATTGAGGAAGGCATCTTCCAGGCGGTTTTAACAACTCTATGATCTAGAAAAGGAACTCTTGTCTCTAAGCTATTAGCCATAGCTGCACGATCAACCTTGCACAAAATATCATCAGGAAGATAGTGCAATGAATCATGAATCATCATTCTAGATAAAAAATTATGTTCTGAAAGATACTCATTATCCAGCTCTAAACTGCTAGAAGTTTCATGATCAGGTTTTAAATCTTTTACTATAGATCTTGGATCTGCCCATTTAGTTAAAAAACTCTTATAGAAATCATCTTCCGTTAAGGAGCTTTCTATGGCTTGAGAATATTTCAGGGCCTTGATATTCAATGATTCAATCCCTGCACCTAGTTTCAAATTATTAATGAGTGACTCAATGCCTGTCCATGCTGTATTTGGAAAATGATTAATAAAAAAGCCTAGTATTGGTTTTATTGATTTTGGGATAAATTTTGATTGCCTCCATAATCCTGGAGCCCATAAATATCGGTTATAACCCCCAAAAATTTCATCGCCAGCATCACCAGAAAGCGATACTTTCACTTTTTCGCTAGCTACTTTTGATATCAAAAAAGTTGGAATCTGAGACGAATCAGAAAATGGTTCATCATAAATTGTAGGTAATTCAGGAATGACTGATTGTGCTTGGTTTGCTGAGATTATCAATTCAGTATGATCTGTATTTAAATATTTCGCTATTGATCTTGCATGTCCAGACTCATCATAATTAATTTCATCAAATCCTACTGTAAATGTTTTTACTCTATCCATCCTATCTTCTTGCATTAGAGCTACAATAGATGAAGAATCAACTCCACCACTAAGAAAAGCTCCAACCGGAACATCAGAGATCATTTGATCTTTAATCGCAGACTGTAAAGCATTATCTAATGATGAGATAGCCTCCTCATCATCTTTAAATAAATCATGTTGATTGTTAGTAACAATGGATGAGAGACTCCAGTACTTTGATGGTTTTGATAATGAAAAATAGTCTGAGGTTATATCTATTTCAATCAAATGACCGGGTTTTAATTTAAAAATATTTTTATAAATACACATAGGTGCCGGGATGTATCCATAAGTTAGATATTCAGATAATGCTTTTTTGCATATTTGGTTATCAAAATTATAAAATTTTTTTAAAGCCTTTAACTCAGATCCAAAAATAAAATCATCTCCAGATAAACCATAGTAAAGGGGCTTCTCGCCAAAGCTATCTCTTGCTAAAAAAATTTTTCTACTCTGATTATCAAATAATGCAAATGCAAACATGCCTTGAAGCATAGAGAGAGTTTTTTTTAACCCCAATATCTCAATAGCCATTAAGAGGGTTTCAGTATCAGAATGACCCTTCCAAGAAATTATGTCATGAGAAATTTTTTCTAAAATTTTTCTGATTTCTAAATGATTGTATATTTCTCCATTATATATAATGGAGTATCTGGCTGAGGATGAATGCATGGGTTGAAAGCCGTTTTTTGAGATATCCTGAATGGATAATCTCGTATGGCCTAAAGCAACTCTATTTAAATCATCAATCCATACGCCATGATCGTCAGGACCTCTATGAGATATAGATTTGGTCATGGATGTAATAATCTGCATAACAGGAATATCATGTTTACCATTTTTTAAAATAAATCCTGTTATTCCGCACATAAAAACACCATGGATTAGTAAATCTTACTTTTTAATTGTTGATTATGAGTAAGTTCCTCGATAACTGTTAATGTTTTATTGGCCATGTTATTTATATCGTATAGTCTTTTTTGCGTCTCTTGACCAGATTTACCATATTTGTGGAGCAGCTCCTTATCTTTTAAAAGGCTTTTGATAGCTTGCAGCAAGCTGCTTTTTGAGAACGGCTTAATTAATATGCCATTTTTACCATCATTAATAATCTCATTAATTGCCGGAACATCAAAAGCAATAACGGGTTTTGCATGAAACCATGATTCTAAAACAACTAAGCCAAACCCCTCTGCTGAAGATGGGATTACCATAATATCTGAGGCTTGAATGAAATTGTGAACATTTTTCTGAAAACCCAGCCATTGAATATTTTTCTTAACACCTAATTTTTCTCCCATTTGTTTCAAACTTTTGTCTAGACTCCCATCACCAACCATTAGAATCGTAATTGATGGAAACTCTTTAACTAATTCTGGAAGGCATTCAATCAATAGATGATGTTGTTTTACTTTTTCGAGTCTGCCAGTAACTATAATTTGAGGGTCTCCATATTGAAATTCTTCAATGTTTGGATTTAATTTAATTGAATTGAAATTAAAACCATAAGGTATAGTTATAAGCTTATGAGAATCAATTAATGCTCCATAATTAAAGAAATCTTTTAGGGATTGGGAAATACAAATAACTTTATCAGCGGTTTGAGCAGACCATTTTGTAATAAATGAAAATAGGTTAGTTTTAAGTTTTAAGTGATTTAAGCCATATTCAGTTTGAAATTTTTCATCATAACCATGCTTTACAGATAATAGTAAAAGCGACGGAAAAAAGAGCTTCTTGATAACTGCAGCTACAAAATCTGCATATATTAAATTGCTATAAAGCATATCGAAAGAATTTTGTTGGATAAGCCTCAAAATCTTCCATATTATCAATGGTGATATAGGAAAGTATGAATTAAATACATAGACAGTTACACCGTTCTGTCTTAAATTATTTATAAATTCTATATGTTTACTTTTTTCTTTAGGATGCCTAATCACTAGGAATGAAATGTCAACTTTATGCTTTTTTAATTCCGGTATGATGTTTTCTAGATATCGCTCTGAACCGGCAATTTTAGCCATCTTCTGAAAACATAGAATTTTCAATTTTTTATATTTTATATTTTAAAAGAGTTCAGCATCATATCTATGCCATCCTCTAAAGTTGTAAGATCTCGCTGGAGTATTTGTTGCATTTTAGAAATATCAGGCTGCCTTCTGGTCATATCCCCCTCCTCAAGAGCAGGTAAATGAATAATTTTTGAATCTGAATTAGTAATTAAAATAATTTTTTTGGCTAAATCAAGCATTGAAATTTCTTGATTATTTCCAACATTTAAAACTTCATTAATAGCTAGTTCTTTTTTAATCATAGTCTCTACTGTGTCAAGATTATCATCTATATAGCAAAATGTTCTTGTTTGAGAGCCATCACCATAAATAGTTATATCTTCACCTGAAATTGCTTGTTGAAGAAACTTTGTCATAACAAAATCATCACTTTGAAGCGGGCCATAGGTATTGAAGAATCTAAAGATTGTATAACTTAAACCATATTCCTGAAAATATGATCGAACAAATGCCTCACCAACATTCTTCACAATTGCATAAGGCAATCTGGAATTTAATGGAGTCGTATCTTCTTGTTGAGGATATTCTACTGGCTCTCCATAGACTTCAGAGCTAGATGAGTAAAAAAACCTTTTTACTCCAGTCGAATTTGATAATGATAATATATTCTCAATGCCTTTAATATCATTGAGTACCATAATAGGGGAGGCTAAAGTTCTCTTAACCCCTACGACTGCTGCATAATGAAAAACATAGTCAAAATTTGTACTCATCATTATGGCGCTTAAATCTTCATAATTATTACAATCAGCTTTAATAAAGCTCCAATTAGGATTTTTTGAATCTGGTAATTTTTTTTCAGAGCCTGTTAATAAGTTATCAACTATCACTATTGAATTATCTGAGTCGGCAGCAAGACGCCTTGCAAGACTCCCTCCCACATTTCCGCAACCTCCAGTAATTAGTATATTTTTTTTCAATGGCATGTCCTCTGAGACAATTAAAGAGTGTTTATGTAATGCGCAATTTTAACAGAATTATTTAAACTATTTGAGCATTTAAAAATTATCATTTGAAATGTTAGAGAAGATGTATGTATTCTTGCAACATTTTTTTATTGCTGTAATGATTAGCGATCAATGCACTAGCCTCTAGGCCCATTGCTTTTGCTTGCTGATAATTGATAGAAATATCAATTATTTTTTCTGCAAATAGGTTAGGATCATTAGCAACACAAAAGCCATAGTCTTTATCTTGGTTTAAAAGATTTGATATTCCATCAACTTCCGACGCCACAATTGGTAATCCACATGACATAGCATGCAAAAGTGAAATGCTTAATGTTTCGCCTAATGATGCATGAACATAAATATCTAATTTTTTATACCATCCAGGTAATTCGCTCTCATTTAATAAACCTTCAAAAGTTACAAAGCTTTCTAAGCCTTCGCTAATGACATGGTTTTTAGTTTCAGATAATGTTGGTCCATCGCCAGCAAAAAAAAGATTTATATTAATTTCATGCTTTTTTATATTGATATTTTTAAGCATTTCTACCAATAAATCCTGCTTTTTTGTTTCTGAGAACCGCCCTGCCATTCCTATACTTAAATTTTTAACTGGAGAATCATTTATATGATTTTTTATTACAGGGAATAGATTGCAATCTATGCCATTAGGAATTATTGAAATTTTTTTTTCTTGCAGATTTTTTAAAAAGAAAGTTTTAAGCTCATTTTTATAATCTAATGTAAGGACTACTATTGAATGTGCTAAATATAGAGAAAGACAGCTGAAAAAACGCTCTCTTCTTCGCTTTAATTTATTATTTGTA
The DNA here is from genome assembly GCA_902512655.1 of uncultured SAR86 cluster bacterium. Lineage (GTDB taxonomy): Bacteria > Pseudomonadota > Gammaproteobacteria > Magnimaribacterales > D2472 > D2472. The sequence continues at coordinate 42,089 of CABXJR010000002.1, forward strand.
TGTTCAACTACGATAATTTTACAAGTTTTTAGCAATGAATATAGTTTGCAAGGAATAATAAAACTTGGACTATGGCAAATTATTGAGTCAGGACTAGTTTTTTTTAACCATTTAAATAAATTGAACCATTGAATAAATGGTAGCCCAGGCCTGAAGTAAAATTGGTTATATTTAATGCCAAGATCAATACATTTATTTTGAAAATCTGGAAGCAATTGAGCGTTTCCTATAAAACCAATAAACCATTCATGTTCCTTCATTGAATCTGCTGAAATTAATGGAAATACTACTCCACTATGCCCACCAAGACCTGAAAAGCATATTTGGACAATTTTCAAAATTTTATTTTTTTCTTGCGATCATTAGTATTCCCGGAGACCAGGTTCTTCCACGAAGCCTTATTCCAATTTTATCAAGCAACAAAGCAATCGAACTGACAATTATGCCTATACCAGCAACCAGTTTACTCATAAGCTTTATATGAGACCATGAAGTAGCACCCCATACTCGCAGAGGCCCTACATAATCATTAAATAAGATTTCATACCCTTGATCTGAAAACCATTCAAGCGATTGAAGCTGCATGACATCGATATTGTGATTATCAAGGTCTGGTCGATCAAATAAATAATGCCAGAAATAATTAAAACCAGTGAAATTAGGGATTTGAATTATTAAGTAACCGCCTTTATCAACATAATAATCATGTAATCTGAAAACATCCTCCAACATGGCCCCTCTGAAGTGCTCTACTAATCCAACGCTAATTACAATATCAAAAACTTTATCAATTTTTTCATTGAACATATCAATGTTAAATAGCTCTGCTTCCTTTCCAACTAGTGACATTGTTTTTAAAAAAACTTCAGAGTCGTCAGAATAATCTATTCCAGATATACTCCAATCAGTGCTCTCAGATAGGACGGCTGAATATTGACCAGGAGCACAGCCCAATTCTAAATAATTTAATTTTGTAGATGGGACATACTGTTTAACAATTTTAAGCCATTCTTCACGCTTTTTAATAGAAACTAGATTAGATAGAGTTGCATCATCTTTCTCATATCTCCAGCGATCTTTGTCTGTTAACCTCATATTAATTTCTTATATGCTTGAAGGAATTCAATTTTAAAACAATTTTATAATTTTAGCTCCTAATTTCCTCAGAATAGAGTATTGAGACATCATTTGTTCATCAAGCATGATTCCGATGGTTTTAAAATCTTTTGATAAATTAGCTATAGTTGATGAGCCAAAACCGTAAACAATGACCTCATATCCAGATCTGCAAATTGCAGATATTAAGTCCTCAGCTATCATTAAATTGATAGGATGCTCTTCAAAAAGCTGATTTAACTCATCAATATATTTAGGCTTAGATGGGTGACTAGGATGAGGAATATAAACATCAAATTTATCAGAATTTATAATTGCTTCGTGTTGTATATTTCTTTTTTCTATACGATTCATATTTCGATCAATCTCAGTTGGAAAGTAAGCTGAACCTAAAATTATTCTAAGTTTCTTTTTCTTGACTTTAGGAGAAGCAATGAGAGTATTGTTTATTTTAAATAACCCTTTTAATTCAGTGGTATGACAATTCAACCAACAAAGCTCAGATGGATAGATTGTATAATGATGATTAATTCTATTATGAGTAACTAATGGTTTCTCTCCTAAAAATAATGTTCTCGTTATTTTTTTGTTTACAGAATCTGACTCAACCCATTGATTGAACTCAACTTTCGATAAATTGAACATTCCATCATCGAAAAGATTAATTCTTGCCGTGCTGTTTCTTTCAGCAAAAAAACTAAATACCATATCGCCGATGCTTGCTATAAACAGTTGATTGTATTTTGACATTCGAACATCCCTTGACAAGCTAAACCAATCATAAATGCTTGATAAAGCATGTGAAAATTTAAGAGGCTCAAATACAAGGAAAGTTTTATGATCAGATTTTATTTTATTGAAATAATGCTGATGTTTTTGACTATTATTATTAGGCCTATAAATTATATGATGATTTCCACTAATATTTTCAAGTAACTTGTTGATGATGATAGCCTGTAGCGGTGTTCTACAGAAAAAGAGCGTTTTATCATTCATGGTAACTGTTTATCAAGATAAAAATATTTTTAAAGAATGCTTATAGATTTTCAATATTTTGATTTAAAAAATTAATTAAGCCAAAGTTGTCATATTTTTAAATAAGTCATTTCTTGATGCAAGATCATCAAATTCACCACTATCGATGATTTGACCATTTTGCATTAAGTGAATGCAGGTACACTTTTTAACAGATGCAAGGCGATGAGCAACTATAATAATAGTTTTTAGCCCGGATAATTGATAGATAGCATCCATCACTTTTTTTTCTGTAATTCCATCAAGAGAACTTGTTGCTTCATCAAAAATTAAGATTCCAGTATTATGATAAAGCGCTCTAGCAATGCCAATTCTTTGTCGTTGGCCTCCAGAAAGTTGAACGCCTCTTTCTCCAACTCTTGTTTCCGTGCCATTTGGAAGAGAAGCAATAAACTCCTCAAGGTTGGATAGTTTTATAGCATCGTTTATGAGTTTTTCATTAATTTTCTTAATTGGCAAACCAAATGCTATATTCTCTTTTATCGATGAGTCTGCTAAGAAAATATTTTGTGATACAACTCCAATACTATTTTGCCAACTTCGAATTGTGTTAGGCGACAGAGGGACTCCATCAATTTGAATCTCTCCTTTATCAGGCTCAATAAGCCCCAAGATTAAATCTATAAGCGTAGATTTGCCTGAACCTGACGACCCGACTATTCCTACAAATCCTCCCAATGGTATTTCAAGATTTATATTATTTAAAGCACTAGTCAAAGTATTTGGATATGAAAAATGTAAATTTTCAATTTTTATATTATTTTTTGGAAGCAAATTTTCTGTATTGTTTAGACCGCTATTCATATTCTCAACTGATATATGATAACTATCAAATAGATCTTGTTTAAGGCTTTCAAAACTATTCAAATTGCCCTTAATAACACTAATAGATGAATAGCATAACTGAAATGCTGGTAATAATTTAAATCCTGCCAAGGCAAAAACTGCAACCACCGGCAGAGTTGAAGCAAGATCTCCATTGTTTTGAAAGATTAAAAATAGAACTAAAGATATTACAGATGAATATGCTAATAGTTCTAGTAAATATTTTGGAAATAGTGTCAGGGTATTGGTGTTGCCAGTTGCATATGCAGTAATATTGCTTGCCTTAACAAAACGTTTATTAAATTCTTGCTGGCGGCCAAGTAGCAGAGTATCTTTTATTCCTCCAAAGCCTTCTGACATCATTTTAAATCTAACAGATTGCTCTTCTGAAATAACTCTTCCATTGCGATCTAAAGCATTTTTTGCCAAAAGGTATAAAAAATAGTATGAAAATGAAAAAATTATAATTCCAAAAAGTGCCAAAATTGGACTATAAATAATAATGGCTAAACACATGATAGAAGCCATAACCAGTCTAGCATTTAGCTGCATCACTGGATTAATTATCATAGTACTTAATCTATTGCACTCTACTACAAGCTTATTAACCAACTCACTGCTATTACCGTTAGCATGAAATAACCATGGCTTCGCCATATAGTGAATAAATAGTCTATTACTAAGATCTGCACCTACTTTTGCAGCATACATTGAAAATCTCCAAATAGTAAAAATATTAACAATAGCAGCAATTAGTAATACCAGAAAAACAACAATGCCTAATAAAGATAAAAATTGCGCAGGATCATTTAATCCTGAAAAAATATATAAATCTGCAATTAAATTATCTTCATATATTTGATCTAAATCACCTACCAATGCCATAAATGGACTAAGCGAAAGAACTCCTGCAACTTCTGCAAATCCCATAAAAATAACCAAAACTTGCAGCCATAGAAATTCTCTTTTTTGTGCTGAAGTCAAGAGGCTGTATACAGCCTTTAAATTTGAGAACATAGAATTAACCCTTTAATATTTAATCAAGATCTTAATAATGCGTGAATGGATCATAATGACTTAATATTCTATACAAAAGGCTCTAATTTAGATATCTCAATAGCATCTTCTGGAAGATCTCCATAGCTGTGCCACGAATACTCAAGTTGGCAAATACTAGAAATCATAGAGAATGCAGGGGGTAAATACCCTTGAGAAGCTAGCTCAATAATATTTGTACCTTTTTTGCACCAAACTAAATTTGCTAATGCCCCGCCGTGAAGAAATATCACTTTTTTAGCTGAAGAAAATAGTTGCATCTGTTCAAATATGCTTAATTTAAGGCCTGTATTAATTACTTGGTAGCCGTTTAATTCCATAAATGCTTCAACCTCTTCAATATTTATTGGGCATCGAGATTCATCTTTCCTGGAAATAAAGAGTAGTTTATTTGCCAGCGTCTCATTAGATAGAAAAGGTTGAAAAAATTGACGAAGTATAGCGATGTCTTTGGGGTGAGGCGTCAATCCAAATAATGGATTTCCTTGGCCTGCAGTTTTTCCAGTCATAATCAATGTATCCACCTGAACAGGAGAGTCAACATATCTTATTTCTTTATTCTCTTTACTTTCTATATATTCTAAGAGAGCCATTTGCCACGGAGATGGGTCTTTTGGAGATAAAATAATACTATTAGGACTCTCCATTAATGAAGCTAAAAATGGCGGTAAATCTTCAATCAACCAATGCCAATAACCAATATCATGCAAATAAATAAATTGGCCATTAAACTTCTTTCTAGGTTTTCTAATAAATGGTTTTGGCCAACTGTAAAAATTTCTTAAGAAGTACCAGGCACTACATTCAGCAATATAAACACCATCTTCATCATAAACAAAACCTGATAAAGGATCTATTGACGCATTATCGAGCATGTAAACATATCTCTCAGGGTAATAGTTCTTAGCGGTTTGACCATTAAAAACCCCATGATAAGAAACTTCTTTTGGTACGGAGTACACACTTAATCGCTTGACTCCCTTTTTTCTCTGAGATTGCATATGTGAATCTAGAAAGAAAAATTGATCGCTGACTAAACCTAGCTTCCTTATCAGAATTCTCTTAACAAACATTAACGTTCGTCTGAACTTGTTAAAGAGTTGCCCAAATAAGTTGTTCATTAAATTCAGTCTCCAAGCATTATTTTTAACCCTTGTTCTAAAGTGTATTGAGGATCATACTTGAGCATCTCTTTTGCTTTGCTAATATCTGCATTTGAGTGCCTTATATCCCCTTCCCTAAAATCTTTATATACAGCATTAGATCTTAAGCTATCATGAGGTGAGTCTAAGATAATAACTTTCATAATTTCATAAAGTTCATTTAATGATGTTTGTGTGCCCAAAGCAATGTTATAGATATTATTTTTTGCTTCGGAAGACGAAGTGGCAGCCAAAATATTTGCTTGAACAACGTTTTCAATATAGCAAAAGTCTCGTGAAGTTTTCCCATCACCGTAAATGTATATATCTTTACTATTTTTGAGCAATTCACTCCACCGGGGTATAACTGCAGCATAAGACCCGTGAGGGTCTTGTCTAGATCCAAAAACATTGAAGTATCTCAAACCAATAGAATTAAAATCATAACAGTTTGAGTATACTGAGGCATAAAGCTCATTAGTGTGCTTAGAAATAGCATATGGTGATAAAGAATTACCTATTATTTCTTCTACTTTTGGTAAATCAGGATGGTCGCCATATACAGCACTACTGGATGCATAAGTAAAACTTGAGACATTTTCTTCCTTTGCAGCGTTAAGAATATTTAGAAATCCACTACAGTTAGCTTCATGAGTATCTAGCGGAGATTTTATTGATCTTGGTACAGAGCCGAGTGCAGCTTGATGCAAAACATAATCAATCTCTGCTACAGACTCAGAGCATGTTTTTTTAGAAGAAATATCTCCCTCTAAAAGAGTAAAATTTTTCCAATGTTCTTTGCTGACTAACTTTTCGACTTCTTGGATATTATGTTTTTTTCCAGTAGAAAAATTATCAAGACCTACGACTATTTGGTTTATCTGGAGAAGTTTTTCAAGCAAATGGCTGCCTATAAAACCTGCAACACCTGTAATAAGCCATTTTTTTGGTTTTTTTTCTAATTCACTTAAAACAGATTCATAGTTTTTCATTTATTGACCCTAATATTGAATTATAAGCGAAGATCACTTTCATCAATCGAAAAAATACTTTTTAAATCAAATAATAAATGGTTGTGCATACCGAATTCTCTTATTGTATCTGCTCCCATTTGTTTAAAGTCGTCATGTGCAACTGCAACTATAACTGCATGGTAGTAATTTTTATCTATAGAGTCTAGAAGGCTAATTCCCAAGTAAGATTCAGCTTGATTTGCATCAGCCCAAGGATCATAAACATCAACCTCTAATTCGTATTCAACTAACTCTGTGTATATATCTATCACTCTAGTATTTCTGAGATCAGGGCAATTTTCTTTAAATGTCATCCCAAGTATCAATACCCGAGAAAGTTTAGGTTGAATATCAACACTAATCATCTTTTTAATAAGTTTTGATGCTACATAGGAACCCATGCCATCATTAACACTTCTGCCAGCAAGGATAATCTTGGGTTGATAGCCTAAGGATTGAGCTTTATAAGTTAAGTAATATGGATCAACTCCAATACAGTGGCCTCCTACCAAACCCGGTTTAAATGGTAAAAAATTCCATTTTGTGCCTGCGGCTGATAAAACTTCATTTGTATCAATGTCCAGCTTATCAAATATAATAGCTAGTTCATTTACCAAACCTATATTCACATCTCTTTGAGTATTCTCAATAACTTTGGCAGCTTCTGCAACTTTAATAGAACTTGCCATGTGAGTACCAGCTGAAATAATAGAGGCATATAAATCATCTATTACTTTAGCAATCTCTTGGGTAGACCCAGAGGTAACTTTAGTAATATCAGTTAACCTATGAGATTTATCTCCTGGATTTATTCTTTCGGGACTGTAACCAGCAAAAAAATCCTTGTTAAAAGTTAATCCAGATACTTGTTCTAAGACTGGGATGCAAACCTCTTCAGTTGCACCTGGATATACAGTTGATTCGTAAATAACTATGCTGTCTTTTTTAAGATATTTTGCAACTAAATTGCTAGCTGATATCAGTGGAGTTAAATCAGGCTTTTTGTCTATATCTACTGGGGTTGGAACTGAAATTATAAAACAATTGCATTCAGAAAGTAGTGAAGCATCACTACTTAAAATAAGACCTTTAGAAGATTTAAGTTCTGACTTAGTAAGCTCTTGAGTAGAGTCATTAAAATTCTTAAGCGACTCTATTCGCTCGGGATTTATGTCGAAGCCTACTACTTTTCGGTTTTTACCAAACTCTGCGGCTAAAGGAAGACCTACATATCCTAGCCCTATTATTGCTAAACTTATTTCATCATTTTTTTCCATTAGTGAATGATAAAATTATATCTTAGCTATCAAATTTTTTAAGATTCTTGTTTACGTAGAACCAGATTAACGATGCTAGAGTTGATAATATTGTGCCTAAAAAAAAGCAGATCAAAACTATCCTTGTTCGCTGTGGTTTTGTTCGTTCCTTAGGAACAAACGGTGAGTCAATTGATTCAAGTATGTAGTCGGTCTTTACTCTTGCAAGCATTTGTTTTTTTAATTGTGATTCAATTAACTGACTGATAGTTAATCGAACTTCAGAAAGATACGAGGACTCAAGTTCTTTATATAAATACTGTAATGAAGCCTCAGATTCTGCAAGGTCTTTTTGACGACTTAGAGAGTTAATCTCCTGGATAATTAGTGATAGGAATGATTCAGCAAATATTGGAGATCTATGATTAATGGCGATGGTGATGAAGCCGCTTTTAGAATCAAGAGTAACTTCTAGACTGCCAAGATAAGCTTTGTATGCCTCCCATATTGATGGTTTCCCATTTACCCATTTTTGCTCTTTCAAATCATAAACGCTGGACTTAAAGATTGTTTGGTTAGATTTGTGGTCAAATGATTTAGCGGCCATAAGATTTGCAAGAACACCATCAAACTCAACGATATGATTAAAAAATTCACGCGATCTTATAGTTGCGGTTGCTTTAGAACCTTCAACATTACTTTCATTCATTCCAAAACTTACAAGTGAAGCTAGCCCTCCCTGAGCTGATGAGCTCATTGAGCCCGTATCTGATTTAGAGATAGTTAATAAAGCCTGTGATGTCCATATCTGTGGAGCTAGCAATGAGTAGATAACACTTACTAGAGTAAATAAGGCTATAGAGATAGCTATAAAATTTCGTGATGCTGATAGAGCGTTAATTAATTCTCTTAAATTTATCTCATCTGGATAGTCTGCGGAGGATGCTGTGTCGAAATCATTCATATTTACTTCCATATATGATTAGCTGGGTATAAAAAAGTATGGCGCCATTTTACATGTTTTTGATAAAGTGCGCACTAAATAAAGCCTGAATGAAAATTGGAAAATAAGGTTCTATACTTTAATAAATTTGTAATCATTTAGACTGCTACTCCATTTTTTTGGAGAAATGCAAACTTTGATTGGATTTGAGTTTAAGGTAGCGCCCCACCACCCGAAGGTACTGTTTACTATAATGTTATGTTTGCAAGAGCTCATTAACATCATATCTTCAAAAGGTAATTCAAAATTTGGCTCTACAAATGTAATATCAATATCAAATTTAAGTTCTTTCTTGCACCACTCAATATCATCTGAAAAAATAAAATATTTTGGATTATCAACATGATCACTGATTATAGAGATTGCTTTAAAATAGTAGTCTAAATCACAAATCCATTCATTCTCGCCCAAGAAATCCCCTCTTCTTACCTGCAATGAGACAGAATTCTCGTTTTGAATATTATGTTGATGATGTTGATTGACTAATAGATGCTCATAATCTTGAGATAATTCAAATATATTAGGACATTTATCCTTAACAGCATTGTAAAATCTATCTGTTTGCCAATAACCAAAAAAATATCTATTACGAATAAAGCTTGGAATAAAATTTGAAACTTGAGAGTAAAACTCTGGAATTGGTAGAAATGTTTTTGATGAATTTAGAAGAAAGTTCCTTAAAAAATGAATAATTTTTTTCTTATTTGAAAGTTTTTTAAATTGAGAAAAGTGAGAGTTATTCACAATAGGAAAGTTAAATTTAAAAGAAGTGAGTTCGCATTTACGCTCATCCAGAAAATCAGGTTGATTTTGGAATGATGAGATATCATATTGGACCTCGTCATTATATTTTAGGGATAGATGCTGGCCATATAAATATTGAAACATCTGATTTCCTAAGCCGCCAGTAATTTTAATTACTTTCATTAAGATAAAACTTCTCTTAATAAGGAGATTTGATCATTAAGAGACGTATGATGATTGCCTACAAAAAAACCATTCGAATCAAGCAAATTAGCATTATCTAGATTGTTAAAAATTTCATAATTAAAATATTTCATGACCTCATTCTTTGTAAAATTGCCAGTTACAATCGGTCTACATTCAATATTATTATTATTCAACGTTTGAATAACCTCAGCTCTACTCTTATTTGAATTTGGTTTAATAATTAATGAAAAGCCAAACCAAGAGCTCTTACAAACTTCTTTCTGAATAAAGAAATCTTTATCATCTGCGAATAGGCTTTCGAAAAGCTTTGCATTTTTTCTTCTCTCAATAATAAAAGTATCTAATTTTTTTAATTGCTCAATTCCAATTGCACCACTCATCTCAAGTGGCCTAACATTATATCCTGGTAAAACAAATCTAAAGGACTCAGAGAATGAGTCATCAGATTTGTTAGCAACATGATTTTTTTTTGGAAGGTTTCTGGTCCAACCATGAGCACGCATTGAAAGTAATACATGATACAGTTCTTCATCGTTAACAGCGATCATCCCTCCCTCCATAGTTGCAATATGATGTGAAAAAAAACTTGAGAATGTTCCCATAATCCCAAATGTACCAGTTTTTTTGCTTTCAAATTCTGCTCCCAATGATTCGCAGTTATCCTCAAAAAGCAAAATATCTTTCCCTGAAATTAAAGATGAAATATGATTAAAGTCATTAGGATTACCAAGCAGATTTACAACAACAATCATTTTTGTCTCAGTTGAAATCGCATCATTTAATGCTTCAAGATTATAGTTTAAAGTTTGAATATCTATGTCTACAAACTTCAATTTAAGACCATATTGTTGAAGTGGAAAATATGTTGTTGACCAAGATACTGCTGGGACAATTACTTCATCCCCTCTTTGAAGCTTTGGAATCTTAGTATGAAAAAGTGCAGCGGTAGAAATTAAATTCGCAGTTGAGCCAGAGCTGACCATTACACAATGATTCACATTAAGGTACCTTGCAAAGTCAGCTTCAAACTGCATCACCTTTTTACCCATAGTATAATTATCTTTATCAATTACACTCTGAATTGCCTTGTATTCTTCTTTCCCCCATGTCGAACTAGCTAATGGATAATCAATCATAATTACCTCTTTTAAAAAATTGATACGTTTCTTTGATTCCTTGACGGAGAGTAAATTGATTATTCCAACCTAACTTTTTTAACTTTTCGATATTTAAAAGCTTTTGTTGCATCCCAACTGGCTTTGTGTGATCGTGCATAAACTTGCCATTATAGTCGACAATATCTGCGATAATCTTATAGTAATCATTGATTGAGTAATCATTACCAAGTCCAACATTTAAATTTTGTGGTAATTTTTTAAAATGCTCAATGGCATAGAAAATAAAATCTGAAAAATCTTTTGCATACATAAATTCTCGTCTTGCCTCGCCATCTCCCCAGATCAATACGTGATCATGACCTTGGCATTTTGCATTATAAATTTTTCGAATTACAGCAGGAATCATATGAGACGAATCATAATCAAAATTATCATGTTCACCGTATAAATTGCATGGAATCAAAGTTTTATATAAAAAATTTTTATTATTTAATGATATGTATTCACATAATTTAGTAACTAAAATCTTAGACAGAGCATACCCTTCATTTGTGGGCTCTAATGGACCATTAAGTATCATATTTTCTGATAAGGGTTGAAGATGATCTTTTGGATACATGCATGAGCTCGCTAAATTAATAAGCCGTTTGATTTTATGTTCCTTGGATAAGTTAACTACATTTATGCCCATCTGAGTATTTTCAAATAAATATTTTTCTGGATTTGATATATTTGCCTCAATTCCCCCAACAATACCCGCCGCATGAATTACAAGATCTATTTTATTTTGTTGAAAAAATGAATTAAGCTGATCCACATTTAATAAATCTAAATCCGACCTTCTGGGCGCAATAAAATTAAATTTTTTAGCCATAGGATTAGAAAGAATATTTTTACCTGCCATTCCGCTAGCACCTGAAAGAAAAATATTCATGAGATAGATTTGAGAATTATATTTTGGACGCCGCTAAAGACATCTCTTCAACCAAAGACTCAAATGTATGCTGTGGCTCCCAACCGAGCATATTTTTTGCCTTTGCAGGGTCACCTAATAATGTATCTACCTCAGCAGGTCGAAAGTATTTTTCAGAAATTTCAAAAATCACTCTTCCAGATTTTTTATCCACCCCGATTTCATCAAGTCCAGAACCATTCCACTCAATTTCAAAATTAAAATAAGATGCTGCTAGGACGCTAAATTCTTTTACGCTATATTGGGATCCTGTTGCTATAACATAGTCATCAGGCTCATCTTGTTGACACATCAGCCACATTGCTTTTACATAATCTTCGGCATGACCCCAATCTCTCAAAGCATGGATATTACCAAGGACGATCTTTTCTTCATTATTCTGTACAGCTCTTGCAAGTCCTTGAACTATTTTTTGAGTAACAAAGGTTTCTCCTCTTCTCGGAGATTCATGATTAAATAAAATGCCTGAGCTAGCATGAAGGCCATATGACTCTCTGTAATTTTTAACTATCCAGTAACCATAAAGTTTTGCGACTCCATAGGGTGACCTTGGATAAAACGGTGTACTTTCATTTTGGGGAACGGCTTGAACTAAACCATAAAGTTCAGATGTAGAGGCTTGGTATATTCGAACATCTTTCTCTATTCCAAGTAACCGACAAGATTCCAGAATACGCAGAGTTCCCAATGCATCTACCTGTCCTGTATATTCAGGAATTTCAAAAGATACCTTGACATGGCTTTGAGCTCCAAGGTTATATATTTCATCTGGCTTAATGGTTTGAATTATCGACATTGTATTAGATGCATCTGTTAAGTCGCCGTAATGAAGATGCAGATCATTAAAAATATGATCAATTCTATCAGTATTAATTTGAGAGGTTCTTCTAATAATTCCATGAACTGTATAGTCCTTTTTAAGTAGCAATTCAGCAAGATAAGATCCGTCTTGTCCAGTAATGCCAGTAATCAAGGCAACCTTTTTGTTAGTCAATTTAATTTCTCCAATAAGTAAGTTATAAACTTTAAATTCTTACTTAAAATACACTAATGTATTAATTTAAATTTTATTATACTCTAGATTTTTCTAAGATAATTTTTGGTATGTCAAAAATTAACTCTCTATTACTCTGGAAAAAATTGATTGAATAAGTTGATCTATGGGGCTTTCATAGAAATTGTTTTTATTTAGTTGCAGAAATTTGAGATGCTTAATAAATCATTCTCACAAGAAAATAAATCGTTAAATAACATGCCTTGATTGGCTAACTCAAGAACCTTATGAAAATCACGCCTTATCTATATCATAATAATGCAGTCTCTCAATATCCTCTTCATTTGTTTCATCACCATATTGAATCTCTATAATTCTACATTCCTGCGAGTATGGATTTGTTATTTGATGCCAAGAATTAACAGGCACTTGAAAAAAATCTCCTTTGTTTAAGATTTTAGTTTGTACATTATCTGGATTAGAATTACTAAAATTTACCTTGCATTTACCCTTGGAAACAAGCCAGACTTCGCTTCTTTTAAAGTGCCTCTGAAAACTCATACCATTTTTCTTTTTAACAATTAACTCTTTAACTTTGACATAATCATCCTGGAAAAGGTCAAAAAATTTTCCCCATAATCTTGAGCTTGATGAGTATCTTGAATTCTTTAATATCCAACTACTAGAATTCTTTTTATTATTACCACCAACAGAAAATTTAAAATGAATATCTTTGATAGCCATCTCGGGAATATTGCGTTTTGTTCTATCTCCCCCATTACAAAAAATAATCTGATCATCGGGAAATAACTGTTTAACTTTCTTCAGTCCATTGGTTGCCGACCCAATATCGTCGTCCTCAAAATCTAAAACAAGATCAACAGATGATAAGTTTTCTAATATTATTTTTCTTTCAGTGAATGGAAGAAAAAACTTACTTTTTTTTTCTTTTAACCACTCGTCACTATTAAGGCACACAATTAATTTATCTGCCTCAGCCAGTGCTGAATTTAAGTAGGATATATGGCCGGAATGAATTGGATCAAAGCCTCCACTTACAACAGCTATTTTCATTTTTTTATTATATATTATTAGAGTTTTAATTTAGCGAATATTACAAAACCAAACACTAAATTCAAGATTATTGATTATCAGCCCTCAATTAAAATACTGTTTAGTTCAGCCTCTTAAAGCCCTCATGACATACAGGGCTGTCTAATAAATTAAAGATATCTCTGCCATCCTCACATTCTTTAACTAATGAAAATATATCAGATAAAACTTCAAAATAACCCTCTAAAATTTTATCAGTGTGCGCAACTGAAACATAGATAGAATTGCCAGCAAGAAAACCTTTTTTTAACATTTCTTGACTAATTAAAGTTTTATATTCAAGCGCATGCCTACTTTTAAAAGTAAATCCAGCTAAACTGGGTAACCCCCATTGATTTATTGTTAATTCATTTTTATCTGCTAATTTCTGCCAATTCTTTTTTATTTTATTGCCTTGATAAGTAATAGTTTCCCATGACTTAGTTTTTTCCATAACCTCTAGAGATTTAAGCGCTGCAACCGAACCTATTCTTTCTGTCCAAAAAGTGCTGCTGATAAAAGAGCTTTGGGCTGCCTCCATAATCTCTTGCCTGCCAACTACAGCTGTTACGGCATACCCATTTCCCATAGCTTTGCCAAACATAGCGATATCTGGATTAACTCCTGTTAAGAGATGAATTCCCCCAAAAGACTGTCTAAATCCAGAAGTACACTCATCAAATATTAAAATAATGTTTTTATCATCAGCTAACTTTCTGACTTTCTTAAGAAAAGCTATATCTGGTTTTGTTGATCTTGAAACTTCCATTTTAATTGTTCCAATATTTTTATCGGTAACAATTTTTTCAAGAGCGGAAAAATTTCCATAATCAAAAGGGTGCACTGTGGATTGAAGGTTTCTTGGAACTCCATTTGGCTCTAACCCAGGTAATAAGTGGCCGTCGAGCCCCTTTTTATCTCCTAAATTTACAGATAGATACCAATCATGCCAACCGTGATACCCACATACAGCAACATTGTCTTTACCAGAAGAAGCTCTTGCAATCCTAATTGCAATAGCATTTGCCTCACCGCCTGACCGAGCAAACCTGACCATGTCTGCCCAGGGATGCATTTCGACTAACTTTTCAGCTAATATAACTTCTTCATTGCAGTTGAGAGTAGACATATTGCCATTTTTTATTGCCTCTAAAACCGCTGCATCAACTTGATGATCTCCATAACCTAATATATTGGTTCCAATTCCCATAATTGAAACATCAGTATATTTTTTTCCATCCAAATCTTCTATGAAACACCCTTTAGCAGACTTATAATAAGCAGGCCATTTATCTGGTAGAAATAATTCAGGTCTTTTAGATAAAAGCATGGTTCCACCAGGAATAACACGTTTAGCTCGCTTCCACATTTTTTGTCCATTGCTCATATGGGCTCCTTCATTTCTAGCAATTGATGTATTTGCTTTGAATAGTTTTGGATTCTCATTATATAGTGAAAGAACGTCCTTCCACTTAAAAAAAATATCGGGTGCAAAGTGATTAAAAATATTTCTTATAACTTCTAAATCTTCAGGCTCATCCACTGTCCATCTAAGATGAGAAAAATCCTCAGAATTGTTTAAATTAATTAGATTTTTAGAAAAATGGTTTCTTATAAAAGGTGTCACGTGCTCTCTATCAAAATTATTTTTTGCATTTTTGGCAGCTAGCCTCAATGAGGCTTTTGAAAATACCTCAACATCAAGTCCATCTGGAAAAGATGGTGGGCTAACATTACTAGCATACTGAGTGCTGCCTTCTAAAAATTTTTTTATTATCTCATCTACTAAATCAGGGCAAACCAAGGGACAATCCCCAGTGATTCGAACTATGACATCACCATTATAAAATTCTGCTGCTTCCATAAATCTACTAAGAACATCCTCCTCATCACCAGCATATGATCGATAACCCAGACTATGCACATGCTCTATTAGCTTAAAATCCTTGGATTTATCTGAAGTTGCAAGAATAATCTGATGAATTTTCTTTGCCTTAGAAAGTCTAGAAAGTAATATGCTAATCATAGAATGATCGTTAATATTCTCTAATACTTTCCCGGGCAGGCGAGAAGAACCCATTCTTGCTTGAACAATTGCTAATATCTTGGGATTATTTTTTACCATTGATTTGGATTAATGAGTTTTTTATTAGCTTTAGAGTGCCAATCTGGAAATTGTATCTTACTGTTGTTCCTTAAACGTGAAACTATTTTTTGTAATTGCTCGATATTTTGAACTCCGACAATCACCTTATCTATTTCTTTATATTGCAAGACAAATTTCAGACATGCTTCTACAGGATCAATATCATTATTTCTTAACCATGCGAACCACTCATCAAATAATTTTGCTGAATCAGCAAAAGAGGCCGGGATACTATTTTGATCAAGCAATAAGAGGCCTTGCAAAAATATAGATCTGGCATGGACCTCAATATTCTTTTTATTTAACTCTTCTAGAATCTCAGAACTAATAAGTCTTGTATCAAAAATATTTAGTGGCGCTTGAATAATATCAATGTCATTACTAGCTATATATTCTTTAATTTTATTGACTTTATAAATTGATAATCCAACTTTCTTACAAATCTGATTATCCTTTAAACGACACAATGATTCTCGTATGATGTCTCCATTCTTACCAAGAATTTGGTCAGAATCATGCAGCAAAACTCCATAAACCTTTTTAACTTTTAGTCTCCTAAGAGACATCTCGACCTCATGGAAAACCCATTCCTGTATATTTTTAATATTTTCTGGTACCGGAGGTATTTTTGTAATAACCTGCCAGTCAACTAAGCCGAAATTTCCAAGCACATTTTCACTCTCACCATACATTACAGCAGTATCAAGTGTTTTGATTTTATTTTCGTGAGCAAGATTAAGAATTTTATGAGCTTCAGAACGTGGAACTTGACCAGAAGTATTTGCTATGCCGTATTCAGTTCCAAATTGAACTGTTCCAAGGGCAATTTTGTCTATGTTCACCTCTCAATTTTTCTCATTGTTGATACAGCAATCCAATTTTCTTTAAGATCAGTATATTGATGAATTTCATGATCAATTATCTTATGAGAATAACAATGATATGAGCTATCTTTTTCAAAAATTTTTCTGTAATCCATCTTAAAAGACTTAATATTTTCTAAATGCACATATTTATTTTCTAATTCATGTTCAGAAAAAAAATCCATTATGAGCAACCAAGAGCCATCTTTTAAAACCCTGGAAGCTTCCTCCGATATAAGAGATAAATCTTCTCTATCACATAAATATAAACAAAATCCATAGATAATAATATCAAATTGATTATCTTCATAAGGCAGCTTATCCGCGCTCCCAAGAATAGCATTTATACCTTTAGCATTTGCTGCTTTGACTGCTTTTTTTGATGGATCTATACCAAAAAAATTACAATCGACCATTTCAGATATAAACCTGCCCCTGCTTCCTTCACCGCAACCTACTTCTAAAATATTAATTTTTTTATTTTTGAGTAAATTAGAATTTAAAATTGCCCTTATTTCAGCAACTAAAGGATCCTTATCAAAATTTCTTTTTTTGAGAGTCTCTTTATTTCTTTCAAACCATGCGTCACCCTCAGAGTGTTTAAAAATTTCCTTTTGACTCAAAGTAATTCCTTGTTAGCTAATTCCAATGCACTAGATAGCACGTTAGAAACTTTTTCTAATGATGTTTGATCAATATGAGAGAACAAAGGGATACTTAAAGCAGAATCATAATACTTCTCCGCAGTTACAAAATCACCTTTTTTAAAATTTAGTTTTTTATAAAAAGGTTGCAAGTGAATGGGAATATAATGGACGTTCACTCCTATATTGTTTTTCTTCATATAATCAAAAATAATTCTTCTTTTAGCCGGGTTTGGTTTGCTTAATTTAATTATGAATAGGTGATAAGAGGAATAAATTAAAGGATCTGTAGCTGGGAGTAAAATATTTAACTTTGATAGCTGTTTGTGATAAAAAATAGCATGTTCATTCCTTTTAAGTACAAAATCATCGATCCTATTCATTTGCGAATACCCCAGCGCGGCTTGCATTTCAGTCATTCTATAATTTAAACCTAAATCAATTTGCTCATAGTACCAATCTCCTTCATCTTTGAAGCTCATATGAGATTTATTTCTAGTAATACCATGGGTTCGTAAAATTTCCATTTTCATGGATAAGTTTTTGTCATTAGTAAGAGCCATGCCGCCCTCACCAGATGTGATAATTTTTACTGGATGAAAACTAAAAACAGTAATATCGCTATATTCACATGAACCCACTGGCTTATTTTTATATTTACCTCCAATAGCATGTGAGGCATCTTCAATGATTTTAAAATTATATTGCTTACTTAGTTTATATATTTCTTCCATGTCACATGAAAACCCTCCCATATGAACAGGAATTATTACTTTAGGTAGCAATCCCTCTTTCTCTGCATATGCCAACTTTTTTTTAAGCTCTGAAATTGAGATATTATTTGTATTAAAGTCTATATCTACAAAATCTACCGAGGCTCCACAATATAACGCTGCGTTTGATGATGCAACAAATGAAATTGGCGAGGTCCATAGGATATCATCCTTACCTAAATCAAGAGATAAACATGCAATGTGAAGCGCAGAAGTAGCACTGTTTACTGCAACAGCATATTTCGACCCACAATAATTTTTTACAATATCTTCAAATCGCGGAACCTGCGGACCTTGAGTAAGAAAGTTAGATTTTAAAACATCAATGACTGCATCAATATCATTCTGATTAATATCTTGTTTTCCATAAGGTATCATTAAATTTTAATCATTGCGCTATAAAAATTTTCTACCCACGCATTAAGATCTTCAGAGGACATCCATTCATTATTTGATTCACTAGAATATATAAAATCTTCTGAAACCTTTGCACCATCCTTTATTCTACTTGGATCATCTCCCCATCCATGGATTGGTGGGAGTATTTTAAAATAACCATCATACTCATATGTATAAGGGGCATCCTCAAAACCAATCATTTGCTCATGCAACTTTTCTCCAGGACGAATGCCTATAATTTCAATTTTTGCTTCTGGGGCAATCGTTCTAGCTATATCCTCCACCTTCATCGATGGAATCTTTTTAACATAAATTTCACCGCCCACCATATCTTCAAAAGCTGTCCATACTAATTCCACTCCTTGATCAAGTGTAATCATAAACCTTGTCATTCTTGTATCAGTGATGGTTAATGTTCCTACTTCTTTTTGTTGCAAAAAAAATGGTATTACCGATCCTCGAGAGCCTAATACATTTCCATAACGAACAACTGCAAACTTTGTACCAGCTTCACCCGAATATGAATTTGCTGCAACAAAAACTTTATCAGAGGCTAGCTTCGTTGCTCCATAAAGATTTATTGGGCTGGATGCCTTGTCCGTACTTAATGCCACACATCTCTTAACCTTTTTATCTATGCATGCCTCTATAAGATTCATAGCACCAATTACATTAGTTTTAATGCATTCATGAGGGTTGTATTCTGCGGTTGGAACTATCTTTGTTGCTGCAGCATGGACAACATAATCAACGCCATCTAAAGCTCTGTAGAGTCTATCTTTATCTCTTACATCTCCTATAAAAAATCTTACTCTGGAGTCATTAACATAAGTTTTAGCCATCTGCCATTGCTTCATTTCGTCTCGTGAGAAAATGATTACCTTTTTAGGATTAAACTGCTTCAAAATCATGGGTATAAATACATGACCAAACGAACCAGTGCCACCTGTTACTAAAATTGTTGAATTATTGAACAATCTATTGCCTCATTTAAAAATTGTAGTGTATTTTACCATCTAACTCTCTAGAAACGAATATAGATCATTTGAAAGAGAATATAATTTAACTTTTATTATCTGAAACTAAAAATGATTGAATTGAATAAGTCAGACCCGTCTTCAAAGTTACTATCATTGCGGTTAGTAAAAAGAAGTCTGATAAAAATAATAAAAAAGAATTATTAATTAGTAATGCCAAAATATACCCACCGAGCGCAAATAATTGGATGGATGTCTTGATTTTAGCAAGGAAAGTTACATCAGTTGCTTTTGTGTTGTTGTTTCTCGCATTGAGATCTCTTAACGCAGCAACCCAAAATTCACGTGTAAGCATTATTGCTCCAACAAAACCTATATATATACTCTCTAAAGTAATGGTAAGCGCTATCAGAATAAACAGAATTAATATCTTATCTGCAATCGGATCCATCACAGCGCCGATTGCTGAGGTTAGATTAAATTTTCTTGCAAGAAAGCCATCCCAATAATCAGAAATACTAGCAAGAAAAAAAAGAAATAACGCCCAACCATAAAAGTCATACAAGGTAATTAGTAAAAAAATAATTGGGGAAATTAAAATTCTGAAATATGTTAGTGATTGAATGAAGTAATTCATGATCTATAAAATGTATTTATTTCTTCTGCTAGTTTAATACTTATTCCCGAAACCTTACATAGATTATCTATTGAAGCTGCTTTAATTAATTGAATAGATTTAAAATGATTCATTAAATCTTTTTTCTTCTTTGGTCCAAGACCTTTTATATTATCAAGAGATGATTTCTTTATAGACTTATTTTTTTTCTTCCTATTGCTTGTAATAGCAAATCTATGAGATTCATCTCGGACTTGTTGAAGAAGTACAAACCCTGGGCTATCTTTCAAAATTTCTAATATGCCGTCTTTGGATATAATAGTTTCTGTTGACCTAACTCTTTTAGAGCCCTTTACAATACTAAGTATAATTGGTGTCTTTTTAAGCATCATACAAAAAGTATTTAGCGCTGCTTCAAGCTGCAGCTTCCCTCCATCAATAAGAACAATATCTGGTAATGGAGTGACGTTAGCTTTATTAATTCTTCTTTCAAGAACATGCTTGATTGAACCTATATCATTTCCAGATAATTCCTTTGGTATGTTGTAGAGCCTATATTTTGTTTTTTCCGGTCCATTAGACGAAAACCTTACAGACGAAGCAACTGCATTCTGGCCGCTATGATGACTTACATCGAAACCTTCTATTGTTAAGTTTTGTCTGGCAATACCCAAACTAGAAATCAGATCTTTTATAGCAAATGAGTATTTAGTAGAGTGATTTACTTTATTGTCAATAGCTTGATTTGCATTTAATTTCCCTAATTTTGCAATTTTTCTTGTATTTAAATTAACACTTGTAGAAATAAAAATTTGTTTTCCAAATTTCAGCCTTACAGCTTCTTTGATTAATACCAGATTATTAGGCTTAATATTTAAAATAATTTTTTTAGGCAAAGAGAAGCTATTCTGGTAGAAAGAAAATATTAAACTTTGAAAGAGGCTATCAATATCTTGCAATTGATTTCCTTTTAGGCAATGAGTTTTAGTTCCTCTGATCTTTCCATCCCTGACTGACAGTATGCAGATTCCTGTTCTATCAAGCTTAGTGACGCAGGTAAAAAAATCAATGCTGATTAAAGAGTTATTAATTGATTGCTCTTGATATAAAAGATCTAAACTTCTAATTCTTTTTTTTATATCATTAGCTTTTTCAAATTCTTGTTGTTCTGCAAGCTTATGCATCTGAGAAGTCATCAAGGACTTAGTTTTTTTTCCTGATGAAGATAGGTAATGTTGTGAAGATACAATATCAGATTGATAGCTAATCTCAGAAATTAAATTTACGCACGGAGCAGAACATCGTTGCATTTGATGCTCAATACATGGTCTAGATCTTTTACTGAAGGTTGTATCACTGCAATTTCGAATTTGATAAATCTTCTGTAAATCTTTAATGGTTAATTTTACAGCTTGAACACTTATAAAAGGACCAAAAAAATTCTTTGAAATAGCGTGTTTTGATCTCTTCATACTAATACTTGGATATTTATGCTCCATTGAAAAATGCACATATGGATATGATTTATCGTCCCTTAAAAGTATATTAAATCTAGGCAAATTCTCTTTGATCAAAGATTGCTCTAAGAGGAGAGCTTCCGCCTCAGTGGTTGTGGAGAAAGTTTCAATCTGATCTGTAAGGATTTTAATTTGTTGTGTTTTTCTATCCTTAAAAGATTTGCCAAAATATGAGGATACTCTTTTCTTTAAATTCTTTGCCTTACCAATATATATGATCTTATTTTTAGAAAAAAACTTATATATTCCAGGCGTATTGGGAACTTGCTTTAGATCTAAGGACATTAACTAAGGAATTTCTTTGCAATAACTTTGCCGGCAGCAACTCCATATTGATCAAAAGGATTAATTTCTAACATGCATGCAGTTATATAAACCCGATGTTCCCAAGTTGCTAGTAAGAAACCAAGCCCATCAAGCGACAACTTATTTAAATGAAAAAGATTCACTGGAGCATTACTATTTGTTTTTTCGAGTGCATTAGATGATCCTCTAAAATCAGAAGACAGTAAGGAAGCCTGCCCCTTTGCTTGAGCGGATGATAGTGGGCTGCTTCTTGAGGCTGAATAAATAATGTCTGTACAAAATCCAGCTGTACCCTGATGCAATAATTGAAAGTACGAATGTTGCGCAGTAGATCCGAAGCCTCCAAATACTGACTGTCCCGTTTCTTTAAACAGAGATCTAGAATTGGGTTGTTTTCCAAGGGACTCCATCTCAAGTTGCTGAATATAATTAGCCAATGATCGTAATTTCCAATTATACGAAAGAATAACTCGATTTTTTTTATTTTTAAAATTATTAAACCAAAGATCAGAAAATACCAATATCTTAATAAATTTTTGATATTGCTTATCTTCCTTCGTAGTGCCTAGGATCATTTTATCTGCAGCTAATCCACCTTTTAAAAATCTTGAAAAATTGTTTTCTATGCCAGCGCTAAGAGATATTGGTGACCAGATGGAATACCTCCCTCCAACTGACTCAGGAAATGGAATAATGCAATTTTCATGGAAACCCAAAGAAATAGCTTTTTTTGAATTGGCAGTTATGACTATTGAATTCATTGAGTTTCTTTCTCGACCTAACCATTTCAAACATGACAAAGTTTCATCTGTTAATAATGATTTTGATGAAAAAATATAAAAATTCTTTTGCCCACTTAATGGTTTTAATATTGAGTTAAATTCGTCCTTATCAGGGCCAGAAATAAAATAATAATTCAATTTTGATGATTTCTTTTGCGTAAATTCGTGAAGTAATTTTGGTCCTTCGTATGAACCGCCAATACCGAATGTAACAATATTTTCAAACCCTTCATTTTTAATTCTTTTTATAAAAAATTCTGTAATTTTTTTATAATTAAAGGCTTTAGATTTTTGATCAATGCGATATTGGTGATGTAAGGCTGGTCTATTTTCTGTCTTATTAACAACCTGCCCGTTAAAAAGATCTTCTAATGAGCCCTGAAGATCTAATTGAGATGCAAGCTCATCAAAAATTTTATAATGTTGAGATGAAAAATCTTTTAAATATGGCTGATAATTCAAAAACTCCGAATTAAATTTAAAGGATAGCTTTCTTTTTTTGATATCATTTTTTGATAGTTTCTTCAGGTCTGAAAAGGCATTTTGAATAGATCTTTTACTCATGAATTGAATCGCTAAAACTTTGTAATGCTATTGAAATATTTTCAGCTTGAGTAATGGGCCTGCCAATAACCAAGAATGTGGCTCCCTTTTTGATAGCGTCTTTTGCACTCATGCTTCTTGCCTGATCATCTTCTACTGAAATATCTCTAATTCCTGGAGTGATTTTAATTGAATGTGTATCCAGAATTGTATTTGCCATTTCTACCTCCATGGGTGAGCAAACAATTCCATCTAAATTTGTTTTTTTAGCAAGTTTAAATAAATTTAATATTTGATCATTAAGATTATTGTTAAATAAAGCCAATGTATCTGATTCCTCCAAACTCGTAAGAATGCTAACTCCTATCACTTTAGTTTTAATCGTTTGAGCTGCAAGCATAGCTTTTCTTAGCATATCTTCACCACCAGATAGATGAACAGTCAACATATCAATTGAAGAGTCATGGAAGCCTAAAATTGTTTCATGTACTGTATTTGGTATGTCATGCAATTTTAAGTCTAAGAAAATTTTAAAGCCACGTTCAGAAACTTCACGAAGAAATGATTTACCTAGAGCGCTGAAAACAACGCTTCCTATTTTCACTCTACAAAGAGTTGGATCGAGCTGATCTAAGATGGCATTAGCCAATGTGAGATCATATGTATCAATTGCAACAATTATTCTTTGATCAGTCATTATGATGAAGGAGTTTTTTAGAAGCTTTGAAATGCATAATAGCTGTTTCACTCAAATATGATTCTTCTTTTGTTTTAGGATTAATGAATCTTCTGGGTCTAATATTTTTTTTTGAGAATGAGCCAAAGCCTCTGATCTCGACTCTATTGTCCAATGCAACAGTATTAATAATTTCCTGAAGAATAAAATCCATGCCTTCAATAATTATTTCATCGCTTAAAGATGGAAACCGCCTCGATAAGTGGATTGCTAAATCAGATTTATTAAAATTTTGTACCTGCTTTTTCATTTTTAGTTTAAAAAGTATTTAGCCTTTGAGGTTGAGCTAAACCGGACTTTATTTTTTGCTGGAATTTGAAACTCCTCCATTGTTTTTGGGTTTCTACCAATTCGCTCTTTAGTTTTAAACATCTCAAAGGTACCAAATCCAGATAACTTGATATTTTTCTTAGATCTAAGAGTTGTTTTAATGACCTGAAAAAATTCGTCTACCAAAGAATCAGAGGTATCTACAGATAGCTTGAGTTCTTTTTTAAGTATTGCGCTTAGATCCTTTTTGGTGACATTCATGACCTTATTTTAGCATTCAATTTTTTTTCTAATAGTTTTAAGATATTTTGCATAGATCCATTAATATGGGACTCCAATAAAGATTGTTTGTTGCTTTGAAAAACAAACCTTAATGTCATGCTGATAAAACCTTTTGGGATGTCCTTGCCTGCAAATGTATTGATTAGGCTAAATGAGACTAAATAATTGATTGCGCCACTAGCAATTAAGCTTTCAACATCTTGATAAGCAATAGATTTATTTAAAACAATATTAATGTCACGAGTTGAAAGAGGGAATTTGCTAGTTTTTTTAATTTTTGGATTCTTAAAAATGAAAGAAATTCTTTCTGGATAAATCTCAAATCCATAAGCTGATTTCTTGATCAACTTCTCTGTAGCAGAAAGATCTATTTCACCAATTACTGCAATCTTTTGTTTACCAATAAATATATCTAAGGCATTTTCATTGAAAGGCATTGAAGAGCTTGTTTTTTGAAACTGAATATTTAGCAAGCCTAGGGTTTGTAACAATTTAGATATTTCTGCTTTTAATGAAAAGAAATCAAATGCTAATTCTTTCTTGCTCCAAGATGTTTGAGGCTCATGATGATAAATTATTCCTGACAAATGCAACGACTGGATGAAGCTATTTTTTTCTTTTTTAAATACGTTGCCTGCTTCAAAAACTTTAATAGATGTGTGGCCTTTTTTTACATTACTATTTACAGCGGTAAATAGAGATCTAAAAAGGCTGCCCCTAAGCAATGGTTCGTTTTCATTTATTGGATTTTGCAGTTCAGCTGCGGTCCAGTTATTAGAATTTAGTTTTTGGAAGGACGCTCTAGAAACAAATGGCATATGCATAAGCTCTGTGTAACCAGCATGAACGAAGCCGAGTATTAGGCTGTCTAATGCGCTATCTTCTCTATTTTTTATTATGGGCCCCGCCTTAGGTTTTGATATAGGTATATTGTCATACCCATATGATCGTAATAACTCCTCATACAAATCTTCCTCTAGTGAAATATCAAACCTGTGGGTGGGAATATTGAATGTCATAACATTTTCACTCTTATCGAGCACCTTAAAACCTAAATTTTTCAATATAAGAATTGCTTTGCTTGCCTTTATGGTGAGACCGGAAAATGTATTAAATTTTTTTATATTCAATTTCACATTTTTCTTTTTAGTTTTGTGGGAAAATGAACAATAGAGTTCAACTAAATCAAATTCCGCTATTTGATTTAATAAAAATAGATATCTTGTTAATGCTTGATGCTGTATTTCTGGATCTACTCCTCTCTCAAAGCGATGAGAGGCATCTGTAGCAAGTCCATACTTTCTAGCTTGATTTACAATAACCTCGGGTCTAAAAAATGCAGCTTCAACAGCTACGTTATTAGTTGATGATGACACTGAAGATGCTTCGCTACCAATAATACCGGCAATCGCTTGGATCCCAGATTGATCCTGAATTGTTAGCGATGAAGGTTGAACATCTTTAACATCTCCCCCAATAACTGTTACTGATGTATTTTTTGCTGTGGGAAATTGAACATTAATTGGTAGAGCTAGTTTCTCTAAATCAAATACATGCATGGGCGCACCAATTTCCAACATCACGTAGTTACCTAAATCAACCAAAGGATTAATTAACGGAATTCCAGCAGACTCTATGAAGCTTCGTTTTTTAGCATCTAGATTCTTTATTTTCTGCAAACCCTGAACCAGCATTAAATGATAATTACCACAACCAGAACCATCAATCTGGTTGATGACTTTCTTGTCTTGGATAAGGTTTATTGATGAAGTTTCTAATTTTCGGCTAGGTTTTGTTGATTGATATGCATAGAATTCTCTCTCCAGGCCACGAAGTGATAGCGCATCTCCTCGATTTGGAGTGATATCAAATTCTATTAGATCTCCTGCTATCTCGCACTCAAAACCAACTTTTGTAAATACATCACTAAGTTTTTCTTGGCTAAGCTTTGTATTAAGAAAATTTTTTAAGTATGAATATTGAATTTTCATGAGGGGAATTGACTTAAAAAGTCTAAATTTGAAGAATAAAATTCTCTAATATCTGTAACGCCGAAATAAAGCATAGCTAAGCGCTCGACTCCCACACCAAAGGCAAAACCGCGAAATTTTTTAGTATCAATATTACATCCCTTAAGAACATTAGGATGAACCATTCCACAACCTAAAATTTCTAACCATCCTTTATTTCCAAATTTTATATCTACTTCAGCTGAAGGTTCTGTAAACGGAAAATAGGAGGGTCTAAACCTTACATCCATTTTTTCATTAAAGAAGTCTTCTAGGAAGTCAATTAGGATTCCTTTTAAATCTCCAAATGTAACTCCTTCATCTACCACCAAACCTTCAATTTGGGTAAACATTGGAAGATGAGTAGTATCTGAATCACATCTAAAGACTCTTCCAGGAGAAAGCATATATAGCGGCAAATCCTCTGATAGCAAGGCATGGATTTGAGTGTTTGAGGTATGTGTTCTTAATAAATAGTCTGAATTGCTTTTAGAATTTAGATAAAAAGTATCATGCATTTGTCTTGCAGGATGATTTTCAGGAAAATTTAGAGCTTCAAAATTATAAAAATCTGTTTCAATCTCATTGCCAGAAAAAATTTGATAATTTAACGGGGCAAAATATTTGATAATTTTTTGTGAAATTTTTGTTATTGGGTGCTCAGAACCTACGTTAAAAGGATCAGCAGGGAGAGTTACATCTAATTTCACAAGATCACTCTTACCTTCCATATCTGCAAGGGCAGTTTCAAATAATTTAGTTAAGTCATTTTTAAGTATATTCAATTCCTTTGCAGCAATTACTCTTTCTTCTGATTTAAGATTTCTAAGTTTAGAAAATGAAGAAACAACAAAAGATTTCTTACCAAGAAATTGAGCTCTTAGTTGAAAAAATTCAGCCTCTGATTGAATGGAATTTAATTTGAGCTCGGCTGTTTCAATTAAATCCTGAGGGATTTGCATGAGAACATTATACCCTGACTTTTTCTACGATTTTCTTAAAAGTATCAGGATCAGAAAATGCAATGCCAGCTAGAGATTTTCTATCAAGCTTCACATTAGCATTAGAAAGTTGATTGATGAATCTGCTATAAGAAACTTCTAAAGGTAATAAAGCCGCTGAGATTCTTGAAATCCATAATGAACGAAAGGCTCTCTTCTTGTTTCTTCTGTCTCTAAAAGCATACTGAAGAGCTTTTACGTTGGATTGTTTCGCAGTTTTAAATAGTCTGCTTCTAGCACCATAGTGACCTTTAGTCGCTTTTAGTACTTTCTTATGCTTTGCTTTTGCTGCTAATGCTTTAGTTACTCTTGGCATAATATTTAAATGTTATATAAAAGTTTTTGCGCAATTTTTTTTGTCTCGTCAGCCATTTTAATCATTCCGCGATTATGACGCTTTCTTTTAGTAGTTTGCTTGGTTAGGATATGAGCACGAGAAGCACTCCTTCTTTTCAAGCCACTGCCAGTAGCCTTAAAACGTTTTTTTGCGCTTGAATGTGTTTTTAATTTATAACCCATAATTATCTCTTTCTTATTTGTGAGAGAACCATTAATAATTGTCTTCCCTCAAGAGATGGCTCTTGATCTACTTGAGCTATATCTTGGAGGTCCTCTCTCAAACGATTTAGAAGATCAAGACCCAAATCACTATTTAAAATCTCCCTACCTCTAAATCGAACGCTGATTTTAGTCTTATCTCCGTCATTAATAAAGCTTTTTATCTTTCTTAATTTAATATTATAATCGCCGATATCAGTAGTAGGACGAAACTTAATCTCTTTTAAAGATTGTTTTTTTGGTTTTTTAGTGCCGCCGGTACTTTTTTTCTTTTCAAATTGAAATTTACCAAAATCTAAAAGTTTGCAAACTACTGGTTGAGCGTCAGAAGGAGACACCTGGACTAAATCAAGACTTGTTTTCTGAGCCTCCTCTAAAGCTTCATCAATAGCCAATAATCCTATTTTTTCTCCATCAGAGCCAATTAACATAACCTCTTTTGCATAGATTTTATTATTTATAGGAGTCGTTGATTTTTTTTTCAAAGCGATAGCTAAAGACCTTATATGATGGAAAGAGAGGGATTAATCAAAGTATCTTTGATTTGATGTGTAGATTGTTAAGTGATTTAACATTGAGATGGATTTTATAGCATTATTCATAAAAAGAAAACATCCTTATGGCTGAAGTAATTGTTCTGCCCATTCGTTGTTTTGTTGCTCAAAGACTTGTCGTTTATTTAATCTATTTTCATGACCTTGCCAAAACTCAAAATAATATGGGGTAAAAGAATAGCCTCCCCAGAAATTTGGTCTAACCGTTTCAGGTGTTATGGTTTTTAAAGCATCGTGAAAATTCTTTGCTACCTCATCAAATGAATCAATGGCCTTAGATTGATTGGAACTTATAGCTAATGCATTTTTTTCTTTAGTCCTGCCATTAAAATGCTCATCAGAAAATTCAGGAGATGTTTTAAAGATTTTGGCTTTCATTCTAATTTGAGTATTAATGCTTGCCCAATAGATAAGAACAGAAACTTGACTATGAAACTCAAACTGATTTGATTTTGGAGAAAGATAATTTGAAAAAAAGATCCATTCATCATGAGCAATATACTTAAGGTTCACATACCTTGCTTCAACTTCTTTCTTTTCCTGGTCATATGATGAAATAGAAATTGCTTCTATCCCTTTTTGGTCACTTTCTAGGGCTTCTTTATATAGAGATTGAAAATGAATATAGGGTTTTTCAGCGCTTGGATTAAGAAATTTAATCATGAAAAGTCAGGTGTAATGGTGCCCAGAGCCGGACTTGAACCGGCACGAAGTTGCCTTCGAGGGATTTTAAGTCCCTTGTGTCTACCAATTCCACCACCTGGGCAATTAGTTTCTATGATCAATATTGTTCTTAATTTAAGTATTTTAGAAAAATTAAGCACTAAGCTTGAGTGAAATCCGTTCTCTTTCGGCATCAATTCCAAAAATGACGCAAGAGAGCTTGTCACCTTTTTTATAATTTTCCATTGCTTCAGCAGGATTTTCATCCTCAGTAATATCTGAAAGGTGGATTAAACCATCAATATCACCTTCTAAACCAACAAAAATTCCAAAATCGGTTACAGATTTAATGCTGCCTTCAACAGAATCACCCAATCCATACTTGTTAGCAAATTCTGTCCAAGGATTAGATTTGGTTTGCTTTAAACCAAGAGAAATTCTTCTCTTGTCATGGTCTATTTCTAGAACCATCACTTTAATTTTCTCTTCTAAATCTACAACCTTTGAGGGGTGAATGTTTTTATTAGTCCAATCTAATTCTGATAAGTGTATTAAGCCTTCAACGCCCTGCTCAAGCTCAGCGAAACACCCATAGTCTGTTAAATTTGAAACTGTAGCTTCATATACACCGCCAACTGAATATTTTCCTTCAATTGTTTCCCATGGATCATTTTGAATCTGCTTTAACCCTAATGAAACTCGAAGTTTTTCTTTATCAAAACTTAATATTTTTACATCAATTTCTTCACCAAGACTTAAAACCTCAGCTGGATTAGTAACCCTTGACCATGAAATATCGGTTATGTGTAATAAGCCGTCTAAACCTCCCAGATCAACAAAAGCACCATAGTCAGTTAAGTTTTTGACTGTGCCTTTAACGATTTGGCCTTCATCAAGATTTTTTAACAACTCGACTTTTTCAGCAGAATTAATTTTCTCTAAAACTGCCCTTCTTGAGAGAACGACATTATTCCTTTTATAATCTAACTTGATAACTTTGAATTCTTGAACAGTATTCTCAAGCTCTGGGGCTTCCTTAACAGGTCTTATATCAACAAGTGAACCGGGTAAAAATGCTTTGACAACATCAACCTCAACAGAAAAACCGCCTTTAACTCTTGTTAGAACCTTTCCTTCAACAAATTCTCCAGTCTCTAATGCTTCTTCAAGCTTTTTCCAAGTTCCAATTTTTCTAGCCTTTTCGCGCGAAATTCTTGTTTCTCCATAGCCATCCTCAACTGCCTCTAAAGCAACTTGGACTTCATCGCCAGATTCAATTTCAACCGATCCATCATTATTTCTAAACTCATCCAGGGAAATGACTCCCTCTGATTTCAATCCAACATGGACTGTCACCCATTCCTTATCAACATCTAAAACAACTCCGGTTACAATGGAGCCGGGCTGCATTTCAAGTGTGCTTAGATTTTCATCTAATAGTGCTGCGAAGCTTTCTGACATATTTTTTATACTTCCTTGGTATGTTCCTTATAAATTTTTAAAACTATTTCCAATACTTCTTGAGAAGTTAGATCAGAGGAGTTCACTTCGATAGAATCATCCGCTGGCATCAAAGGAGATATTTCTCTTGCCTTATCTGCCTCATCTCGCAATCTAATATCTTCAATCAGATCGCGCATATTAACGCCTTGACCTGCATTCTGCAACTCTAAAAACCTCCTCTTTGCTCTTACTTCCGCATTAGCAACTAAAAAAATTTTAGTACCGGCATCTGGAAATACAACAGTGCCCATATCCCTACCATCTGCAACCAATCCATTATCGCTAGCTAAGTCTCTTTGAAAACTAATTAAGTTATCTCTAGTTTCTTTTAAACTGCTCAATTTTGAGGCGGTTTTAGCTATATTTTCATGTCTAAGGATTGAAGTTATATCTTTATTATCTTCATAAACATGCATCTCATGGTCAATGCTATCGATTCTTAAATTGGAAAATAGACCTTTTGCAGTAGAATGATTTTGAACTTGATCAAAACAATATGAATATGCTCGATAAAGCAGGCCACTATCTAATAACATAAAATTTAGTTCTTTAGCTAATGCTTTAGCAAGCGACCCTTTACCAGATGCAGATGGACCATCAACAGTAATAATATTATTATTTTTCAAGCTTATATCCTATAGAAGAAATTAGCTCTATGAAATCAGGAAATGATGTAAAAATATTTTTACAATCCTTTACTGTAATTGGTTTTGAACATCTCAAACCGGCAATTAGAAAACTCATAGCAATTCTATGGTCTTCATGCGATTCAATAGAAATTGGTTGCTCTATTAAAAGTGTATTTGGGCTTCCCATAATACTCATACCATCCTCAAAATTTTCATGGGCAACTCCAAGTCTACTGAAACCATCTGAAACGGCTTTTAACCTATCCGATTCCTTAACTCTTAATTCTGCAGCATCTCGAATCACGGTTTCCCCTTCTGCAAATGCAGCTGCAATAGAAATGATAGGTATTTCGTCAATAATATTTGGAATGATGTCTCCAGAAAGTTCTACTCCCTTTAATATAGATTGTGTAATCTTTAAGTCGGCACAAGGCTCTCCTGACTCTAGTCTTTGATTTCTAACCTTAATATCTGCACCCATTTTTTGTAAGGCTAGCAAGACCCCTACTCTTGAGGGGTTCATTCCAACATTTTTAATTTCTAGCCCTTGTGAATTACTTATTAAGGCAGCAACTATTAAAAAAGCAGCCGAAGAAATGTCACCCACCACTGTGTAATTTTTAGCACTCAGATTATTGGATGGTGCCAATTGAATAATATTCTTACTACCCTCGGATGCAATTTCTATATTTGCACCAAAGTTTCTTAGCATTCTTTCTGTATGATCTCTTGTTTGAATGGGTTCAATAATTTCAACACCGGTCCCTGAAGCAAGACCAGCCAATAAGATGCTTGACTTTACTTGAGCGCTTGCTACTGGTAACTCATAGGTATATTGCTTTTTAAGTGATGTTGGCAATATTGAAATAGGCAACTTACCATTTGATGATTCAATGCTAGCACCCATTTCAGTTAATGGGTTTATTACTCTGCTCATCGGTCGAGAAGATAAAGAATCGTCGCCACAAAAAGAAAGATTTAAGCCAATACCAGAAGTCAAACCCAACATGAGACGTAAGCCAGTCCCGGAGTTACCAAGATCAAGCGGCTCGTCACAGCTCTGAAAAATATTTTTTCTTTTGCATAAATGAACCAACCCATTTTCATCAACTGAAATGCCTGCTCCAATTTGATTGAGAGCATTCATTGTGGAGAGCGGATCTTCCCCATGCAAGAAGCCATCAATTGTCATTTCTTGATTTATCAAAGCTCCGATCATAAGAGCTCTTTGCGAGATGGATTTATCTCCAGGACATTGAACCGTCCCAAAAATCTGGCTATTGATAGAAGTGGTTAAATTCAATAGTTTGATTCCTTAAAATCTTTAAGTTCGCCTAGAAAAGTCTGAAGACTCTGAGGGTCTTTTCTAATCTTCTCCTTTAAAATACCGAGACTTTTCATCAAATCATCTATTGCTATGGCAATATTCTTTTCATTCATTGAAAAAATATCTGCCCACATTCTGGGAGAGGATGATGCCAGCCTTAAAAATTCTCCGAGACCACCGCCTGAAAAATCTGAAAGATCATCTTGTTCAAGCCCCTTTAAAGTATTCAATAATGCATAGGCCGCAACATGAGGAAGATGGCTAGAATATGCAAATATCTGGTCATGTAACTCAGCGTCCAACACTGTGATGTTTGATCCAAGTGTGCTCCATAGATTTGTAACTCGATCTACATGCTGTGATGCTACGGAGTCATGATAAGACAAGATTGTTGATTTTCCATTGAAAAGATCAGCGACTGAATTTTTTTCACCCGAAAGATGAGAGCCTGCTACAGGATGAGAGAAGATAAAATTTTTAGGAAAATTAAATTCTTGCAAAATTTTATTTATAGAGTTTTTGGTGCTTGTTGTGTCCGTGATAGTAACCGAAGAATTGAATAAAAAATCTAAGGATTTTAGAATCTCATCGGTTGCACTCGGAGGAGTTGCAATAATTACCACTGAATCTTCGTATTCAGCATTTCCAAGATCATCAAGAGAATGAAGTGAGCCTTGAATTGATTGGTTTTCCAATGCATTCTTTATGGTGTTTTGATCTGAATCAAAGGCTAAGATCTCGAAATCTTGAGCGCTTGATAAGGTTTTAGCTATTGATCCTCCAATTAATCCTAGGCCAATAATAATAATTTTCATAAAAGCTCTTCTAATGCGCTAAGAAATTTTAAGTTTTCAGCCTCTGTTCCAATTGTGACCCTTATAAAATCTTTCATATCATACAAGTCAACAGATCTTACGATTACTCCTTTTTTCATAAGGTTGTTAAACATTTCTTTACCAATAAAGTTACCTTTAAAAGCAATGAAGTTCCCAACTGATGGAATGCATTCAAGCCCAAGTTTGGATAATTTGTCGAATAAAAATTCATATTGTTGTGAATTTAACTCTATGCTTTGACGAATATGCTCATGATCATTAATTGCTACAGAAGCCATCACTTGGGCTATGGTATTTACATTGAAAGGCTGCCTGATTCGATTGAGAGCCTCAATTAAAGAGGGATTAGCAATACCATACCCAACACGAATGCTGGCCAGGCCATGAATTTTAGAGAATGTTTTTGTAATCAATAAATTATCAAATTCATTTAACAAATCTAAAGGTTTTACGTAATCTTCTTTAGTTACATACTCAAAATATGCACAATCTAATACAACCAATACGGACGAAGGAACTTTTTTCAATAACGAATGAACTTCTTCGTGACTGTTATATGTACCTGTTGGGTTATTTGGGTTGGCAATAAAAATGACTCTTGTGCTGCTCTCTAAATGATCCTCAAATGATTCTAAATCGTGGCACCAGTTGCTTGCAGGAACTTCTATCAACGATGCACCTGCAGACTGAGTAACAATTTTATACACTGCAAATGCGTGCTTTGAAGTAATGGATGATGTATTTGGATTAAGGAAAGCTCTTGCTGCTAATTCAAGAATCTCATTAGAGCCATTTCCTATAATAATATTGTCAGAATGAACGTTCTCATGATTTGCAATTTCTTGTTTAAGCTTTGTTCCATTTCCATCAGGGTATAAATGCAAATCATCTTCAAGCCCTGCTAGGGTTGAAAGCGCTTTCGGAGATGCTCCAAGTGGATTTTCATTACTCGCTAGTTTTACGATTTCATGATGACCAAATTCTGCAACAACTTCGTCGATTGAACGACCAGGCTCATATGGATGAAGATCCTCAATCCCAGGGTTAAGATTATTAAGAATGCCTGCACTCATGAGTCTGATGGATATGAACCAAGGATTCGAACAGATGCTCCTAATTCCTTCAGATTACCAATAACCTGTTTTAGCTTTGCATCCTTATAGTGGCCGCTGCTATCTATAAAAAAATTATGTGCATTCAATGATTCTCTCGATGGACGTGTTTCAATTCTTTCTAGATTAATTTTTCTTTTTTTGAATGGGTCAAGTATTTTAATTAAAGCTCCAGGCTGATTGTCTGTTTGGATTAAAAAGGAAGTTTTGTCTTTTTTAGTTTGCTCAATTTCAATATTGCCAATCACTAAAAATCTTGTATTGTTGCCAGAAAAATCTTCAATATCTTTTTGATATTGATGTAACTTATATTTATTAATTGCCAATGAGCTGACTATACATAAAGTTTTTGGATGGGCTTTTGAAAGCTTGGCAGCTTCTGCTGTGCTTGATGTAGTCTCCCTTTTTGTATTTGGTAAATTAGCATCCAACCACTTGCTGCATTGGCCAAGAGCTTGGGGGTGCGATGCAACAATTTGAGTATCCTCGAGTTTAAATTTTCTGGCGGAAGCTAGTTGATGATGAATAGGGAGATAGGTTTCACCACAAATATTTATCTCTTGATCTGCTAAAGAATTTAAGGTTGCATTTACTACTCCTTCGGAAGAATTTTCTACTGGCACAACCCCGAAGGTTGCTGAGCCAGTTCTTACTTGATGAAAAACATCTTCTATCGTTGATCTTGGTGATCTTATTGGCGACGAACCAAAATGCTGAATCACTGCCCCTTCAGAATGAGTTCCTTCAGGACCAAGGTATGCAATCGTTAATTCTTCCTCCAGTGAAAGACAAGAAGAGATGATCTCTTTAAATATATGATTAATTTTTTTCTCTGAAATTGGGCCCTCATTGAGCTTGGAGATATTTCTTAAGATCTCTGCTTCTCTATTAGGTTTGTAAAAAGAAGTGTTTGAGCTCATCAAGCTCTTTAATTTGCCTATTTTTTGTGCCAAAGAGCCTCTTCTCTGAATTAACTTCAGGATTTGATGATCAATAGCATCAATTTTTTGCCTTATAGGTTTAATTTTATTCTTACTCACAACTTTATCCGTGCTTAGATTGAAAATCTCCCATGAAATTAATCAATGCATCTACCGCCTCGATTGGCATAGCATTATAAATACTTGCTCTCATACCGCCAACTGACCTGTGCCCTTTTAAGTTAAGTAAACCCGCATTTTCTGCTTCATGCAAGAATTCAGCGTCTAATTCTGAATTTTTTAACAGAAAAGGTACATTCATAATCGATCTATTTTTCACAGTGACGGGATTGGAATAAAAATTAGACTGATCAATAAAATCATATAAATTTTTTGCTTTGAGCTGGTTAACCTTACCCATGGACTCTAAACCTCCATTATCTTTAAGCCATGCAAAAACTTTACCTGACAGATACCATGCAAAGGTAGGAGGAGTATTAAACATAGAATCTGCTTCAGCATGTTTTGAATATTGAAGCATACCTGGTAATTCAGTTGAAGCGGTGTCCAAAAAATCCTTTTTAATAATGCAAATAGTTAATCCGGCTGGACCAATATTCTTTTGAGCACCAGCATAAATCATTGAAAACCTTGACACATCAATTGGTTCACTCAAGATAACCGATGACATATCTGATATTAATGGTGCATTGGTGGATGGAGGAACATGCAATGCATTTCCTTGAATTGTCTCATTAGCGACATAATGAAGATAAGATGCATTTTCAGAGCAGCTCCAGCTCTCCTCATTAGGCACATTATTAAAATTAGATGCCTCAGAGCTAGTAACAATATTGATATCAATTATTTTTGAGGCTTCATCGATAGCTTTTTTTGACCAGCTTCCAGATAAAACATAGTCAGCAAATTTCTGAGAGCCGAAATTCATCGGAACCATAGAGAACTGAAGAGTTGCACCCCCTTGAAGAAAAAGCACCTGATAATCACTTGGAATTTTTAATAAATCGATGAGATCTTCCCGAGCTTTATTGGCTATATCTATGAAATCAGAAGACCTATGGCTCATTTCCATAACCGACATTCCAGAATCTTGCCATTCCAGCATTTCAACCTGAGCTTCTTGTAAAACAGCCTCAGGAATAGCAGCAGGACCTGCTGAGAAATTCCATCTTCTCATTATTCCTCTTCTTCTGGGGGAATTCTCACACCTTCGATTAATTTCTCACCATCTTTAGGGGTAATAACTTTAACGCCTTGGGTATTTCTGCCGAGGGTAGGTATTTGACTAATGGCTGTTCTAATTAAGGTACCTTTATCACTAATTAGCATAATTCCGTCATTTTCATCTACAGATAGAGCAGAGACCATATTTCCATTTCTATCACTAGTCTTTAAGGCAATAACACCCTGTCCACCTCTATTATAAGATGGGAAGTCTTCTAACCTTGTTCTCTTTCCAAAACCATTTTCAGATAAACATAAAATAGTTTTGGATGGATCGCCAATCATTAAGGAGATAACCTTCATTCCATCTTTAAGAGTTATTCCTTTGACTCCTCTTGCAGTTCTTCCCATGGGACGAACTTTTGACTCATGGAATCTAATCAATTTTCCAGAATAAGATGAAAGCAAAATATCATTATCGCCATCAGTGATAATAGTCCCTACCAATTTATCATCATCATCTAATCGAATAGCTTTAATTCCAGATTTATATTTTTTATGAAATAAATTTAGGTTTGTTTTTTTGACAACGCCGTTTCGAGTTGCCATGAAAATATATTTATCTTCAGAAAATTCATCGACAGGCAGAATCTGGGTTACGGTTTCATCATCATCCAATTTCAACATATTAACGAGAGGCCTTCCTTTAGAGGTTCTGCTTGCAACTGGAATTTCAAAAACCTTCAGCCAAAAAACTTTACCCTTGGTTGTAAAGCATAGAAGCTGGCTGTGAGAACTTATAACATAAAGGTTTTGTATTAAATCCTCTTCTTTAACTTTTGCGCCGGCTTTACCAACCCCTCCTCTTCGTTGCTCCCTGTATTCATCTAGAGGTTGAGTCTTAGCGTAGCCACTCCTAGAAAGAGTTAATACCCTTGTTTCTTCAGGAATTAAATCTTCATTTGAAATATCATGGCGGGTGTCATTGATATTGGTCTTTCTATCATCTCCAAAACTTTCTCTAACCTCTATTAATTCATCTTTAATTAATTGAAGGAGGGTTTCTTTGTCGTCAAGGATTTTTTGAAGTTCTAAAATGACCTCTAAAATCTCATTAAATTCTGTAGAGAGGTTGTCTTGCTCTAAACCCGTCAGTCTTCCAAGCCTTAATTCAAGGATAGACTTTGCTTGGGCTGGAGATAATTTATAATTTTTGCCTTTAATACCATACTCTGATGAAAGGCCTTTGGGGCGACATGCGTCCTTACCAGCTTTCTTAAGAATTGCTTCAATCGGCCCGGCTTTCCAAGATTTCTTACATAGTTCGGTTGCTGCAATCTTTGTATCTTTAGATTTTTTAATGATTTTAATGACTTCATCAATGTTTGCTATTGAAACCATTAACCCCTCAACAATATGACCTCTTTCTTTGGCTTTTTTTAAATCAAACTTGGTTCTTTTTGTGACAACATCTTTTCTATGTTTTATGAACTCTTGAAGAATTTCTTTAATATTTAATACTCGAGGTTGGCCATCCACAAGAACAGTGAAATTAATACCGAAAGATTGTTCCAATTGTGACTGAGCAAATAAATTATTTTCTAGGACTTCAACAGACTCGCCACGCTTTACTTCAATAACCACCCTGAGACCATCTTTATCAGATTCATCTCTAATTTCGCTGATTCCATCTATTTTCTTGTCTTTAACCATCTCAGCAATTCTTTCAAGCATCTTAGCTTTATTTACCATGTAAGGTATTTCATTAATTATCAAGGAACTCTTTCCAGATTTATCCTCCTCTACGGAAGTTTTAGCGCGAACATGAATAATACCTCTGCCAGTCTTGTAGCCCTCATATATTCCAATTTTTCCATCTATAGTTCCGCCTGTTGGAAAATCGGGGCCGGTAATAATTTGAATGATCTCATCAATGCTGGCTTTAGGATTGTCCAATAAGAGCAAGCAACCGTTTAATACTTCTGTCAGATTGTGTGGAGGTACATTTGTCGCCATCCCAACTGCAATGCCTGATGAACCATTGACAAGTAATGCTGGAATTCTTGTTGGCATAACATCTGGGATTTGCTCGGTTCCATCATAGTTAGGAGAGTAGCTTACTGTCTCTTTCTCAATATCATTGAGAATCATATCTGTTATTTTTGCCATCCTAACTTCGGTGTAACGCATGGCAGCCGGAGAGTCTCCGTCTATTGAACCAAAATTGCCTTGACCCTCAACTAAGGTGTACCTCATAGAAAAGTCTTGCGCCATCCTGACCATGGCTTCGTATACAGCTGAATCACCATGAGGGTGATATTTGCCTATTACATCTCCTACCACTCTTGCTGATTTCTTGTATGGTTGGCGGTACGTATTTCTCAATACATGTTGTGCAAATAAAATTCTCCTATGCACTGGTTTTAGACCATCTCTAACGTCTGGAAGCGCTCTTCCATGAATGACGCTCATTGCATAACTTAAATAGGAAGTTTTTAGCTCATCTTCAATATTGATTGGTAAGATTTCTTTTGCAAAATCAGTCATTTTTTAGCCCTAAAAGCGATATTTTTTATATGCAGGAAATTCCCTTATTTAAGGTTAAATTTTACCATACTTCGGGGGAATTTTAGTCTTTAAATTCAGCTACAATTTGGCCAATTGATTCCTTCGCATCACCAAATAACATTCTAGTATTTTCTCTAAAAAATAATGGATTCTGAACTCCAGCAAAACCAGAAGACATCGATCTTTTCAGGACAAAAACTGTCTTGGCATTGTGAACTTCAATAATTGGCATTCCATAAATTGGACTGCCTTCTTCTTCAGTTGCTGAAGGGTTTACAACATCATTAGCGCCAATCACAATTGCCACATCTATCGTGTCCATAGATGGATTTACATCATCAGGCTCGGCAAGCAAATCATAAGAAACATTTGCTTCAGCAAGAAGAACATTCATATGCCCTGGCATACGCCCTGCAACAGGATGAATTCCGTATTTCACTTCCGTACCATTTTCTTCTAAAAGCTCTCCCATTTCTCTAACGACATGCTGTGCCTGAGCTACTGCCATACCATAACCAGGAACCACCAAAACACTTGATGCGCTTTCTAGGATCAAGTAGGCGTCGTCAGATGTAATTGGTTTCACCTCACCTTGCTCTTCAGATGAACTAGATTGATTAGAAGATGCGTATCCCACAAATAAAATATTAGTAATTGTTCGATTCATCGCTTTAGCCATAATAATAGTTAAGATTAATCCACTTGCCCCAACAAGAGATCCAGCAACGATTAATACATTGTTAAGCAATAACAAGCCTGCAAAAGCTGCTGCAATTCCTGATAGCGAATTAAGCAAAGAAATTACTACAGGCATATCACCGCCGCCAATAGGCATTACAAATCCAATACCAGCAATTAATGTTATGCCTAAAAAGATTAAAAAGTAGGAAGGGACTTGAGGGATAAATTGAGAAATAGAAGGTTCGCCAATTACATAGATTAATGCTGGCATGCTTAAATAAAAGAAAGATATGAAAACGTTTGTAATCATTGATCCTTTGCCTAGCTTTAGTTTTTCAGATAGTTTTCCATATGCGATTAGGGAGCCTGAGAATGTTATGCCTCCAATGTAAATAGTTAAC
This sequence comes from uncultured SAR86 cluster bacterium, assembly GCA_902512655.1. Taxonomy (GTDB): domain Bacteria; phylum Pseudomonadota; class Gammaproteobacteria; order Magnimaribacterales; family D2472; genus D2472. The sequence continues at coordinate 82,464 of CABXJR010000002.1, forward strand.
ATAATCAGTACATGCTGAAACATAGAGTTACTTGGTTCATTGAATTGCGACCATGCGATTAAGAACGTTGCCAAGCCACCAAAGCCATTAAATAAAGCCACCATTTCTGGAATGGCCGTCATCTTTACTTTAAGAGCAATTAAGGAGCCTATAAGGCCGCCCAACAAGACACCCGCTAGGATAATCTTTGTATCTATCTCTAAGCTTAAACAAGTTATTCCAACAGCAGAAAACATAGCAAGAGCGGATAAATAGTTTCCTTTAACTGCTGTTGCTTCCTTGCCAAGCATCTTAATTCCAAGAATAAACATTACAGAAGAAATAATGTAAACAATATTTTGTATGACTTGAATATTAGCTAAATTTTCCATGATTTATTTCTTCTTAAACATGCTCAGCATTCTGTTGGTTACGAGATAGCCGCCAAATACATTGATAGAAGCAAATAAAATAGCACCAAAAGCCAATATATCTTGCATCTGACCAGCACTCGAAAGCATCAATGCACCCACAAGAGCAATTCCAGAGATAGCGTTTGCTCCTGACATCAAAGGGGTATGAAGTGTGCTTGGAACTTTTGCAATAAGCTCTAAACCTAAAAAGATAGACAGCAATAAAACAAACCCCAGCAATATATACATTTCCATTATGCAAACCTCTCATTCATTATTTTTCCTTCATAAGCAAGGACGCTGCTTTGAATAACCTCATCTTCAAAATCAAAATTAATGCCATTAGATTCATCATCATAAAAATCAGTAATCCAATTAATAATGTTATTAGATAGGGCAAAAGAGGCATGACTCGAAACTTTTGAGGCTAAGTATGAAATACCTACAACTTTAACCCCACTAACATCCACCACCTCGTCAACTATAGAACCTTCAACGTTTCCGCCAGTTTCTACAGCCATGTCAAGAATGACGCTACCAGCTTTCATTTTTTTAATGGTAGCTTCATCTATAATTTTGGGGGCAGGTCTTCCAAAAATTTGAGCAGTAGTAATTACGATATCTGATCGCGCGCAAACAAGACTTTGGAGCTCTTTTTGTTTCGTTATTTGCTCAGGGGTAAGTTCTTTGGCATACCCTTGATCGGTTTGACCAGTATCACCTAAATCAATTTTTACAAACTTTGCACCAAGAGATTTTACTTGCTCCTCCACAACATCGCGAGTATCGAATGCCTCAACTCTAGCACCCAACCTTTTTGCAGTTGCAATTGCTTGCAAACCTGCAACTCCAACTCCAATAACAAATACTTTTGCTGGTTTAAGCGTTCCAGCTGCAGTCATCATCATTGGAAGAGCTGAAGATAAATGTTGGGCAGCCTCTAAAACTGCTGCATACCCTGCAAGGTTGGCTTGTGAGCTCAGCACATCCATTTTTTGAGCTCTAGTTATCCTGGGTATGAATTCCATACTAACTGCATTAATTTTTGATTGGTTTAATCCCTTAAGTTCTTCTCCAGAATAAAACGGATTTAGCATTCCTATGACTGTTGAGCCTGACTGGACTTCACCTGATTCGGCTAAAGTCAGTGAGGTGGGAGTAATTATGAGATTGCCTTTTGTTAGACATTCATCCCTTGAAATCGCTTTTAGACCAAGATCAATAAAAGTTTGATCAGAGATATTAATGCCATCTCCAATACCTGATTCAAATGAAAAAGTTACTCCTTTTAGATCTAAAATCTTGTTAACTGTGTCTGGGTGGATTACAGATCTTTGATCTCTTGAGTCCGGAGATTTTAAGGCAACAATATGCATTTAATTAAATTTGAAAAACTTGTAGTACATTGCAATTTATTTAGTGGACATTGTCAATATTTAAAAAAATCCCTTTAAAGCATGTTCTATCAATTAAAAATATTGTAGTTTCACTACAGTAAATAAGAAAAATTTCTATAAGTTCAAGCTTGCGCCACCGTCAACAGTTACCAATTGCCCAGTCATTAGCTCGCTTTTTTCAATTAAATTTACTATTACCTCAGCAATAGATTCAGGAGTGCATGTTTTTTTCAGTGGAGTGGTAGTTTGAACACGTAATTTAACTGCTTCATACATCTCGGAACCCATTCCATTTTTTAACCATTCTCCTTCAATGAACCCAGGGCATACAGCATTTACTCTTATTGGCCCTAAATTTCTTGCCATAGATAAAGTCATAGTATTTAAGGCTCCTTTTGAGGAAGCATAAGCAAGCGAACTACCAATACCCTTAACACCTCCGATCGATGATACATTCACAACACAAGGATTTTCACTTTTTAAAAGGTGCTCTTTTGCTGCTTTCACCATCTGGAATGGCCCAATAACATTCACACTGTAAATATATTGAAAATCGTCAGCATCAAGACCGTTCAGGTCGGAGTGGTCCCAAACAAATTTAGTTGTTCCAGCATTATTAATAAGAGCATCAACCCTTTCCCATTTTTCGATAGCTTTATTGATAGTGGCTATGCAGTCTGTATCATCTGAAACATCAGCTTGAATAGCAATCACCTCTGCTGTTTCATTTGAACATTTGCTAGCTACATTTTCTGCCTCTTCAATAGATGAGGAGCATGTAATTATTACATTCCAACCATTTTCAGAAAGCATTTTTGCCGTTGCAGCACCTACCCCTCGGCTTCCCCCGGTAACAATAGCGACTGGATTATCTGACATAGTGTTAGCTTCCTTTTATAAAAAATAATAAACTTACCTATTCTTGCATGCAATAAAGTAATCTGCCAACTTAAAGAAGTAGTGTTTATGACTCAAAATATTGATCAAAATGAAGTAAAAAAATTTGCTGAAATAGCAGATAATTGGTGGGATCCAACCGGTGACTTCAAACCCTTACATGTAATCAATCCACTGCGCGCAAACTATATTGATCAAAAATTATCTATAGAGGGTTTAAAAGTATTAGATGTTGGGTGCGGCGGAGGTCTATTGGCAGAGGCCCTAGATGCAAAAGGAGCTAAAGTAACTGCAATTGATGTAACGGAAGCTAATATTGGGGTTGCTCAGCTGCATGCTAAAAAGATGCAAGTAAATATTGATTACAGATTAATTACTGCTGAAGAATTAGCAAAAAAAGAAAGAGAATCTTTTGATGTGGTTGCATGCCTAGAAGTAATTGAGCATGTGCCTGATCCGGGCCAACTTATTCGAGCATGTTCTAATCTTCTAAAACCAAATGGCCAAATGTTTCTTTCTACTTTAAATAGAAATCCTAGGTCCTTTGTTACAGCAATTGTTGGTGCAGAATATATTTTCAATGTATTGCCAAAAGGAACTCATGAATGGAATAAATTTATTAAGCCATCAGAGTTAGAGAGGTATATGCGAAATGCAGGTATAAAATTAATTGAGAGCAAGGGGATGTTTTATAATCCTATTTTCCATACTGCAAATTTAAATAATGATCTCGGAGTAAACTATATGATGCATGGATCTAAAAATGCCTAAAGGCGTATTATTTGATCTTGATGGCACTCTTTTAGATTCAGCGCCTGACTTTATCGTTAGCTTAGATAATCTACTGACAAAACATAACAAACCAAAACTTGATCCAAAGATAATTAGAAGCCATGTATCTGATGGAAGCTGGAAACTTACAAGCCTAGGTTTTAATATTGATATATCTGATGATCAGTGTGCAGTTTTGAGAGATGAGTTGTTAGAAGAATATGAATCAAATCTTCTGCAATATGGGGGAGCTTTTGATGGAATTAAACAGATGCTAGCTTCCTTGGAGAGAGATAATATCCCTTATGGAATTGTAACTAATAAGCCCTTACGTTTTGCCAAACCGATATTAATGAATGAGATTGCATTCAAAGATTGCAAAACTCTCATATGTCCAGATCATTTAGGTGCTATCAAGCCAGATCCAGAAGGAATTTTAAGAGGCTGCAAAGATTTAGGCCTTCACCCTGCTGAATGCATTTATGTTGGTGATCATGAAAAAGATCTTGAAGCTGGCATAAACGCGGGGACACAAGTTATTGCTTGTTATTTTGGCTATTCACTTAAAGCTAGTGATCATAAGGATCATGTTCACGGAGTGCATCATCCAGATGAATTATATGAACTAATTTCTCGACTATAAAATGGATCTTTTGAACAAGACAATACTTATAACCGGTGCATCTGATGGGATTGGTGAAGTTTTAGCAGTGGAATTTTCAAAACTGGGTTCTAATATTATTCTTCTGGCAAGGGATCCTTCAAAGTTAGATAAAGTTTATGATCGGCTTGATAACTCTTTTAGTTCTCAAAAACATTTAATCTTGCAGGCAGACCTTAATTTATTGAGCAATGAATCAGCTCATGAAATTTTAAGAGCAATCACTGAAGAATTTACTTGCTTGGATGGTATTATTCATAATGCTGCAATCTTAGGCACCATGACAACTTTAGAAGATTATGAATTATCAAAGTGGGACGAAGTGTTGAATATTAATCTAAGGGCTCCTTTTCTGTTAACCAAAACACTGAAATCAATCCTTGAAGACTCAACCCTGCCCAGAATTATTTTTACTTCTTCTGGCGTTGCAAATATTGGTAGAGCTTTTTGGGGTGCCTACTCAGTTTCAAAATTTGGGTTAAAAGGGTTAGCAGAAATTTTTGCTAATGAGCTTGAAACAACCTCTTCGATCAAAGTATTTAATTTTGATCCTGGAGCGACCCAGACAAAGATGAGGGCATCTGCAAGACCGGCTGAAGATCCTAACTCCATCAAAACCCCTGATGCTCTAATGGATTGTTACTTATGGTTTTTTAGTGAAGAGAGCTCTAATTCAACAGAAAGGTATTTTGAATATGCTGATCTGTCTAAGAAAGTGACTTCCACATAAGAAGACTAAAATAAGTCCTCCAAGGTCTAAAGGGCTCATAAAATTTTTCACTTATTTCATGCTCGCTAAAAAAATATTCATGGGCATGCTTTATTCCAAGGTCATTGATAGGCATAACATCTGTATCTCCTAAATAAAACATTCTAGCCATCTGGACTGACCAGGGTCCAATTCCTTTATTTGCAATGAGTAAGTTTTCAAATTCAATATTTGACAATTCTTTTAAATAACTTCGCTGCAATGAAGATAGGTTCAAATTGTTGATCAAGCCAATTACATAATTTGCTTTTGATTTTGATAGTCCTGCTGCGTGTAATTTGGTTTCTAGATTTTGATAATTCGTATGGGCAGTAATAATTGGATGAACTCTTGACCAAATAGTTTTGGCTGCCTTGGTGGAAACTTGTTGACTCACAACAACCGATGCAAGATATTCAGCCAAGGGCAATGATGATAAATTAATTTCAACTGGCTCAGACTCTTGAAGGTATTTTTCTAATAAATCAAATTTTTTTTCTTTAGAAATTCTTAATAAATTTTTGTGAGCATTATCACTTTCCATAATTCTGGAGTTCTTTTATTTGAGATTCGGTCAAATTAATGCATGAACCTTCCCTGAGAGTTGAGGGTAAAAAAATTGGTCCAATTCTAACTCTTTTAAGCCTACTTACCTCTAACTCCTGAGATTCAAAAAGTTTCCTGACCTCTCGATTTTTTCCAGTAAGCATGCAAACCGAAAACCACTGATTTGAACTTTGCTTTCCCCCTGAAACAATGTCTGAAAATTGGTAAATCTCGTTCTCAATTTTAACCCCAGACAACATATTTTTTTTCTTTTGCTCATTAAAATGGCCTCTAGCTCTAACAAGATACTCTCTATCAATTTCAAATGAGGGATGCATGAGTTGATGAGCAAGAGTTCCATCATTGGTAAATAGCATTAATCCAGAGGTATTAATATCCAATCTTCCAACTGCAATCCAGTCAGGTTCATTTTGAACTTTTGGAAGAAAATCAAACACAAGCTTAATCTTTTTATCATCTTTCTTTGAAGATAAAACTCCACGTGGCTTATTCAGCATAATTACTTTTAAGTCTGCTTTTTTTAAAAGCACCCTTTCACCTTCGAAAGTTACCTCGTCAGTCTCAGAGACTTTGGCTCCCAAAGTAGCTACCTTGCCGTTGACATAAACTTTATTATCTTTAATTAGTTGCTCGCATGAGCGTCTTGAACCTAAGCCGGCTTGGGCCAAGAATTTCTGCAATCGCAGCATAGAGTTATCCAGCTTCTAGCTGATCCAGTGCATCTTCGGCGGGTAAAGCCTCAGGCAATGGAGGTAAATCATTAATTGATTTAAGGTTTAAATCATTTAAAAAAGTTTTGGTTGTTTCATATAAAGCAGGTCTGCCTGGAACATCACGATAGCCAGATACTTTAATCCACTCTCTATCAAGCAATGTTCTGATTATCTGGGTGCTAACAGTGACCCCTCTTATATCCTCGATATCACCTCTGGTAACTGGTTGTTTGTATGCAATTATAGATACGGTTTCCATAAATGCTTTTGAGAGTCTACTTGATGTGTCATTCCATAAAGGATAAAGGCAATCACCATAGCTCTCTCTTACTTGCATTCTAAAGCCTGAAGCAACTTCTTTAATCTCAATAGAGCTTTCTGCATATCTTTCCTCTAACGAATTTAAAGCTATTTTAATACTAGGCAAGTCTATCTCTATATTCTGAGATCCCATGAGCGTTTTAATCTCTGATAAACGCATAGGTCTTCCCGCGCCGAAAAGAATAGATTCAACAAGATTTGGTAAGTTTTCAATATTACCCATCTAGTGAACTCCTCGATTGGTTGATTTAAGATAAAGTTGATTAGAATCTTTGTTTTGGATCAGTTCAACATGTCCATCCTTGGCTAAATCTAAAGAAGCCAATAACGCAACGACGACCCCCTGTTTGCCTTCTTCTTTCTGATATGTTTGAAAGAATTGGATTACATTTCTTTTATTGAGAATGGACAAGATTAAAGCAATCCTTTCCTGTGTTGATAGCTCTTCAAAATGAATTTCATGATGTGCAGAAAATTTAGGTCGCGAGGTAACTTCATGAAAAATTGCTGCAAGCTCTTTGGGAGATATCTCTAAGGATGCTTCGCGCTCTTTAAATTTTGGTAAGCCGGTTGTTGCAAGAAAGAAATCTCTATCCAATCTTGGCAGGCTAGAAATAGATTCTGATACACTTTTATACCTTTGATATTCTTGCAATCGCCTAATCAACTCAGATCGAGGGTCTTGTTCCTCTTCCTCTTCTTCGGACAGCGGAATCAGCATTCTAGATTTAATCTGAGCAAGTGTTGCAGCCATTACCAAATAATCAGCAGCAAGTTCAATCTTTAGAGCATCCATTAATTCAATATATTGAACGTACTGATCTGTAATTTCAGAAATATCTAAATCTAAAATATCAATATCTTTCTTCTGAATTAGATAAAGCAATACATCCATTGGGCCAGAAAAATCCTCTAAGTAGATCTCTAATGCTTCTGGTGGGATAAATAAATCGTCAGGAAGTTGCGTTAAAGCCTCACCTTTGAATTGTGGAAATTCTAGTTGTGATTGAAAATTCATAAGTTCAATTTATACAAGATGCTGTAATTATAAGCCCTTTTTAACACAACATCTTGTGATTTTGCATAAAAATGTTGATTTAAAAGGTTTTCAATGAGTTTGAAAAATAAATAATAAGATAGATTAAAGCCTATTTTTTTAATTTAATTGCATTAATATTTAATGCATGGAATCTATTTACCACACAGACAATACAAGAATTGTCGAAAAGTTCGATCTCATTACGCCTAATGACGTAATTTCTAAATATCCACTTACTGATGATATTTCAAAATTAGTTTATGGAACAAGGAATGAGGCCAGTCAAATCCTTCATGGGAAAGACGATAGAGTAATTGTTGTGTGTGGCCCTTGCTCAATTCATGATCCAAAATCTGCTCTTGAATACGCCCGCCTATTAAAAGAGGTCAAAGATTCATTACATACTAATTTACTTATTATAATGAGGGTGTACTTTGAAAAACCAAGAACAACTGTAGGCTGGAAAGGTTTAATTAATGATCCAGATATTAATGAAAGCTATGATGCAAACAAAGGCTTGATGCTGGCAAGAAAAATTCTCAGAGACATCACTTCAATGGGGCTGCCAGTCGGAACGGAATTTTTAGATCCAATTTCACCCCAATATGTTGCAGATCTTATTTCTTGGGGGGCCATAGGAGCTAGAACTGCAGAGAGCCAATCGCATAGAGAGCTAGCCTCTGGACTTTCTTGTCCAATTGGCATTAAGAATGGAACAACTGGCGCTTTAAAACCTGCAATTGATGGCATTCAAGCTGCAAATCATCCGCATGTATTTTTTTCAAATACAAAAGATGGACGAGTTTCAATATATAAGACCTCTGGAAATTCAGACTCACACATTATTCTTAGAGGTGGAAAAGAGCCTAATTTTAGTTCAGGAGCAATCCAACAAACATTAACAGCATTAGTTGAGGCTGATGTAAATGACTCCATTATGGTTGATGCAAGTCATGGAAATAGTCAAAAACAATTTAAAAAGCAAATTGATGTTGTGAATGATCTAGCTATACAAATTTCAGCAGGCAATCAAAGTTTAAGAGGTCTGATGCTCGAAAGTCATTTGGTTGAGGGTAATCAAAGTATCACAGAAAGCCTCACTTACGGTCAAAGCATTACTGATGCATGCATGAACTGGGATGACACTCTTAACTGCCTTAACACAATCAGCGAAGCTGTTGAAAAGAGGCGAGGATAATTGAAAGAAGACTTATTTACTTTCTCCATTCAAGAAGCAGAAACATTGGGCATAGAATGTGCTGTTGTTCTGGCTGCCGCTAAAACAATTAAAACTAAAATATTTACGCCAAGCGAAATAGCAACAAGCCTTAAAGAGAAGATTCCTTTTTTAGAGAGCGAGGAAATCCTTAAGCATATAAAGAGATTAATTGATCTAAAATTAATCCCTTCGGAGCCAGTCTCCAAAAAAAATGAAGATTCTCGAAATAAAAATCTTTATTCTTTAAAGCTACCTTCCAATAACCTCAATGCCGGAAAAAGAAAGCTTGATTACTCTTGGGCCCCTTCTATTCAAGCATTTGAAGTCTTGGGTATGGGCAAGATTAATAAAGAATTTATTGAGAGCAAAGTGAATGAGTTCAAAATGTATTGGTTAGAAAAAAATCAAGTTAGGGATAACTGGAATGTATTATTTGTAGATTTTATTCGTAGAGAGTGGGTCAAAGAAAACTCTGAAAATAAGGGTTTGCCTGTCTGTATCGATGAAAGCTGGACGCCTTCTTCTGATGCTTTTGATATTTTAGAATTAGCCAATGTTTCAAAAAATGATGCATTAAAACACTTGAAGGAGTTTATACTCTACTGGAAAGAAAATGGAACCGCTCTGAGGTCTTGGAACTCAAAATTTGTAGATTTTGTTAAACGCAAAGAGTTGATCGGTTCTTATGAAGAAAAAAATGACAAAAAAACTTACAGACATAATGAACCAGGAGAGTTTTCTCAAAAGTTCACAGACAGAACGAAAGATGACTCCTGGGCAGAAAATCTCGAACTCTGAACGAAGAAGCTTTATTGAAGCAATTGATAATCTTTTTTTAAAGCTGGAGCTTTCCTATCATTATCAATTTTATAAAGTCTTTGGGACTGATCACAGGCTCAAAGAAGCAAAAAAGCTTTGGGCAGGAAGCTTAAAGCAATATCCAGCTGAATGCATCAATGCTGCAGTTGAAACGGTGATTCAATCAAATGATTATCTCCCAACTCTTACGGAAGTCCTTAAAGCATGCTCAGGATCAATGGGTTCAATAAATATTCCAACTCCGCAAGAAGCATTTGTTGAAGCTCAGAAATCTTCATCACCAAGGCAAAGCTTTCCTTGGACTCACCCCATTATTTATTGGGCAGGAAGAGAGCTTGGCTGGGATTTAATTAATTCTCAAAATAATAATACTTTTCAAGCTTTTTCAAAAACCTATATGCGCCTGGTCAAAGAAATGAAATCTGGAAAAGAATTTAAAGTTGTACCTAAAGAACAATTAGATGCCTTGGAGCCTTTAGATATAGATTTATTGGAAAAGCTTAGAAAAAAACACAACATCTAAAATGTAAAGTGTACTTTACAAAAAAGATGAACTATAATTCACCCCGCTTGTCGAAATAAAAATAGCGTAAAAATTATACAAAATAAGAAATGTCAAAAAACGTCAGGATTTCTCTATATATTTTAATTCCAGTAATAGCTTGGATGATTTCTGGTCAATTTGTGGAAGACGTAAAATTAGCAGAAAAGGCAAATAATAAATTATCCTCGGTTGTTATTGCTGAAAGTCAATCTGCATTCTTTTCGCCTTCAATTAAATTAAATTCTTCAGCCACTTCTGAGAAAAGAGTAAATATTTTAGCTAAAACCTCAGGAGAAGTTATGCCAAATAATGTCTTACAGGGCGACTGGGTAGAAAAAGACCAAGTGCTCTGCAGGCTAGGCGTAGTTGAGCTCAATAGAACAGAAGTAAAGGCACCATTCAAAGGCTATATTGAAAGAATTGTTAAGCCAGGTAATTACCTAAGCAAAGGTCAAACATGCGCTGTAATAATTGAATTGGATCCTATCACCTTTGTTGCTGAAGTTCCTGAGACAGAAATTAAAAAGGTAATCAATGAGCAAAAAGTTTCAATTGAACTTGTTACAGGAGAAGTGATTAGGAGCAAATTAAGTTTTGTATCAAAAAGCGCATCGGCTTCTACTCGTACCTTTAGAGTCGAAGCAAAAGTCTCTAATGCTAGTGGCAAGATAAGAGATGGAATTACTGGAACAATGACCATTCAAACCAATAAGGTGCTCGCAAATAAAATATCGCCATCTATTTTGCTGTTATCAGATGAAGGTGACCTTGGAGTCAGAGTTGTCAATGACAACGATGAAGTTAAATTTTTGCCAATCAATATTATTGAAGATACTAATGATGGAATATGGGTTACAGGAATTCCAAACCTTTCAAAGCTTATTGTGCTTGGTCAGGGATTTGTAAAAAATGGCGAGAAGGTACAAACAACTTTCCTGTCTGATGCATGACTAAAATTGTAGATTTTGCTTTATCAAAAGCAAGAACTACCCTTGCCCTAGCTTTACTTGTTATTGTTGCTGGATCGATCGCACGATCTTCTCTTGGCGTGGCATCTGATCCAAACATCCAATTACCTCTAGTTAGCGTATCAGTATTTTTAGACGGCGCTTCTCCAGAAGATGCCTCAAGACTAATTGCGAGACCTTTAGAAACTAGATTGAGAAGCGTTCCTGGTGTAAAAGAGCTCTCCTCATCGGCTAGATTAAGTTACGCGCGAATAGTTGCAGAGTTCGAGGTCGGCTACAGCATAGATACGGCTCTAAGAGATATTAAGCAAGCAGTGGAGGAAGTTAAATTTGAGCTTCCAAGAGAAGCAGAAGACCCTCAAATCAGAGAATATTCCTTTGCTATGTTTCCAGTGATGAATTTAAGTCTTATTGGGTCAGCGTCATTAAGACAAAAAGTGTTCATAGCAAGAGAGCTTCAAGATAAATTGGAATCTATCGGCGAAGTGCTTGCCGCAGATCTTGAGGGAGTTCCGCAAGAGGTTCTTGTCGGAATTATAGATAAATCCAAAATGGAAACCTATGGAATTACCTTAAACCAACTCTATAACGCTATTTCAAGCAATAATTTGATTATCCCAGGTGGAGCTCAAGATACGGGCTCAGGCAAGTTTAATATCGAAGTGCCGGGAATCTTCGAAACTGCAGAAGATGTTTACAACATTCCAATTAAAGTTAGTCGCGATGCAGTTGTAACCTTAAGCGATATTGGGGAAATTAAAAGAACGTTTAAAGATTACTCTTCTTTTGCAAAAGTTAATGGTGAGGATGCAATAACACTTGAAATTAGAATTAGAGTAGGTGCAAATGCAATTGATGCTAAAACCGAAATTTTAAAAGTAGTGTCTAACTTTCAAGAAACCTTGCCCCCCAATCTTTCGATAGTAAAAACGAATGATGAAACTGTCTGGGCAGAAATGATGATTTCGGAACTGGAAGGAAATATTATTACAGCCATTTTCTTAGTTATGGTATTAGTTATTGCAAGCATGGGAGTAAGGGTTGGAATGTTGGTTGGTCTCTCGATCCCTTTTTGTTTTCTCTTAACTTTTATTATTTTAAAAGTTGTAGGAATTGAGTTTAACTTTCTAGTTATGATGGGACTTCTTCTTGGGTTGGGAATGTTGATCGATGGTTCAATAGTAGTAACTGAGTATGCCGATAGAAAAATTTCTGAGGGTTTAAATAGACTTGAGGCATATCGACTGGCCTCTAAAAGAATGTTTTATCCGATTCTTTCATCTACAGCCACCACCATTGCGGCTTTTATACCTTTAATTTTTTGGCCAGGATTTACTGGTCAATTTATGCGCTATCTTCCTGTAACAGTTTTTATTGTTTTAACTGCATCTCTTGTTTACGCAATGATAGTAACTCCTGTCATAGGTTCAATATTTGGACAAAGAAGATCTACTTTAGTATCTGGTGAAAACGAACAAACCGGGGAAATTGTATTCGATAAGATTTCTACTTTTTATGGAAAATGGGTAAAAACATTTGTTAAAAATCCTGGCGAAACACTAATTGCCGTGCTCATGCTTCTTTGGTTCTTTGGATATGCTATGTATGGAAACTTTGGCAAAGGCACCATTTATTTTGCTGACGTGGATCCTTTTGCAGCGCAAATAAATATTCGAGCTCGAGGGAACTTCTCAGCACTTGAGTCGAAAGAGATTATGGAAAAAGTTGAGTCTTCCATCTCTCAAGTGCGTGGCGTTGAAAATCTATATCTTACAACTGGCTCACAATGGTTTAACTCAGGAGGAGACACCATGTCTAGGGGCTTTCTTGAAGTAGGAATGACAAATGATGGAGAGTTAACCGGAGATGAGATTATTAAAAATGTTGAAGCAGCTGTTTCTAACCTACCAGGAATCATTGTTGAAATTACTCCAGAAGAAGGAGGTCCTGGCTTTAGCTCACCTATAGAACTCGGTATTTTTGGAAACAATGAAGATCAGGTTGCGCAAACAACCCAAAGAATTGAAAAATATTTGCAAGAGGATGTCGTCGGGCTTACCAATATAAATACAACACTGCCTCACCCATTAATTGAGTGGAAGGTTGAAGTAGACAAACAAAAAGCTGCTCAACTTGGTGTGAGCATGATGGATATAGGTGCATTAGTTCAAATGCTAACCAATGGTTTCAAGGTTGGAGAGTACAGGCCAGATGATTCAAAAGATGAAATTGAAATCAGAGCAAGATTTGATACTGAACTTAGATCATTGAGTGGCATAAAAGATCTTAAGGTGAATTCAATTAATGGGCTTATTCCAATCAGTACCTTTATAAAGCTAGTGCCTGCACCAAACCGTCAATCTGTTGTAAGAAGGAATGGTAAATTTTTCCATGAGATAGGAATTGCGACTGATACTGGATATCTTGTATCTGATAAAGTAACTGAAATCGGAGCTTGGCTAGAAACTCAAGACTTTGGCTCTGATATTTCAACTCAATTTAGGGGCCAACAAGAAGAAACCGAGGAAGTCACAGCATTTTTAAGCGGCGCAGCCATTACTGCTCTGGCTCTCATGCTAATCTTACTAGTAACTCAATTTAATAGCTTTTATCAATCAATACTCGTATTAAGTGCGGTATTTATGTCGGTGGTAGGTGTTTTAATAGGCTTGATGATCATGGGTAAGCCATTTAGCACCACGATGAATGGAATTGCAATTGTTGCGTTGTCAGGAATAGTTGTAAATAATAATATTGTTCTTATTGATACTTTTAATAGATTAATTGGAGAGTTCCCAAATCTTTCAAAAGAAGACGTGATTATGAAAGCTTGCAAGCAGCGTCTTAGACCGATTCTATTAACAACCACAACAACCATCTTTGGTCTTCTTCCGCTTGCTGTTGGTGTAAGCATTGACGTATTGTCTAGAGAAATATTAATAGGCAGTCGTGTTGTAGAGTGGTGGACATTATTAGCCTCATCAATCGTTTTTGGACTCTCATTTAGCACAGTGTTAACCTTAATTTTTACCCCAGCCGCACTAATACTTCCATCAAGAATCAAAGCATGGCTTCAAAATAGATTTGGTCTATTTAAAACAGCAAGTTAAGTGCTCAAAAAAATAGCATCGGTTACAATAAAGCATGACAAAAAAAGATACAGTAAATTTTGAATCATCTCTAAAAAAACTTGAGCAAATTGTTGCCAAGCTTGAAGACGGAGACATCAGCTTAGAAGATAGTGTTAAGTCTTTTGAAGAAGGAATTGGTTTGGTTAAGGAATGTCAGAAACAGCTTTCTGTAGCTGAGTTAAAAGTAAAAAAACTTTTAGATAGTGGCGATTCAGTAGATCTGGATAGCTAAGATTAGATCTATGTCTTTAAGCTTTCTATCTGAATGCAAAGAGAAGGTATCCAATCGAATAGATGCCCTGGTTCCAGATACAAACAAGATAGCTTCCTCCATGCGATATTCAGCTTTGGTCGATAGTAAATGTATACGAGCTGGATTAATTTTTGCTTCCGGTAATCTAAATAAAGAAATTTCTAATTCAGCATTAATTGATATGGCTGCTAGCATTGAGCTCATGCACACCTACTCTTTAATTCATGATGACCTGCCTTCAATGGATAATGATGAGATGAGAAGAGGGCAAGCTTCAAACCATATTAAATTTAATGAGGCTACAGCTATTTTAACTGGAGATGCGCTACAAGCTTTGGCTTATGAGAATATTGTTTCATCGCCTAACATAACTCAATCGCAAAAAATTTCATCAATCAAAGCCCTTTCAAGCGCATGCGGACACGAAGGCATGATTTTAGGCCAACAATATGATTTGGACGCTGAGAAAAATGAATACCATGATATTAAAAAAATTCATGAGCTGAAAACAGGAAGGTTGATCAGAGTTGCAATAACTATGCCTCATCTGGGAAATGAAAAACAAAAAAACCAACTAATAGTTTTAGATGAGGTTGGTAAAGATCTTGGTCTTGCTTTTCAGATTATCGATGATGTGTTGGAGGCATCTTCAGATTCAAACACACTTGGGAAAAGCAATCAGTCAGACTTGGTGAATGAAAAACTAACCTATGTAAATACTTTTGGTAAACAACCATCCCTTGATCAAGCTCATGCTTTATCAGATGCATGTATTTCTAAATTAGAGAGTTCATTTCACAAAGATGAGGTTGTTGAGTTACTTGAATTGGCTAAATTTATGGTTGAAAGAAAAAGTTAAGATGAAAATATTCTCTGAAATTCCATCAAAGCCTCCTAAAACACCTATTTTAGATAAGATAAATTTACCTGAGGATATAAAAAATTTAACTGCCGTAGAACTCAAAACATTGGCTGATGATGTTCGAGCTCATATGCTATACAGTGTTGGTCAGAGCGGCGGTCATCTTGGTGGAGGCCTAGGAGTAGTAGAGCTAACAATTGTCTTGCAGTACCTATACGATACACCTGATGACAAAATAATTTGGGATGTAGGTCACCAAGCCTATCCTCATAAAATCCTAACTGGAAGAAAAGATGCTCTTACTTCAATTCGTCATAAAGATGGATTAGCTCCATTTCCAAATCGAGAAGAGAGCCCATATGATGCTTTTGGAGTTGGTCACTCCAGCACATCAATTAGTGCTGCACTTGGCATGGCGATCGCAAGTCATGATACAAATAAAAAAGTTGTTGCCGTTATTGGTGATGGAGCTATGACAGCCGGAATGGCATTCGAAGGTTTGGCTCATACGGGCCATATTAAACCAAATATGTTAATCATTCTGAATGATAATGACATGTCTATCTCAGAAAATGTTGGTGGACTAAATAATTATTTTTCAAGAATTTGGGCATCAAAGGTCTACAAAGGAATAAGAAAAAGTGGAAAAAGTTTTTTAGAAAATCTTCCTCAAGCTCATCACATAGCAAGAAAAGTTGAAACTCAAATGAAAGCCATGGTTGCTCCGGGAAGCATCTTCGAAGAATTGGGTCTAAATTATATCGGCCCAATCGATGGTCATGACATTAATGAATTGATGACGGTTATAGGTAATTTAAAGGACTTCGATGGCCCACAGTTTTTACATGTAATTACAAAAAAAGGCGCTGGATTGGATCCCGCAGAAGCAGACAGAATAGGCTTTCATGCCATAGGAAAAATAAAGCCATTGGATGCATCCAAGAAAAAGAATGGACCGAAATATCAAGATGTTTTTGGACAATGGATTGTTGACATGGCCAATGAAGATAAAGACTTAATGGCAATTACTCCTGCCATGCGTGAAGGCTCGGGGCTGGTAAATTTCAGCAGAGATTTTCCTGAAAGATTCTTTGATGTTGCTATTGCTGAACAGCATGCTGTGACTCTCGCTGCGGGAATGGCATGTGAAGAAAAAAAACCTGTTGTCGCAATCTATTCAACCTTTCTTCAGCGAGCTTATGATCAATTAATCCATGATGTAGCATTGCAAAATCTTAATGTGTTGTTTGCAATTGACCGAGCTGGATTGGTTGGTGAGGATGGTCCCACTCACTCTGGTAATTATGACCTTACATATCTTAGGTGCATTCCAAATATGATTGTTGCAGTACCAGCAGATGAAAATGAGGCAAGAAAATTACTAACCACTGGTTTTATGCATAATGGTCCTGCTGCCGTAAGGTATCCAAGAGGTGGCGGAATTAACTCTTCCATAGAGCTTGAGCTAAGTCCTGTCGAAATTGGTAAAGGTAGAGTCATGAGCATCAAAAAATCAGACATGCTCATACTGAATTTTGGAGCATTGATAAAAACCGCAGAGGGGGCGGCTCAAGAACTAAATGCTACTTTATTAGATATGAGATTTGTTAAACCGTTAGATAAAGAATTAATTGCTAAACATTCTCATGATAAAAAAGTGATAGTCACTATCGAGGATGGAGCCATGTCTGGGGGTGCAGGCTCAGCAGTCAGTGAATGGGCTCAGGAGAATAAAATGAAACAGCAAATCATCATATGCGGTATCCCAGATCAATTTATTGAGCATGCAAGTCGAGCAGAGATGCTTGAGATGGCTGGTCTGGATAAAAAAGGAATTCTGACTAAAGTAAAAGACTGCTTATCTTAAGTGTCCCATCTTATCTCTTTTGGTATCGAGATAGTTTTGATTCTTTTCATTGGCGCCTTCATGAAGAGAGGTCCTTTTCACAACCTTGATACCAACCTCTTCTAGGGCATCTACTTTTTTTGGATTATTTGTTAAGAGGTTTACTGAAGTAATATTAAAATGCTGCATTATATCCAAGCAAATATTATATTCTCTTAAATCAGCTGGAAAACCCAACAACTCATTAGCCTCAACAGTATCGTGACCTTGATCTTGTAGAGCATATGCTCGGATTTTATTAACCAAGCCTATGCCTCTGCCCTCTTGTCTTAAATATAAGAGAATCCCAGATTTATTTTCAGCTAACATTTTTAGTGCTGATTGTAATTGAGGGCCACAATCACACCTTAGGCTATGCAAAGCGTCTCCAGTTAAACATTCAGAATGAACCCTACACATAACCGCATCTTGATTATGAATATTACCAATGGTTAACGCTATATGATCTTTACCATTGGGTTCTTCAAAGGCTGAAATAGTAAAATCACCAAACTTTGTCGGCAATGCGGATTCAGATACAAACTTGCAACTATTCAATGGATTTAAATTAGGATTAAAATTGTATAAATTATACCACCAGCAAATAATCCTGCTATTAAATCATCAAGAAGAATACCAAGACCTCCTTGTATATTTTTGTCTGCCCAAGAAATTGGCCAAGGCTTCCAAATATCAAATAATCTAAAAAGTAAAAAAGCGCATAGATAGGTCACGATTCCATGAGAAACAAAAGATACAGTTACAAACATTCCTGCTACTTCATCAATCACAATTGCTGAGTGATCCTTGGAATCACTGTCTTTTGCTGCTTGAGAACAAACCAGCCAAGAAAATAAGATAAAGATTGGTAAAATGATATGAGTTGTTGAGTGTAAAAACTCTGCGAAGTACCAAATGAGTATAGCGGCTAAACTCCCCCAAGTCCCAGGCGCTGGTCGCAATAAACCTACCCCAAACCATGTAGCAAAAAGATGGGAAGGTTTTTTTAAATTGGGAAAATCCATCCTACTGAAAATGATCCCAATTTTTTATTGAACCCTTATTATTAGTTAGTATTAATTTTTTACCGCCCATAACGCCAATAGTATGACATTTTTTTTTGCTGGAATTGAGTTTAGCTTGAAGAGATAATAATTTTTTTGGAGGTACTGTAAATAACAGTTGATAGTCATCTCCAAATTCTAAGCATTGCTTGGTATATTGTTTATCAGCTACAGGCACTTGATCTAAATCAAGATTACATCCAACTCCTGAACTTAAAGTTAAATGAGAAAGATCTTGAACAATTCCATCAGAGATATCGATAGCAGAAGACGCAATGTTCGCAATCATTCGTCCATAGGTTATCTGCGCAGAAGGAAATAAATAAGGTTTTGTTTTACTATTTAGTTCGCCACTTCTTTTGTATTCTTTCAACCCAATATATCCAAATCCTAGAGCGCCAGATAAACATAATAGATCGCCAGATTGAGCGTTAGATCTCAACAAGGTTTTTTTCTCCGGTTTGCCCAATACTGTTACGCTGATCTGCAAAGGACCTTTTGCTAGATCTCCACCAATCAATGGAAACTTAAATTCCTTAGAAATTTTTTGCAGCCCTTTTTTGAAAGCTTTCATCCAGTCTGAATTAAAGTTTGGCATTACCAAAGAAAGACTAAAGGCTACTGGGTTACCACCCATTGCTGCTATATCACTTAATGCGGTTGCAACAGATCTATACGCAATTGATTCCGCAGGCATAGATTTTAAAAAATGCACGCCAGCTACAGAAGTATCGGTGCTGATGAGTAATTTTGAATTGGCTGCAATTACAGCACAGTCATCGCCACCTGCAAGATTAATTCCATTGGTTGTAAAATAAGAAGCACCTATGCCTGATAGGTACTTCTTAATGATTGAGAATTCTGAACTTATATTAACTTGGGTATCTTTCAAATAAGCCAGTTGCGCCCATTCCACCACCAACGCACATGGTTACAATACCAAATTGCTTATCTTGGTTGTTTAGCTCGCGAACAATATGGCCAACTTGTCTGGATCCTGTCATGCCAAAGGGATGTCCAATTGAAATTGAACCACCATTTACATTAAGTTTATCCATTGAGATGCCTAGTTGATCACGACAATATGCAACTTGAACTGCAAAAGCTTCATTCAGCTCCCAAAGATCAATATCATCAACGCTCATGTTATGAGATTTTAAAAGTTTAGGTACAGAAAATACTGGTCCGATTCCCATTTCATCTGGTTCACAGCCCATTGTTGTAAACCCTCTAAAGTAAGCCATTGGTTTTAAGCCCAGCTCAAGAGCTTTTTCTTCGCTCATGACGAGCGTTACTGAAGCGCCATCTGAAAGCTGAGAAGAGTTACCAGCAGTAACTGAACCATTCTCAGGATCAAAGACTGGCTTCAATGCTGCCAAACCTTCTAAAGTTGTTCCAGGTCTATTGCACTCATCTTTGTCTACTGTGCAATCAACTTCTTTAGATTCACCAGTTTCTTTGTTCATCAGCATCATCTTTGTATCCATTGGAATGATCTCATCAACAAACTTACCGGCTTCCTGTGCGGCTGCTGTTCTTCTTTGGCTTTCAAAAGCGATTTCATCTTGAGCCTCTCTTGAAACGTTGTATCTGTTAGCAACACATTCAGCAGTAATTCCCATTGGGTGGTAAATACCAGGATGACTCTCAGCTAACTTTTCATTAACAAAACCATCCATATTTTGCTTGCCTGAAAGCATGGTGATCTGCTCTACACCCCCAGCAATAACTGTGTCATAACACCCTGCCATCACCTGACTTGCAGCCATGGAAATTGATTGTAATCCAGAAGAGCAATAACGATTAACAGTTGTACCACCTACTGTGAGTGGAAGGTTAGATAAGACCGCAGCATTTCGACCAATATTATGCCCCATTGCGCCTTCAGGATTTCCACAACCCATAATGACATCTTCAACCACTTCAGGTGACAAATTGGGATTTCTATCCAACATAGCATTAATAATGTGAGCCAACATGTCGTCTGGACGAGTCATGTTGAAGCCTCCGCGATGTGATTTAGCAAGACCAGTTCTTACGCTATCGACGATAACCGCTGTTTTCATGTTTATACTCCAAAATTAGTAACGAGTTATTCTAAACGATCGTCGTCATTACTTAAAGACTTATACCAATTTGGAATTAAATCAATATTTAACTCTTTAGCTTTGGTAAAAATGTATGGAAGAGTAATTGGACTAAAAGGAAGGATTAGCAAAATACCTAAACCTAAATTCTTTAAGATTTGACGTAGCTGAGAATTAGCTATATCTAATTCATGCTCAGTTACTGACCCCTCAACAAAGCGAATGTAGGTATCAAGCATTTTTTTGTTTTCACGATTTTCTTCCAGAAAGCTCTCTTGGAGTTTTGCGAGGATCCTGTTAAAACGTTTTGTAAATATTTTCATCAAAAAAAAGCCCGGAAATAATCCGGGCTTTATTATATCTAAAATGAAAGATTAAAAATTCATTCCAAAGTTAATTCCAAAGATCTTAGGATCTAGAGCAACACCATTTTGGAAACCACCAACAGTCACATCTGTTGAGTAGTATGCATAAACATGATCTTCATCACCCAGGTTTCTAACGTAAGCTCCAAAGAACCACTTTTCAGAAACAGGAGTATATTTAAGAGATAAATCAATGAGACTTACATCCTCAATATGACCACGAGATCTATTAAATGCAGTACTGTAATAATCATCCCTGTATGAATAATCCACTCTAAATGCCCATGAACCCGCAGCTGTATCTACAAACTTAGTTACACCAAGTCTATAGTTCAACTCTGCAGCCATAGGAAGAGAATTACCAGATAAATCTGCCTCAACTCCATCTGTAATCGGGCATGGCAATGTTGTTGAATCTAAGCCAAAGAATGGTGCTGTACATAAAGGTCCAAAAGATTTAAACACATATCCGGCATCAGTCGGTGTATATAAAACCAGAGCTCCAAGTAAAGCGTTAGAAGCTGCTAATCCTAATGCACAGTTAGCACTTGAAGGCGCTGGAAGTAGAGCCGGATTACATGTTGCTGCCAGAGGTTTAAAGTCTGATAAGAAACCTGTTGCTCCAGCTGGTAACGGAAGCTTTTTAGTCGCCTGATTAATATTCAGAGGATCGACAGATTTGAAGTCCTCAATTTCTGTGCTTGTATTAGATATAAAACCGTCAATCATCAAGGTTTCAGATAACAATAATGTAAATTCTGCTTCTATGCCCTCAATTTTCACATCGGCATTTTGGTTAATGGAAGCACGATTAACAATTTGTGAAAGCTGAAGACCTTCATAATCATTGGTGTATGCAGATACATTTAATTGCAGAGCTCCATCCATAAGAGAGCTCTTTAACCCTACCTCGAACACATTTGCAACCTCTGAATCAAAATTTTCCAGGCCTGCAATATCAGTAGTGTTAAATCCACCTGGTTTAAACCCAGTTGAATAGGTTGCATAAAGAAGTTGATTATCATTGAGACTATGGTCTATACCAATCTTATAAGTTGACTCCTCAGCCGCATAACTTCTTGGTATTGGAGCCGGTTTGACTGAACCATAATACCCAGCACCTTGGTTTTGCAGGTCAAGCAAAGAGTTGAATGCCTTATCATTAATTTCATACTCTGTGTAACGAGCACCAATTGTCAGACTTGTAACATCACTAAGATCATAATAAATCTCACCATAAACAGCCTCACTGCTTCTGTTGATGTTACTGTCAACATGGAAATATTGCTGCCATTCAGCCAAATGCATTGGGCCAATACTTGCATCGGCATTTCCTTTACCGCCATTCTTAGCAGTATTTAAGACATAACCTTGAGCCTGAGCTGGAGGTAATAATCCTGCCATAACCATTTGCGTTGCTTGCGCAGATGCTACTGGTAAAGTCTGGAACCAACCCAACCAGAATGGAGTTCCACCATATGGAGCAGCATCTGGGAAGATTGCACCAATCGGTCCAGTGGAAACATCACTCCAGTAACTCATGTATGGAGTTCCGATGTTGTAATTGGTTTCGCTATCACTAGCAGAAGCAAAAAGACCGAAAGTGAAATTAAATGCACCATCATAGTCAGATGAGAATCTTAGTTCATACTGTTCCCACTCAGCTTCATTAAAAGCCCTATCCATGGCTTGGTCACTTGTATAAGTTTTCATGCCAAGACCTGCACCAGCCATATTGCCTTTAGTTGTATCATAGAAAATATTAGATGTAATTGGACCCATGGAATATGGAACCACTGATACAGCATGATCGTAATCAGCAAAATCTTCGTACTCTCTAGTGTGATATGAATAAGTAAAGACCATGTTAATGGTGTCTGATAGAGCGCTATTAATTTCAAATACAGTGTTTTGAAGCGTAGCCTCATGAGTTGGCTCAAAATCAAGATTAACGCTTCTTAAATCAGAAGAAGGGTTGTTTTCATAGATTGTGTAATCCAAAGCTGTGTTCTGATATTGTATGTAAGGGACCCAGTGACCATAACTACCAGGTGACCATACAGCATCATTTCCATTTTCATATGGGCTACAGCCAAAAAATGTATCTTGCTTACAGAACTGTCTTGCGGCTCTTAGCCTATTATCATCTGCTTGAGTTGTCTCATATATCAAAGACATGGTTGTGTCATCTGAGTAATCAAACTCAAAAGACATCCTTGCAGCTTGAGTATTCCTGTCATCAAGCTTATTGCCTGTATGAGAATTGGTTACAAAACCCTCTCTTTGCAATGAAGCAAATGCAAACCTTGATCTTAATCTATCTGAAAGAGGTAAATTAACAGCTCCTTCCATTCGCAATGAATCATAATCAGCAATATCAGCCTTAAAATATCCACCAACTTCAGCGTCAGGTCTTTTTGTAATCATTTGGATCAAACCACCAGTGGTTCCTGCTCCGAACAATGATCCTTGTGGTCCACGCAGAACCTCTACACGCTCAACATCAAAAAGTTCTGCCTCATAAAGTCCACTAGCAGATGCGCTTTGACCATTCCAGAAGTAACCAATACTCGCACTTGTAGAGTTACCCACAGCGAAATTACCGATACCCCTAAGAGTAATACCTGCGCCTGAATAAGCTCCCTTTGCAAAACCTAATGTTGGAACTGCAAACTGAAGATCTTCAAAGTTTTCAATTTGTTTTACCTCAAGATCAGCGCCTGTTATCGCAGTAATGGTAATCGCAGTATCTTGTAGATTTGTTTCTTTTCTTAAAGCTGTAATGACAACTTCTTCAATCTCTCGAGCTGAATTCTCTTGAGCTATTGAAGGTACTGCACTAAAAGTAAATGCTAATAAAAAAGCATAGAAATATCTGTTCATAATCTTCCCCCTTAAAGTTGATTGATTGAACTAGTAAATGCATGATATACCTAATGGTAAAGGCATTGCAATGGTTATGTGGTTGCTATTTTATTATATCTTTTACTTATAAGGTAAATAAATATTACTTATTTTAGTTGAGAGGAGCTTTTACCCAAAACTTGCCTTGCTACAATCAATTGCTGGATTTGTTGGGTGCCCTCAAAAATATCAAGAATTTTTGAATCACGTGAGAACTTTTCAAGCAAATGATCCTCTGAAAAACCCTGCATAGAGCAAATTTCAACGCACTTTAAAGAAATTCTATTGCCAATTCTGCCCGCTTTGGCCTTGCCCATGGATGCTTCTTTAGAATTAGGCATTTTGTTGTCCATCATCCAAGCTGATTTATAAACCAGCAATCTTGCTGCTTCTAATTCGGCTTCAAGCATCTCTAATTCATTTTGAATGGCTGTTTGTTGGTGCATAGATCGACCAAAATTATCTTCATAACCCTCTTCGGTTAGCAAAGCTCTGGTCATATCCAATGCGGCCTGACCTAGACCGATTGCCATTCCAGCAACCATGGGTCGCGTGTTGTCAAAAGTTTGCATGGCACCACCAAATGATTTTTTGGCAGCATTAATATCTGTTTCAATTTCTTCCTTACCACCAAGCAAATTTTCACGAGGTATTCTGCAATTATCAAAAATTAAAGTTGCAGTATCAGATGCTCTGATACCCAATTTCTTTTCAAGCCTTGCAACGGTAAATCCTGGGGTACCTTTTTCAACAATGAATGATCTAATTGCTGTTTTACCCATATCCTTGTTTAAGGTTGCCCAAACGACAACACAATCACATCGATCTCCATCAGTAACATAGATCTTTTCTCCATTTAAAACCCACTCATCTCCTTCCAAGACAGCGGTTGTTGAGATATTTTTTGAGTCTGAGCCGGCAGCAGGTTCTGTTATTGCCATAGCAGCCCATCTTTTTCCCCACAAAGCTTTTTGCTCTT
This sequence comes from uncultured SAR86 cluster bacterium, assembly GCA_902512655.1. Taxonomy (GTDB): domain Bacteria; phylum Pseudomonadota; class Gammaproteobacteria; order Magnimaribacterales; family D2472; genus D2472. The sequence continues at coordinate 107,050 of CABXJR010000002.1, forward strand.
GGTTGCCAACCGCCATGATGGCAGCATTTCCCAATCCAGTGCCTGGCCTAGCAAGAAATAGACCGACATCACCCCAGCACATTTGCTCTAAAGAGATTACAGCCCATAGACTTCTTCCACCCAAATCCATTGACTTTACAGAATCATCACCCACACCACTTTCTTTTTTTTGCGCTGCAGCAGCTTGATTAAGTTGCTCCATTTCAAGGGGCGGTTCGTGCTCTGCCTTATCATACTTCCTGGAAATAGGACGTAATATAAATTCCGCAGCCATTCTCATGGTCTCTTGAGTTTTTTGTAATTGATTGGGTAAAAGTGGATGTATCATTTTAAACTCCTGCGCCTCCTTCAAATATACCGATGGCTCTTAAATTTCTGTACCAAAGTTCAACAGGATGCTCATGAGTAAAACCATGACCTCCAAGCAATTGGACGCCATCAGTTCCAATTTTCATTCCGTGATGGGTGGCAAATCGATATGTAAGCGATGCCTGCTTATGAAAGTCTTCACCAAGGTCCTTCAAGGCAGCAGCTTTATATATCATTAACCTTAAGGCTTCAGTTTCAATTGCCATATCAGCAATCATGAAGGCTACCGACTGTCGATTTGAAATGGGCTCATCAAAAGCAACTCGCTCATTGGTGTATGGAACAACATAATCTAAAACAGCTTGACAGACCCCCAGCGCTAGAGCTGACATGCCAATTCGAGAAGAATCTACAAGCGATTCATAGTTAATAGAGTAATTGTGTCCGCCGAGTTTCTGTGAAGCATTAATTTTGCAATTAGATAAATTAATTTGTGATAAAGGCGCGCCCTTTAAGCCCATAAACTCCTTGTCTTCAATTTCGACTCCCTCTTGATCTTTATTAACAAAATATAAATTGCATTCGCCTGATTCATTGGATGCAGAAATCAAAAAAGTGTTGGCTTCATTTGCAAAGGCAACACCGGTTTTCGATCCATTGAGAATAATTTCTTCGCCACTCTCATCTGCAGTAACGCTTGATTGATATGGATCAGTAGCAAGCATAGTGTTATTAATACCAAGGCCCACATGAAAAATTGATCCATTGACAAACATAGGCAAAAGTTCTGCTTTCTGCTCTTCACTACCATGCTCTGAAATAATTTGAGCAGTCAACAAAGGAATAGACACGGACATTGCTAGTGATAGGTCTCCATATGCAAGTGCTTCAAGGGCCAAAGCATTTGAAACAGAGTCCTGCTCCAATCCCATCCCGCCATATGCCTCAGGGATGATGAGAGGAATAAGATCCAAAGATTTAATTTTCTCAAGCAATTCATCGCTAGGCCTGCCATCGCTCTCAGCCTGTCTCGCATGAGGTCGAAGCTCAGTTTCACCAAATTTTCTGAGCATATCCCATGTCATTTGTTGATCCTCAGAAAGAGTGATGTCAAATGGATGTTCTGTGTTGTAGTCTTGCATCAGATTTTTGTGTTGAATTTAACTCTTGATTGCTTGTAAAAGTAAAGCATTGTGTAAAGATGTTAAAGGTATTGATTGGTCAAATCAATGACTATCAATATGACGAATATTTAAAAATTTGAATTATAAAAAAACACTAATATTTCTAATTAAAGTTTAAAAGATGACAAAGGCAGAACGAGCTTCAATTGTACAAAAAATTTTAGAGGAATATTATCCTGCAACTCCTGTACCGCTTGATCATGAAGATAATTTCACGCTTCTAGTTGCAGTTCTGCTATCTGCCCAATGCACAGATGAAAGAGTGAACAAGGTAACTCCTAAACTTTTCCAGCTGGCAGATAACCCAAGAGATATGAGCACCAAAAGCCCAGAGGAAATATATGACATTATTAAACCCTGCGGTTTAGGGCCTCAAAAATCTAAAGCTATACATAAACTTTCCAATATCTTATGCGATACCTACAAAGGAGAAGTTCCTGAGGATATTAAAGCGCTAGAGAAACTCCCAGGAGTTGGTCATAAAACCGCATCAGTTGTAATTAGTCAGGGGTTTGGACAACCAGCATTTCCTGTAGATACCCATGTCCATAGACTGGCTCAAAGATGGGGTCTAACCAAGGGAAAAAATGTCCAACAAACCGAAAAGGATCTAAAAAAAATATTTCCAAAAGATTCTTGGAACAAGCTTCATCTTCAAATCATCTTTTGGGGAAGAGAATTTTGCCAGGCACAACAATGCCATGGAATTACTTGTAAAATTTGTAAGGCAACTTTTCCCAAAAGATCGCATCCTTTTTCCCACAAGAAGCCGTAGATAATCTAGAATAAGGTTCTCAAACTTTTTAATTAAAATTATAAGTATTTTTGGAGTAATCAATGGAATCTCAAGCTGATTCAATCTTTGCTAATTCACAGAACATAGAAAAATATGATGCCGAGCTTTGGCAGGCTCTTAATCAAGAATCTACTCGCCAAGAAGAGCACATTGAACTCATAGCATCTGAAAATTATGCCAGCCAGAGAGTAATGGAGGCACAAGGAGGAGTACTTACAAATAAATACGCTGAGGGCTATCCTCATAAAAGATACTATGGTGGTTGCGAAAATGTAGATATAGCAGAAGAATTAGCCATTAATAGAGCTAAAAAACTCTTTAAGGCGGATTATGCAAATGTTCAACCTCATTCTGGATCCTCAGCAAACGCGGCTGCGTTTTTAGCTATGCTTGAACCAAATGATACGATTCTTGGAATGAGCCTTGATCACGGAGGCCACTTAACTCATGGAGCAAAGGTAAATTTTTCAGGTAAAAACTACACGGCATTTCAATACGGCCTTCATCCAGAAACACATGACATCGATTACGATCATGTTAGGGATTTAGCCAAAAAACATAACCCGAAAATGATCATTGCTGGTTTTTCAGCCTTTTCAGGAACTATAGATTGGAAGATTTTTAGAGATATTGCTGATGAAACAGGTTCTTATTTTCTTGTTGACATGGCGCATGTATCAGGTCTGGTTGCGGCCGGTCTGTACCCCTCACCTGTTCCTTATGCTGACGTGGTGACTTCTACTACTCATAAAACACTGAGAGGTCCAAGATCGGGAATTATCATTGCAAAATCAAATGAGGCTTTAGAAAAAAAACTAAACTCAGCTGTATTTCCTGGATCTCAAGGTGGGCCACTTATGCATGTCATAGCAGCAAAAGCAGTATGCTTTAAAGAAGCCCTTGAGCCAGATTTCAAGCAATACATGCAACGTGTGATTGATAATGCGAAACTAATGTGCAAAGTTATTCAGGACCGTGGCATTAATGTTGTCACTGGTAAAACTGATAATCATATCGTCTTAATGGATTTGATAAGCAAAGGGTTGACTGGCAAAGATTGTGAGCTAGCTTTAGGAAAAGCAAATATAACTGTTAATAAAAATGCAGTTCCGGATGATCCGCAGTCACCATTTGTAACTTCAGGAATAAGATTGGGTACACCTGCTGTTACCACTAGGGGTTTTGGAAATGATGAAGTGGAGCTATTAACTAATTGGATCTGCGATATTGTTCTTGACCTTGGCAATGCTGATAAAATTAATCTCATCAAAGATCAAGTAGTTCAACTATGTAGAAACTTTCCGGTATATAAATAAAAATGTTTTGTCCTTTCTGCCAAGCCCAAGATACCAAAGTTATTGATTCAAGGCTTGTTGGTGATGGCTCGCAAATTAGAAGAAGGAGAGAATGTGAAGTCTGTCATGCAAGGTTTACAACCTTTGAGACTGCTGATCTTGCCCTGCCTAGGATCGTTAAAAGTGATGGGGAAAGACAGCCATTCAATGGAGTTAAGTTGAAAGGCGGGATGCTTAGAGCCCTTGAAAAAAGGCCTTTATCTGCTGAAGAAGTGGATGGAGTGTTTGGAAGTATTTTGACTGAAATTCGTCAGCTCGGCGAAAGGGAAATAGCCTCGCGCCAGCTTGGTGAAATCGTTATGCGAAATTTAAAAAGAGTTGATCAGGTTGCTTACGTAAGGTTTGCGTCTGTGTATCGTGACTTCCAAGATATTAAAGAGTTTGCAGACGAAATATCTTCTTTATCTAAAGAAAAGCCGAAAAGAACAAAAAAGAAAAAATGAAAGACCTAGACTTTATGGCTAGAGCTATTGAGCTTGCAAAAAAGGGTCAACTCAACGTTCAGCCAAACCCTATGGTTGGTTGTGTAATTGTAAAAAACAATAAAATAATTGGTGAGGGATGGCATAAGGAATATGGCAAAGATCATGCTGAAATAAATGCCATAAAAAACTGTAAGAAAAAATTTGGCGCTAAAAAAGCTCTTAAACTTATTGCTGGATCAAATGTCTATGTAAACCTTGAGCCATGCTCAATTGAAAAAAATACCCCTCCATGCTCGAATGCTTTGATTGAATATCAGATTAAAAAGTTTTTCTGCGGAACCCTTGACCCAAATCCAAAAATTAATGGGCGAGGAATTAAATTACTTAAAAAAGCTGGTATTAAAACAAACATTGGCCTGCTTAAAGATGAGTGCAAAGAATTGAACCGGGTTTTTTTTACCAATCAAAGAAAGCGTCGTCCCTACATCATCCTTAAAAGCGCCCAATCACTTGATGGGAAAATTGCCCTTAAAAGTGGACAAAGTAAATGGATCACAAATCCTGAGTCACGCAAAAATAGTCATCACATTCGATCAAGAGTTAAAGGGATTCTAGTGGGAAGAAATACGGCTGAACAAGATAACCCTTCGCTTACAGTTCGATTGACTAAGAATGAGTTAGGTTTGGGCAAGGGTGAAGCGATTGAGCAGCCAGTAAAAATTATCCTTGGTAGTCTCAAGAGATCAAAAAAAGTTAGCAAAATTTTTGCTGGTAATTCAAAAATTATTATTGGGTCTAAGCAATCAGCCAAAAAATCTAAAAATGTAGAGTATTTAGAATACAAGAAGCAAAATTTCCTAGAGGAATTCCTGCAAGATCTTTTGGATAGAGGTGTATCTAGTATTTTGGTTGAGGGTGGTCAAAAGACTTTAAATGCATTTATTGTTAATAATTTATTTGATGAATTGGTGCTATATACTGCACCCATGTTTCTGGGTAAAGAAAGCAAGGATGCTTTGAATCTTAATCCTCCTGATACCATCAGAACTTCAATGAAATTAAAGATGGTTAGACTGGAGAGATTTAAAGAGGATATCAAGACAACTTACTACAATAAGAATCTTTGATTGTTTTTGAGCATTTAATGCATATATAAGACAAATGGAATTTAATACAACAGAAGAGATCATTCAGGATATTGCAGCTGGCAAGATAGTTATTTTGCTAGATGATGAAGATAGAGAAAATGAAGGTGATTTGGTTTGCGCTGCCGAGCTTGTTGATGATAAAAAAATTAATTTTATGATTAGCAAAGCAAAAGGTTTAGTATGCTTACCACTATCTCCTCAAAAATGCGATCAACTTAATCTCCCTATGATGACCAATAATAATCGAGCCAAACATGGCACAGGGTTTACTGTTTCCATCGAAGCTGCTGAAGGAATCTCTACAGGCATTTCTGCTGAAGATAGAGCTAAAACCATAATCGCAGCAGCAAAAAAAAATGCTAAAGCAGGAGATATAGTTCAGCCAGGCCATATTTTTCCATTAAGGGCTTTCGAAGGAGGAGTCCTGAGCCGTGCAGGTCATACCGAAGCTGCATGTGATTTAGCAAGACTGGCAGGTCTTGAGGAAGCTGGTGTGATATGCGAAATCATGAATGATGATGGAAGCATGGCTCGAAGAGATGATTTAATGAAATTTGCTTCAACTCATGAAATGAAGATTGGGACAATAGCTGATTTAATTCATTATCGTACTCTCAAGGAAAAATCTGTTCATCTGGAATACTCAAAATCTGTTGAAATTAATGGTCTTCAGTTTGAGCTTTCTGCATGGCGAGACAGCATTTTTGATAATCTCCATTTAGCTTTTGTCAAAGGTGATCTGACTACTTCTGATTCCCCGCTTGTTCGAGTTCATGTTCCCAATACATTGCATGACTTAATAGGTATTGAAGAATTTGGTAAAAGACTCAACCTAGAAAAAGCCCTAAAAAGAATCGGGAAAGAGGAATGCGGTGTTTTACTTTTAATTGGCAATTATCAAAATGCTGACGAGGTTATGAATGATCTTATGGGAACAAAATCATCTGTTAAGCCTGAAACAAAGACCGTGGGCATAGGATCACAAATTCTTAAAGAACTTGGATTGCAACAAATTAAATTGCTAGGAACGCCAGTAAAATATCCCTCCTTGTCTGGATTTGATCTTGAGGTCACGGGGTTTGAACAATGAGCAAAGATGGATTCTCATACTCATCAAAACAAGTTGATGTAAATAAAAAAATTACCATAGTGGCGTCAAAATGGAATGCTGAGCTAGTTGATGAATTATTAGACTCAGGAAAAGCACATTTAGAAGAGCTTGGTTTCACTAACATAAAAACTGTACATGTTCCTGGTGCATGGGAGCTTGTCCATGCAGCTCAAAAAGAATTAACTGATGCAGATGGAGTCATTGCATATGGAGTGGTAATTAGAGGTGAAACAACGCATTACGAACTCATATCAGAATCAACTGCTCATGGATTAATGCAAGTCAGTGTGAATGCAAATAAGCCCATTGGCTTTGGTTTAATTGCTACTGAAAATTTATCTCAAGCTCAAGAACGCACCGATGCATCAAAATTAAACAAAGGTAAAGAAATTGCTCAGTCACTTGTTGAAATGCTCAGCTAAAGATGTCTAAAAACTTAGGGAAGTACAAACAAGAGCTTCAAACTCGTGAGTGCTTGGTTCAAGCAATCTATCAATACATATTTCATGAATCAAATTTAAACTTTCTGATAGATCAATTCCTAAAAGAAAATACACCCAAAAAAATAAGCTTTAATTACTTCAAGCAAAGATTAGAAAATATTTTTGAACAATCAGATGACTTAAAAGAAATCACAAGAGATCTCAAGAATAATGAAGGTGAGAATCTAGAGATTATAGATGAAGCCATTTTATGGCTTGGAATAGTTGAGATACGCGCTAATGAGTTGCCTCATCCTGTCGTGATTGATGAATGCATTCGCCTAGCAAAGAAATTTTCTAATCCAAGCTCTTATAAATTTGTAAATGCCAAGCTAGATGATTGGTTAAAGACAAACAAAGCAGACTAACTTAGGAAGGGTAGTTAACGTAAATTGGGCTTGACCAAGCTCTATTTTCTGCAGGAGCAAGACAGTCTCCTCTATTCTCATGAACCCCTACTCTACATATTTCAGTTTTGATACATTTACCATTTTCATCAAATTCACAACCCAATGGATCAGCAGAAAGTTTTAGCGAGGGCTCTTCGATGGCTCTAACATAATAAACAGCATCTCTTCGACCAATTGAGAATTGCTCGTCTTTAAATGACACCTCGCAAGTTGTACTATTGCAAGGCAAAGTCTTCCATACATCTTCTACAAGGCCTTCAACTGGTTCATTTTCATATTGTTGTGGCAAAATTCTAATAACTTCAATTCGTGTAATAACTCTTCTTTCATTACTAGGGTTGTAACATTCTGAATTACAAATCTTCTCTAAACGCTCTTTTGTTAATCCATTATTGCTGTATTCAGGACAACCAGGTTTTTGCTTAAGAGAGCCCGCTGCTTTTACAGTGAATACTGGTGATTCATTACTTTCAACTTCTGAGCCCATTGATAAAGATTCAGATTGAGTTTCTGCATCAAACCACAAAAGAATTCTTGGTCCAGAAGTTGCATAAACTTCTTTTCTTTCTAGAGCATCCCAAATTGATTCTCTTTTTCTAGATGTTGAGTGAGCAGCAACTAGGCCTCCAGACATAAAGTATGCACTTTGTCTTTCAGCGTCCGTAGCTATATTTAAATCCATAATACTGCTCAAGTTAGTATTGCCCAAATCAACATAAGAGGGTTCTAATTCACCTTTTGGGCGCCTTAAATCGCTCATTTTTTCATAAAATGGGTCATTGAAACCATTAGCCTCAGTATTAAAAAGTCGATCAATTTCTTTATATCCTGTACCTGGTCGAGCACCATGATTATCGCTTGAACCAATAAACCCAAACTTAAAACGTTGTGGATTTTCTTTATCGGTAAAATCACTTAATGCTAAAACATACTGAGCAGAGCCTAGAGGCCTATAGTTAAATGATGGCAGAAAACAATCATTGCATTGCCCAGCATTTAAATAATCATCAGGATTTGTTTCATTCACTGCAGCATATCCTGTTGAGCCCATTTGAGCTGCAAATAATTTCGTTTGATCTACTAAATACTTACAAGTTTGATCATCCATCCCAGAGGTTTGGCATCTTTCAGCCATAATATTGCCAGCCTGTTGGCAGGTTGGTAAGAAATCTTTAGTTTCATCGGGACAAAAAAGCTCAACGTTTAGATCTATATCTGAATCATTCCAAGTTCTGTATTCTTCTGAGTTACCATGACCAGAATAAATTTCAAATAAAAATTGAGACTCATCGTCCTTAAAATCTTTTAATTGTTTTTTCCAATCAGATGTTGGTGGAGTATAAAATCCCCAAGTAGTGCCATGAGGAATTACCATGTAAGGTGTATCCCAATCTTTCAATTTCTGAAACAAAATATTTGGATTAGTTGCCTCCTCGTAACAATTCACAGGAAGATCTCTGGTATTAACTCCTTCAGGGCATATAGGCGTTGCTTGGATTTCGTCAAAAAATTTGTCGAACGCGAAGAATCTATCTCTATTTTTGAAATCTAGAGTTGAAGGCAAAGCAGACATTGTCCATGGCAAACCAAGTCTCATTACCAATGGAGCAACTCCTCCCGAGCCAATTGCTCTTGGTGGAACCAAAGCATCATCGGTTTCTAAAAAAATAACATTTTTATGTCCATAATGATTTTCTGGATTCGGATCAACCTGAGTCCACTCCCATCCTAAAAAGCTAACTAAATCATCTGTCCCTTCTGATAAATTATTACATTGTTGAATGCTTTGTTTTGTATCCAGCCATTTTCTTGGAGTGCTAGCTTCAGCATGATCGTTGATAGACCAAAAATCTAAAGCTGAACAAAATCTTGCGTAATCACATGCGTCTGCTAATGGGGAGGCTCCTTTACCATTCATAAAAGGCAAAGACCACATGAATGCGTCTGTTGAGTAGGTTGTATGAACATGTAGATCACCAAAGAGAATTTGTTTTTCATCCAAAACCTCTAATTCTGATTTCACCAGATTAATCCTCGTGGCTCTATCTTGAAGTGCTTTTTCTGGAAGAACTCTTCCCTCAATAACTCCAGGCCCATCCAATGTTCCAAAAACTTTTAAAACTGCGCCTCCAAAAAAAATAGCTACAGTAAAAATAAAAAGTAGAACGAGTGAAGTTAGAAGGTTTCTCATATGTCTCCAGAATTGATAAAGCTAAGCTCTATAAATTGTTTGATCTCTTGATGGTCCTACCGAAACTATACCAACAGGACAATCCAAAGTCTCTTCAATAAATATTATATAGTCCTGAGCAGCTATAGGTAAATCATCAAAAGATCTAGCATTAGATGTATCCTGCTTCCAACCAGAGAATGTTTTATAAATCGGTTGCTGATTTTGGTCATAATCAATACACACTTGAATTTCTTCAAAGTCATCTAGAACATCTAATTTTGTGATGCAGAGATTAGTAACAGAGTTAATAAAAACAATGGTTTCTAATGCCTTCAAATCTAGCCATCCACATCTTCTTGGACGGCCAGTTGTTGCGCCAAATTCATGTCCAACCTTTGCCAATTGCTCTGCATTGGAATCAAATAACTCGGTAGCAAAAGGGCCTTCGCCAACACGAGTAGTATATGCCTTGGTAATTCCCAAAATAGAATCAATATGTCGTGGGCCCACACCCAACCCTGAAGATAAACCGCCTGCAGTAGTGCTGGAAGAGGTGACATATGGATAGGTTCCATGATCAATGTCTAACATAGAGCCCTGTGCACCTTCAAAAAGGATGTTCTTACCCTGTTTTACCCAAAGCTTTAAGAGATCCTGAGTTTTACAATGATATTTATTGTAAAGATCTATATTGCTTGTCAACTCTTCTAAAACATCCTCAAAGGCTATAGGTTGAGCATTGTATAAATTCTGTAAAATTTGATTATGATAATTAACCAATGTTAATAACTTTATTTTGAGCTCTTCAATATTTTTTAAGTCTCCAAAACGCACTGCGCGTCTAGCAATCTTGTCTTCATAGGCTGGGCCAATTCCTCTTCCAGTTGTCCCAATGCCCTCTTGTTTATCTCGCACCTTATCAATAGCTATATGAGTGGGCAGAATTAATGAGCAATCTTCACTGACATAAAAACGGTCTTTAAAACTAATATCACTGTCTTGTAATTCCTGAATTTCTTTGGCCAAAGCTGGAAGAGATAAAACCAAGCCATTACCCAAGACACAATGAACTGAAGGATGAAGAATGCCTGAAGGAACTAGATGGAGGACTTTTTGCTCACCATCAACTTTGAGTGTATGTCCTGCGTTATGGCCACCTTGAAAACGACATACTGCTTCAGAAGTTTCAGCCAAAGCGTCTACGATTTTTCCTTTGCCCTCATCACCCCATTGCAAGCCCAAGATAAGGGTGTTGTTGCTCATAGAGTATTAATTATTGCCTTTGGACTTATTCAAGTATTTAAAGAAATCAGACTTAGGATCAATAAGTAAAACATCTGATTTATTATTAAAAGTCGCGTCATAAGCTCTCATACTTCGAGTAAACTCATAAAATTCAGGATCCTTAGAGAAGGATTTAGCATAAATTGCTGCTGCTGTAGCATCGCCATCTCCTCGAATTTGTTCAGAAGTTTTGTAGGCTTCTGCAAGAATAATAACTCTTTCTTTGTCTGCAGTGGATCGAATTTCATTTGAAAGCTCATTTCCTTCAGCGCGCAATTCCTCAGCTAATCTATTTCTCTCTGAACGCATTCTTTCATACACAGAGTTACTTAGCTCAGGCGGTAAATCAATTCTTTTAACTCTAAAATCAATGATCTCTATACCTAGGTCAGATACAGAATTTCCTAAATTTTTTCGCATGTCGCTCATCAACTGGTCCCTTTCACCTGAAACTAATTCGGTTACTGTTCTTCTACCAAATTGATTTTTGAGTTCAAATGCAGTTCTTTGTCCAAGCAAATTATTTAAATTAATAAAACTTCCACTAGTAGCATCGTAAAAAATTCTAACGTCAGTAATTCGATATTTTACGAACGAATCAACAATAAGGTATTTGCTCTCTACTGTTAATATTCTATTGGGCTCTTCATCAAGAGTTTGAAGTCTTGAGTCGTATTTTTTTACATTCTGGATAATTGGTAATTTAAAATTTAAGCCAGTTGGAAGATCTGATTTGATGGCTTCACCAAATTGAAAAACTATTCCGTCTTCTTTTTCATCAATAATAAATAAGCTATTCAGTATTAATGCAAGAATAAGTCCTGCAAGAACCAAGAGATTCATTCCTTTAGTCATTAGTCTTCCTCCTGTGGTCTGTTTTGCTCAAGAATTTTGTCTAATGGGAGGTACATAAGATTATTGCCTCCTTCGACATCCATCAAAACTTTTGTTGAGTTGCTATATAGACCTTGTAAAGCATCTAGATAAAGTCTGTCTCGAGTAACTTTTGGCGCTTTTTGATACTCCGCTAATAATTTATCGAAACGTACAGCCTCTCCTTCTGCATTAGCCACGACCTCCTCTCTATATGCTTCGGCGGCCTGAATTCTAGCAAATGCTTGTCCTCTGGCTTCCGGAACAATCGAAAGTCCATATCTATCAGCTTCATTTTGTAATTTTTCTTTATCCTCTCTTGCTGCAACAACATCATCAAAAGAAGCTTTTACAGCAGAAGGTGGATCAGTTTTTTCTATATTAACCTGCTGCACTACAAGCCCAGTTGCATATAAATCTAAATAGCTTTGAAGTCTTGAATTAACATCTTGCGCAATCATTTCACGACCAGTTGTAAGAGTTTCCTCAAGGGTATTATCCCCAACAACATGTCGCAATGAGCTTTCCGTGGCTTCTCTAAGGCTGCTTTCTGGATCGCGGACATTTAAAACGAAATCTTTTAGATTTTTGATTCTGTATTGAACAGAGATAGTTACATCAACTAAGTTTTCATCCTTAGTAAGCATGTTTGCTGTCTGTGAATAACGTCTGGTTAAGGCTACATTTTCGACATATCTTTCATCGATTCCAGCTAACATAAAGTTTAAACCTTCGCCGGTTTCTGAATGATATTCACCTAACCTCAAAACGACTGCTCTTTCAGGAGAGTCTAATTGATAAATAGACATACTCGCATAAATAACTAGCAGTCCAAAAAATCCATACAAAAAAGCTTTTTTTGTAGGAAAGTTAAATCCGTTCCCACCAGAGGAACCATTGGAGCCTGAGCCTTGTTTTCCAAACATGACAGAAAACTTTTTTATCAAATCATCAAACGAAACTTCGTCTTGATCTTTTCTGCCCCACGGGTCTTGATTGTTTTGATTATCCCAATTCACTTAGATACCTATAGTTATAAAGTTTAATTATAAATTTAATTTGGGGGTAAATCCTTAGAATTAAACTATTTCAAGCAAATTAAGTTGCTTTTTTAGTTGCTCAGCAGCTTGTTCTGCCTGATGAAGATCAAAATAGATCAAATTTTTCCATCCTCTCATCCAAGTACATTGTCTTTTAGCAAATTGGCGTGTGGCAAAAAGAGATTTTTCAAATAATTTAGATTTTTCCAACTTACCCTCAACTACTTGCAATCCTTGTCTATAATTTATTGCTTTCATTGCGGGATGTTCAGCAGAAAGATCAAAAATATTTTGAATATTAGTTATTTCTTCAAGCAATTTCTCTCCAACCAATGTCTCCTGTCTAGACTCTATTCTTTCATGAAGCTTTGCCCTGTCCTCGGGAAAAATTCCAAACTCTATTAATGTATATTTTTCTTTTAATTCACCAGTCTGTTCAGATAAAAGATTTTCATTCAAGCTCCTGCCTGTTGAGGTGATGATCTCAATTGCTCTTACAATTCTTTGAGAGTCATGAGAATCAATATTTTTTGCCGCTTCAGGATCAAGCCTCTTCAGATCTTCATGCAGGGCATCCACTCCATTTATAAGAATTTTTTTCTCCAAATCCTCACGAAGAATTCTATCAGCTGGGGGGAGAGTGCTCATTCCTGTTTTTAAAATATTAAAATACATCATGCTGCCGCCAACCATTAATGGAATCTTATCTCTAGCATGAATATCATTAATTATTTTCATGGCTGAGTCATAAAAATCTGCAACAGAAAATATAGAATCCAAAGAAACATGATTTACCAAATGGTGAGGATGTTTTTTCAAGATTGCATTTGAAGGCTTGGCAGATCCAACATTGCATTCCTTATAAACCATGACAGAGTCTACGCTTATAATTTCTAAGACTTCAAATTGATTTTGCCAGTTAATGGCCCAGTCTGTCTTCCCAGACGCGGTTGGGCCTAAGAGGAATATTATGGGCTTTTTTATAAGTTTCAAATACTCTTAAATTGCGTCTTGATCAGTTTCACCTGTTCTAATTCTGATGACTTTATCAAGAGTAGATACAAAAATTTTACCATCTCCAATTTTTCCCGTGCTTGCGCTTTTTGTAATTGCATCTATGGCCTCATCAAGCTGGTCAATTGATACAGCAATTTCTAATTTGATTTTTGGTAAAAAATCAATTACATATTCAGCTCCTCGATATAATTCAGTATGGCCTTTCTGCCTTCCAAAACCTTTTACCTCTGTAATTGTCATGCCGGTAATGCCTATCAGATCAAGTGACTGGCGAACTTCTTCTAACTTAAATGGCTTAATGATTGCTGTAATAAGCTTCAACTTTTTTCTCCTAATTGCCTAATTATATAAGATGCTTGAAGTTCTGTTGAGCCTTTATTTTTTTTAACAACCTCTCTAGCTCGGTGCACATAATTCTTTGTAACTTTTAAATCTCCAATAAAAAGTTCCATCGCAGCCAGCAATTCATCCTCACTAATCACCTTAATGCATGCATGATTATTAACAAATTGCTGAACAATGTCTTCAAAATTAAATGTGTGTGGACCTATGATAATCGGAGACCCTAAGACAGCCGGTTCAATTAAATTATGCCCTCCTCTCGGGACTAAACTACCTCCAACAAAAGACATTAATGAAGATGCATAGAAGCGTGGTAAAAGACCTGTACTATCAATGATGCAAACATCATAATCTTCTGAGTCTATATCTGAATATAGTTTGGCCCTAAACCCCATTAAAACTGCTTGCTTAGCTATCTCTTCCGCTCGCTCGGTATGTCGCGGACAAACAAATAGTTTTATGTCTTGTTTCGCTTGTAGCCTATTGTATGCATTGAGCAATATTTTTTCTTCTCCAGGATGAGTGCTAGCTCCCAAAATAAAAGGAGCAGCTTTAATAGGATTAGCATCTATATCAGAAATATCAAATTTAACTGAGCCAACTACCTCAATACAATCCTCTTCAATACCAAGCTTTAAAAAACGTTCCTTATGTTTAATTGTTTGAACAAAAGAATAGGTGATTTGTTTTAATGTATCTTTGAAGAGCCATGATGATATTGCATAGGCTTTATATGACTTTTCACTAAGCCTGCCATTAACTAAATAAAGAGGAATATTTTTATGAAATGCTTGCGAAATCATTGATGGCCATATTTCTGTCTCAAATATTAAAATGGCATCCGGCTTGTAAAAATTTAAAAATCTATTAATAAATAAAACAAAGTCCCAGGGAGCATAATTAATTACTATTTCTTCAGGAAATATTTCCCTTGCTCTTCTTAAGCCAGTGGGTGTTGAAGTTGTTATTACAATATCAAAGTGCTCAGCTAGTTTATTGATCACAGGCTGTGATCCTATAACTTCACCTAAACTAACAGCATGAAACCAAATAGTTTTTTTATTTGTTTGTCTTGGGTTGCTGTAGCTATATCCAAGTCTATTAACAAAATGCTTTGCATAATCTGAATCAGCAAAACTCTTAAAAAAGATCCTTAATGCAAATACTGGGATGAGCATTACAATTAAAAGGTTGTAAATTACCAACTTCATATCAAAGGTATATTTAAATTAATGTAATAATACATTCTTTAATTTTTATGTACTCATAATATTGATCAGGTTAATGATGACATTATGGCAAGGTCTTTGCCATCTACCAACTTCATGGCATCCAGCAATAGGAAAATACTGTGGCAAGCTCCTATTTATTATTGCTAAGAAGAGAAAAGAAATTGCGCAAGCAAATATTGAAGCATGCTTCCTAAATCTATCAAAGGCGGAGCAACAAAAACTCTTGCAGGATAACTTTATGTTCTTGGGAAGATCATTTATAGAAACAGGCATAGCTTGGTTTTGGTCAGATAAAAAAATACAAACCAAAGTTGATTATGAGGTAATTGGTTTAGATCTTTTATCTAATAATAATTCTAATGATGGAAACTTAATCATTTTCAAGCACTCCCAACATCTAGAATTAGATGCTCGTCTTTTTGCCATGAATACTGAATTGTATGGAGTCAGCAGACCGCATAATTCTATTTCAATGAATGCAATTCAAGATAGAGGACGGCTTTCAAGCATGAAAGGCACCGCAGATAAAAGTAATCCACGAAAATTTATGAAATGGCTAAAGACTGGAAAGAGCGTTATGTATGCGATAGATCAAGATTATGGGTGGAATCATTCTGTTCAATTAAAGTTTTTTAATCAAGCGGCTGCTACCATCATCACCACTAGAAAGATCATTGATGCAACCAATGCTAATTTATTATTTTTAAATTCATATTATAAAAATAATAGATTGATTCTTAAGTTAGAATTAATTGATCATATGGAGCTGAATTCTGAAGAGTTAGCGCAAGAAATTAATGACCTGATGCAAGACAAAATTCTTCTACATCCAGCTGAGTATCTATGGGCACACAGACGATTTAAATCTACGTTAGGAAAAGACTTTTACAAATAATATGGACTTTGAACAATTAAATAATCTTAAAGGGTTCATGCCAAGCCATGAGGGATTAGCATTAACAAAATGGGCAAAAGAATTTTCAAATTACGGCCCAGCACTAGAGATTGGTACCTTTGGAGCTAAATCCACACTTTACATAGCAGCTGGGAGTTCAACCCATAGCCAGCTCGTTTATACAATAGATCATCATTCTGGTTCAGAGGAACATCAACTAGGTGAAGAGTATTTTGATTCAGAGATTTATGATAAAAAATTAGGTCGAGTGAATACGGTGCCTTTAATGCAAGCAAACCTTCAGCAATTTGATGAGAGCAAATGGATAGTGCCAATTCTTGCAAATGCAAACTCTATTGCGCCTTCATGGGGAATAGAATTAGGGTTCTTATTCATTGATGGCAGTCATACTAAAGTATCGGCAATGAATGATTATGATAATTGGAGCTCTAAACTCCACCCTCAAGGAGCATTGGTAATTCATGATATCTATGAAAAACCTGAAGAGGGTGGGCAGGCGCCATTTCTAATTTATCAAAAAGCTTTAGAGGAAGGGTTCCAACTATACGAACGAGTTGATACGATAGTTTGCCTTACAAAGACTTAAATTGTTCCTTTAGAAATAAATCAGCTCCAGAGGTAAGCTTATTATTTGCATCTGCAGCAAGAATGCATGCTGCTGAAGTCCATGAAGGCGTTTCATCTGGCCAGTAAATATTTTCATTAAACTGCCAACCCATATAAGGTATGCCCTTGCTATCAACTATTGAGATAGCATTTTGAAGCAATTCTAAAGCAATTTTATCTTTACCAATTTTTTTATAAGCAATAGAACACTCGCAAGTCTCAGCAACTGTTACCCAGGGTTCATCTGATACACATTTTATTCCTAGACCTTTGATCCAGAATGAATTTTTGATAATTTTTGTTAAAGATGCGATTCTTTGTTTAGAATTTATTCCGCCCAAAATGGGATAATACCAGTCCATTGAAAACCTACTGCGATCTTTTTTTAAGTCAAAAATATTACTGGGGTTTTCAAGCGCCCTGATTAATTTTGAATGTGCAGCTTTCCATTCTGATTCATAACGTTGGTGCTCCAAAACTTGGGAAATAGCTATTGCACACTCAAGACTTTTAGCAATAGAACTGCAGCCAGTTAAAAGATAGTCCTCATCAATTTTTGCATACTCATCTATATTCCATGCAATTGCCCCATTTTTATGCTGAAGAGAAAGAGAGAATAAAATACCCTTCTTAACTGACTCCCAAAAATTTTTTAGAAAATTAATATCATTATTAAGGAGATAGAAATGCCATACCGCAACAGCAATATATGAAGAATAATTGCTCTGCTTATTAAGTTCTAATGGTTCATCATTTTGATATAAGTTATACCAACTACCATCTTCATTTTGATTGGCGATCATCCAATGCAAACCTTTTAGAGCCTGAGTGTTATAGCTCAAAGTAGTCAGCCCCATGACAGCCTCAAGATGGTCCCATGGATCATGGGAACCATCTTTATTAGAGGGGATAGCTCCTGAAAGAAGTTGGACATCTTTTAAAAACTTACCTAAATGATTTAGACCCCCAAGAGAACTAGGATCAATATGAGATATATTTGGAAAGTTTTTCATTTCTTTTCGAAATAAAATGCAATGCTTTTTCCAAAAATAGGATTAATAATCTTTTCAAAATTATTCAGCCATGCAGGGCTATGTAAAATTTGATATTCAAGAAATTTTTTATATATTTTTACGAAGTAATTGGAATCTTGGTTATTCCAAAAAAGACATCGCAGCCACCAATAAGCACTATGCAGACCATGAAATCTTTCAGCATGATCATAATAAAATCCGCGATCAATAATCTCATTAATAATTTGGCGTTTTTTAAATATTCTTACATGCCCGCCAGGCATATTTTGATAGCCTGACGAGAGAGTCCAGCAAATTTTTTCAGGCCAAAATGAAGGAACGCTCGGCAAAAACTTTCCTCCAGGTTTTAGGACCCTGTAAATCTCATCAATTGATGCATGATAATCATCCAGATGTTCTAAAACCTCTGAGCAAATCACTAGATCAAAGCTATTTTCTTCAAAGGGGAGATTGTATACAGAGCCTTGCATGAAAACAGTAGAGCCAGTGTTCAATTCTTTAAAAAAATCTAATCCTTCATTACATTTATTTAATGAATAAATATCCTGATCTAATCCAACACAATGCACATCTATATATTCTTGCAAAGAGCCAAAAATATGGCGCCCCCCTCCACAACCCACATCTAGAACTCTTGCATTAACTGGAAGATGAATATGTTTTAAGTTAAAAGTTAGCATTTAAAATCTTGTATTATTTTATACATTAAATCCTCATAAGACTTTGAAATTTTTTGCCAATCAAAGTTTTCTATTATATGTTTTCTTCCGCTCTCAGCTCTATTTTGATACTTGGATGGATTTGACAAAATATTTCGTATAGATACTTCGATACTCTCTGAATCATTCGCAGGAATAAGCTCAGCAAAATTACTTGTGATTTCAGGAATAGATGCAACATTTGTGGCAATCAGGGGAATGCTACATGCCATTGCCTCTCCAACGGGAAAACCAAAACCTTCATAAAGTGAGCTAACAATTGCAATATTACTGCTTGCATACTCAATTGCAATTTCTTCTTTTGTTAAATTAGTTTTGTAAACAATATTAGCTTCAATTTTTAGTTTTTGTATTAGGCGTTCGGTGTGGCCACCGTTCCTTGGAGCGCCAATAATAACAAGCCGCAGGGAAGGAAACTCTTCTTTTAATGCAGAGATAGCTTTTAAAGTAAAATCTAAGCCCTTTAAGGGAACATCAGCACTTGCTGTGGTAATAATTTGGCCCTTAGTTCTAGAAATATTATCTTTAGGAGAAAAAACCTTAAAATCAATTCCATTCGGTATGACCGAAATCTTTTTGCTGGAGACGCTAAAATCTTTAGCAATATCTTTCTTTGAATTAATCGATGGGGTTGAGATAGCTTTTAATTTTGGGGCGACTTTTTTCTGCATTCTTAGAAAAGAAAACCATCGCCATCTTGAAATTTTTTGAATTATTCCTCTTGAAAATTCAAGATCATATTTATAGTCTTTGGTAATAGGGTGATGGATGATTTCAAGAACAGGGAGGCTTTTCTCAATTTCAAGAATACCGAAACTGATAGATTGGTTATCAATTAAAATATCATATGATGAGTTACAAACTAACTTTTTTAACCTATTTCCAAATGTTTTCATTTCAGGGAACCCGCCGAATAAGGCAGAAAAAAATTCATACCAATCATCTAGAGTTCTATTTTTCTTATTTATGAACATAGAAAGTCTTTCTTTGAATACGAAAGTGCTGAATAAATCTAATCCGGGAGATTTAATTAAGTTAATTTCTGGCTCTAGATTTGGATATGGTGGGCCAGATATTATGTCAACATTATGCCCGCGGGCCTGCAAGGCTTTAGATAACTCATATATAAATATACCCTGACCACCTCCAAATGGAGCGCTTCGATAGCTTGATATAGCAATATTTAATTTTGGATTCAATTTATATTTAAGATTGAATTTCGGTAAGCCAATCTGAATAGTTAGTATCCATGCCACAAACTATCTCAGAATATTTATTCTGAATAATCTCAGTAATTGGGCCAATAGAACCAGAACCAATTGTTGAACCATCAACAGTAGTAATTGGAGTAATTTCAACAGCCGTTCCAGAATAAAAAGCCTCATCAGCATCTAATAGATCCTGAAAAGAGAGATTTTTTTCTTCAACAGAATAATCAAGGTTTTTGGCAATAGAGATTACGCTTTGCCTTGTAATTCCATTCAAACAATAATCTGTTGTGGGAGTAATTAATGCAGAATTTTTGACAATAAAAAGATTTTCTCCGCTCCCCTCAGATATATAGCCGTTTTTATCCATAAGTATTGCTTCTTCAGCGCCCTTAGAAATGGCATCATTAACCGCCATAATTGAATTGACATATGTACCAATAATTTTATTGTTTGAATATAAGGGGTTGTCATATTGCTGAAAAGGTGACTTTATAACTGATATGCCATGTTTTTTAGCGTCTGGATCCATGTATGATGGCCATTCCCAGCATGCAATAGCAACATTTACTGAGAGTGAGTCTTGAGATCTAAGACCCATAGACTCACTGCCAAGGTATACGATTGGCCTAATGTAGCCTTCTCTAAGTTTATTTTTAGACATAGTATCTATTTGAGCTTGGCACAATTCATCAGCGGAATATGGGATAGTAATATTAATTTTTGATGCTGCAGAAAATAGTCTTTCAGTATGCTCGGTTAATCTAAATATAGCTCCTCCATTTTTTGTTTCATATGCTCGAACTCCCTCAAAAACACCCATTCCATAGTGCAAAGTATTAGATAAAAGATGAATATTTGTATCATTAAATGGTTGAAAATCTCCATTCAGCCAAATAAATTTTGAGTCTGTATTAAGAAACATGTTGTTTATGGTTTTAAGTCTCAGCTATTATGACAAAACAACTCCTATAATGAAATTAAAATTACCATGATCGATAAATCCATTTTTAGGGAATATGATATTCGGGGGATAGTTCCTGAACAAATAAATGAATACTCAATAAAAGCTATAGCATCAGCCATATCAGCTAAGTGTCATGATGAAGAAGTTGATGAATTAGCTTTAGGTAGAGACGGGCGTCTTTCTGGGAGCGAGATATTAAACTCACTTTCACAAGAGTTGCGATTACTAGGAATAAAAATTGTTAATGTAGGGGTAGTAACAAGCCCTCTTTTGTATTTTGCTGCAAAAAAATTAAACTCTAAATCTGGTGTCATGATAACAGGCAGCCACAATCCAAAAAACTACAATGGCTTTAAAATAGTAATCAATGACTCACCAGTCTCGGGGACTGAGATGCTTGATTTAATTTCAAGTGAAATAATTCATTCCAAAGATACTGGATCTGAAATTGTTAAAGAAGACTTAATGGATGAATATATTGCTGAAGTTATTGCTCAAGCATCCAATAGTTCGAAAGAAATTAAAGTTGTTGTTGATTGCGGAAATGGGTCTGCTGGAGAAATTGCACCAAGATTAATGCGCGCATTAGGATATGAAGTAGTGGAATTATTTTGTGAGGTGGATGGAAATTTTCCCAATCACCATCCTGATCCAGGTAAGGTAGAAAATCTACAAGACCTTATAAGCGCTGTAAAAGAGGAGGACGCAGACATTGGAGTTGCATTTGATGGAGATGGCGACAGGCTTGGAGTAGTAAGCAATCTAGGAGAAATTATTTACCCAGATCAGCTTATGATGATATTTAGCAAAGCGGTATTGAAAAATAGTAAAAATAAAAAAATTGTATTTGATGTTAAGTGCACAAATTTACTTGATAAAATTATTACTAAAGCTGGTGGCATGCCAGTAATGTCTCCCACAGGACATTTTCATATTAAAAATACCCTCAAAGAAACTAATGCTCCACTTGCTGGAGAAATGAGCGGGCATATCTTCTTTAATGATCAATGGTATGGCTTTGATGACGGACATTATTCAGCTTTTAGACTAATAGAAATAATGAAAAATTCTAAATCTTCTCTTGGATCTATTTTTGATGAACTTCCGAAAGCGTACTCGACACCTGAAATTAATATAGATGTTGACGAAGATAAAAAATTTAAAATAGTCGAGGACTTTGTAGCAAAATCTGACTTTGAAAATGGTGAAAAAAACACAATTGATGGCTTGAGGGTTAATTTTGAAGATGGTTGGGGTCTACTGAGAGCCTCAAATACAACCCCAAAACTGGTTTTGAGGTTTGAGGCAAATTCTCTTGAAAGATTGAAAGAAATACAAAGTATATTTATTCTTCAGCTAAAAAGAATTGATGAATCAATCAACATTGAGCTAAGCTAAAGCAATGCCAAAAGATAGAAAGCAAATTATTCTACAGAGTTTAGCGAAGCTTCTAGAAGAAAGAGATGCGACCAAAGTAACCACTGCGGTTTTAGCCTCAGAAAGCGGTATTACTGAAGCAGCGTTATATAGACATTTTCCTAGCAAGCGATCAATTTTTTTAGAATTATTTTCATTTTGCGATCAAACTATTTTTCACAAAGTTGGAGAAATCAAAAAAGAGTCTGAAATAGACTCAGAAGAAAAAGTAAGATTAATATTCTTTTTTTATGCAATTTTTTTAGAGAAAAATAAAGGTTTTGCAAGGATATTATCCCGAGAGGCATTGGGTCCTAGTGAGCAAAATGTGATAGATTCTGTGAATCAATTTTATGAGAGATTGGAACTGTCATTAAAACAACTGCTTTCATCAAAAAAAGATTCTTTAAAGCTGACGGCAGGTCAAAGTGCTCATCTCATTACCTCAATAATGGAAGGAATGATTTCACGTTTTATTAGAAGTAAGTTCAAGGAAGTTCCTAGTAGTTATATTGAAAATTATTGGACTTTGATTGTAAGCAGTATCTTTAAAAGCTAAATATCTTCATCTAAAGAAAGTTCAAAATAAGAATTCTGACTACTTTCATCTACTGGTTTACCTGTTTCACGATCTACGCGAACATAGGAAAGGCCTTCTGGGATTTTCCAGTCTTCTTCAGGAAGGTTCACAAGGGCCATTTTCATAAAATCAACCCAAGCAGGCAATGCTATAGTGGAGCCATACTCATTATCTCCTAGAGAAGAAAAATCGTCAGTTCCAACCCAAACAGTTGTTGCTAAATTATTATGAAAGCCTGAAAACCAAGTGCTGATTGCATTATTTGTTGTCCCAGTTTTTCCAGCAATATCATTACGATTTAAAACTTGGACTTTCCTTCTATTGCTGCCTCTCATGAGACCCTCTCGCAATATATCTTTGGTTATGAAAGTTATTCTGGGGTCAATAACTTCGGTGGATTCCTTGTTCATAGGGGGCAGCAAATAAAAAGGTTTAATTTCCTCGGTTAGTTGAGTTTGAAACCATGGAAAGGCATCAATATTCTTTTTATTATTTTCTGTCTGAGGATTTTGAAAAATAGTTTTCCCGTTTCTATCTAATACTCGCTCTATAAAAAATAGATCTTTCAGATCCTTAGAATTAGCCATGATACTGTATGCTCTAACCATCTCCGCAGGAGAAAAACTTGACGAACCAAGCGCAAGTGATAAATCTGGAGCGAGTCTAGATTTGGAGAAACCGAACTTTGATAAATAATTTTGCGTTAGCGGGATTCCCATTTCTCTTAACAACTTTATCGAAACCAAATTTATTGACTGCACTAAAGCTTCTCTCAGCCTAATAGGACCATAAAATTTACCTGTATAATTTTCAGGCCTCCAACTACTTTCTAAATTAGAGTCCTCAAAGATAATAGGAGCATCATTTATTTTATCCGATGCCTTATAGCCATTAGCAAAAGCAGCGGCATAGATAAAAGGTTTAAAGCTCGAACCTGCTTGAGGATATGATTGTCTAACTCTATCAAAATTACTTTTTGAGAAATTTAACCCTCCAATATAAGTTTTGATTGCCCCATTGGATGGGTCTGTGGAAATGAATGCAACTTCAGCTTCAGGCACTTGATCAAGATAAAGAGCTCCATTTAAATCCGATAAATATATCAAATCTCCCAAACGAAGAATGTCATAAAAATTCTGAGGACGGGGGCCCAATTTATTAATATTTATTCTTCGTCTTGCCCACTTATATGAATCATCCCAAAACAAACTCTCCAATTGGAATGTATTATCAAGATAAATCACTCTTTCAGGTTTTACATCGATGACTATTCCGCCTGAATGCTTGTCTAAATTTACAAGCTCTCTAAAAAGATCCCTTATAACAGATATATTAAGTTGCCTCATGCCTAATTTATCTCCAGTGCTTGACTCTTCATACAAAATATCTAAATTGCCAATCTGTAATTCTTTAAAAATTAATTCTGGAATTTTAGATAAAAGATTTGTAGGCTCCCTCCAGCCATGACGTTTGTCATAGGCATATACATTTTTTGCAATGCTCTTAAGAGCAGCGTGCTGAAGTCTAGAGTCAATAGTAGTGACAACCGAAAATCCATCCTTGTAAACTGACAAGCCATATCTATCAATCATTGCTTGTCTGGTAATTTCAGCAATGTATCTTCCATCCACCGAGAAGCTTGAGTCTAATTGTGTTAAATTGATTGGTTCAGACTTCGCAATTAAAAACTGGGCCTTACCAATATATCCAAGCTTAAACATTCTTCCCAAAATCCAATTACGTCTAATGATTGCTCTATCAGGAGAGCGAATTGGATTAATTCTTGAGGGTAATTGAGCAGAAGATGCAATCAACGCTGATTCAGCAAGAGTTAACTCATTGATAGATTTAGAAAAATATTTATTTGCTGCAGCTTCCACTCCATAGGATCTATTGCCTAAAAAGATAGTATTTAAATATAAAGAAAAAATCTCTTCTTTGTTTAAGGAGCTCTCTAATTCAAAGGCTAGATAAATCTCCTTAATCTTTCTAATAATTTTTTGTTCTCTCGATAATAAATACCCCCTAACAACCTGCATTGTAATGGTCCCACCACCGCTCACAATTTCTCCTGATTGAATCATTTGATAGAAAGCTCTAATAAGTGACGGGATTCTTATGCCGCCATGCTCAAAAAATTGATCGTCTTCAGCTGCTAAAAATGCATTTTTAAGGTTTTGTGGGATTTCCTTATATTTGATTGTCCTTCTTTTTTGATCGCCAAACTCTCCAATTAAAACCCCATCAGATGTCAAAACTTTTAAAGGTATTTGCAATACATCCTCATCAACTGAATTAATTTCAGGAAGGCTGGGTTTGATAACAAGATAGCCTGTACCAATGGTAATCATTGATAAAAGGGTCCCAATTAATGCTACTAATAATAACCAATTTATGAATCTAGCAATCATACAAATTAAATACTGGTATTTCTAAAGTTTACTCTTAAATTTTTTGATACATGAATTAGAATTATTTTAACCCTATAAATGATAGAATCAGCAACTTAAAAAAACTTAGTATGAATATTTTTATTGTTGGCCCTATGGGTTCTGGAAAAACCACTGTTGGAAAGATTGTGGCTAATGAACTATTTTTAGACTTTCATGATACTGATGCAAAGATTGAAGACAATACTGGCGTAACAATAGATTGGATTTTTGATATTGAAGGCGAAGCAGGTTTTAGAAAGAGAGAAACTGCTATATTAAAAGAAATGGTTGCATTGAATTCAATCGTTCTTGCAACCGGTGGAGGTATCGTGATTGAAGAAGAAAATAGAGAGCTTTTAGCATCAAGGGGTACTGTTTTCTACCTTCACACCCCATTAAATACTCAAATTGAAAGAACAGCCAAAGATAAAGATAGGCCATTATTAAAAGATAAAGATCCAGAAAAAATCTTAGCAGATCTTCAAAAATCAAGGCAGTCACTATATGAAGACGTTTCTGATCATATAATTAATACTGAAAATAAGAGCGGCTCTGCGGTTGCTAATGAAATTGTGAAGCTTATTAAAAATTATGGCTAAAGAGCTAGTTGCAGGTCAAAGAAAAAATAAATATAAAATTGTAATTAGCAAAGATGCTATTTCAGAAAAAAATCTTGCGCCTCTCCTGCATGGGCATAACAAGGCTCTTATTATTTCAGATGATGGAGTGCCTCCAAAGTTAATCAAAAGAATAGTTGAGATTTGCAAACCATCAACTAAAGTTTTTAAAATAATTCTGCAACATGGAGAAAAAGCAAAGTCTATACAAAACTTTAAAAAGATATTAAATTTTTTAGCAGATAAAAATTTTGACAGGACTGACCTAGTAGTTTCTGTTGGCGGTGGAGTGGTTGGAGATATCTCTGGTTATGTTGCTAGCTCATATCTAAGAGGCATTGAATTTGTGCAAGTACCTACAACACTTCTTTCACAAGTAGATTCTTCTGTAGGGGGCAAGACAGCTATTAATATTTCAGCAGGCAAGAATCTTGTTGGTGCATTTTACAATCCAAAAGGTGTCATCATCGAAACGGCTGCTCTCAAAACGCTTCCAAATAGAGAATTTAAGGCTGGATTAGCAGAGGTTATTAAATACGCCTTAATTAAAAATAATTATCTTTTTTCGTTACTTGAAACCCACGCCAAGAAAATATTATCAATGGAGCACAATGTTATAGAAGAAATAATCTATAGATCAATTCAAACCAAAGCTAAGATTGTCACCAAAGATGAGCGGGAAAATGGCATTCGTGCAATTCTAAATTTTGGTCATACTTTTGGTCATGCAATTGAGGCGCATGGTAAATACAAAAAAATTCTTCATGGAGAGGCAATTGCAAAAGGAATGAAAATTGCTTCAAAAATCTCTTATCTAGAAAACTGTATTAACGAAAAAGACTATAAGAAAATAATAGATTTATTGGAGCTATATAAATTTGATCTATCTCTTGATCAATACAAATATCAAGAATTAAAACCATACATATTTAGAGATAAAAAAATTAAAGCAGGAAGACTGAATCTTGTGTTACTAAATAAGATATCAAAAGCAATGGTTACAAGTTCATTTGATCTAAGAAATCTCCAAAAAGGTCTAAAAGACTAGATTAAGCAGCATTAGCTGTCGTTGCCTTCAGAAGATCTTGAATATTCAAGGCAGCTGGAGAAACAAGCCAGAATGATGGTTCATATCTATCGAATTCATCTAGTATTAATTTGGCTCTATCGCTTTTGGTTTCCTTGATATGACGAGCTAGGATTTGTTTTAAAAAC
>CABXJR010000003.1 GCA_902512655.1 uncultured SAR86 cluster bacterium
GCTTGAGATCAGATAAGCTGCTCACGGAAAGCTCATCAATTTTGTTTAAAGCAACAATAACTGGCTTTCCATGCCCTCTTATCAAATTTAAGATCCGAAGATCCTGATCCACTATTCCGTCTGAAGAATCAATCAGCATTAAAACAATATCTGATTCATCGACGGCATGCATAGCTCTGACATATGAAAAATATTCAACTGCATGACTTTGTTTATATTTCCTTCTAATACCAGCAGTATCAATAAATATAAAATCTTTGTCATTAAATACAAAAGGCACATGAATAGAATCTATAGTTGTTCCAGGCACATCGGAAACAATTAAACGATCCTGTTTTGTGAATTGATTGATAAATGTAGATTTGCCTGCATTTGGTCTCCCCATCACAGCAATTTTTGTTCCTTGAGGGCCTTGAATATTGCTTGTATTGGTATCAAAAAACTGATCGGAAATATAAGTTTGTAATTCTTTAATCCCTTGAGAATGCTCTGCACTGATTTCAAGAATGTCTACAGAACCAAGCTTTATAAGATCTTCTTTAGCACTTGATCTTTTTTTAATGTCTATCTTATTTAAAACAACAAAGAATTTTTTATTCATTCTTCTTATTGATTGGAAGAGGTCTATATCATCTGCTGTTAAATCTTCTGAAACATCAATCAGCAATAAAATAAGATTTGAATCTTCAGCAGCTATTAGAGCCTGCTCAGTAATTGCTGCACTAAATTCTGTAATCTCAGAACCAACTCCTCCAGTATCAATTATTAAATATTGCTGATCTTTGATGGAAACATACCCGAAATTCCTATCTTTTGTAAGCCCAGAAAAATCAGAAACGATTGCATTTCTAGTTTTGGTAAGCTTATTGAATAAAGAGGACTTCCCTACGTTAGGCCGACCAAGAATTGCGATTGAATTTAACATTATGGAATGGCATCTTAGAGCTTAATTGCAATTATATTAGATTCTTGATCAACGACATATACAAGATCTCTAAAAGTTACAATGCTGATAATTGGCTTTCTAGAAACTCTCTTCCTGCCTAGAGTCAATCCTGTTAATGGATTAACAGAATGGATATACCCTTCAAAATCACCAACAAGCATTAAATTTTTGTACATAACGCCATTAGAAAGCTGTCTTCGCAAGTAATCTTTAGAAGTCCACGATGCATCTAAATTAACAAGAGAAAATGACAGAATTGAGCCATCATCCTGTATGACCATAATCATATTGTTATTTACTACAGGTGAATGAAATGATGAAGATTTACTATTCCAGACTGGCCTCTTTTGAGAAATATCAAAAGCAGTTAAGTTGCCTTGGTAATTAGCAGCAAACAATAATTGCTTTGTTACCACAGGCGCAGAGTCTGCATCTATAAGATTTTCAAGCTCAGATGATCCCTCAACAAATGAAATAGGCTGATCCCAAAGAAATAATCCTGTCTCCAGCTGAAATGCTCCCAACCGTCCATTGTCAAAGCCTGCATAAATAATACCATCCTCAATAATAGGTTCTCCTGTGCCCCTGATTGTTAAAGCAGGCAGCTGAGATCTATATATCCATTTTTGTTCACCAGAGTTAGAGTCTAGAGCAATTAATTCACCAACAGAATTTTTGGTTATAATTAAAGATGCTGTAACCTTTACGTTTGATAAAACTTCGCCCCCAACATTCTTTTCCCAAATAATTTCTTGTGTATCAGAATCAATAGCAATTACAAAACCATTTACATCGGAAACTATTAACTTTCCAAAACCTGCAGCAATTCCTGAAGATAATTGACGGCCTAAAGCCATCTTCCAATTTTCTTTTCCGGATTTAGGATTTAAAGAAACAATATTACCCTCTGGGTCGGCAAATAACATATTTCCAGAATAGAAAGAGGGTTTAAAAGAAGCTAAACTACTTTCTCCCTTAAGGGATCTTTTCCATACAACTGAAATAGGAAATTTATTTTGAATAGATTGCAGGGCAACTGGCTCTAGATTATCAACATCCTCATCAGACCAAAAAGCCAGCGTGGAGCACGAAGAAATAAATATCAAACAAATGCTTGTTAGTAAATTTTTTATCATTATTAGAGTTATTTCTTAAGTTTACTTATCTTCATCTTCAGAATAGATTTCTCAGACTCATTTTGTGAATTCTGAAGAGCCAATGAATATTGGTCCAGAGCCAAGCTATTTTTATTTAAGCCAGTCAAAGCATCTCCTTTCACTTCAAAAATCAAAGAATGTTCAGCATTTGTATTGAATGACTCTAAGACTTGCAAGGCATTAGAATAATTATTTTTACTTAACTCAATTCTTGCAATATTTATTCTCGCAACTGAATTTAGCATTTTATTTCCAAAAGGGCCTGAAGAAGCCTTCAAAAGTTCATTAAAATCTTCTAACGCAGCATCAAGCTGCTCCTTTTTAGCTAGAGAAGAGCCTCGAATCATTCTTGCAAGCTGAGCATAGCCAGTTTTGGTATATTTTTTTTGCAATTGATTGAAATGTTCATTGCTTTCTGCTGCAACCGAGGCTTCAGTGGTAAAAGCAGAAAACCAATCATCATAGATCTGAGCTGCTTTTGAATTTTGTGAAGAGGCGTATGATTTATAACTTAATGAAGAAATTAATGTTATTGACACAATTAATAATATCACCAAGAAAGTATTCTTATTATCTTTAAAAAAATTTACAAGTGCTGAAAATCTTTCCTCATCTGTAACGTATTCTGCCATGATCTCTCCTAAAGATTAGTATATTTTTCTATGACTTCATTTAAGCTGAGAAGTTCTTGCTCGCCCTTCTCAGAAAGGCTTTTCCATATTACTTGATCATTTTTAAGCTCTTCTTCTCCTATAATAATTGCATAACTACAATTATTCTTATTAGCTCTTCTTAGCTGGGATTTTAAACTTCCCTCACTTAAAAATGCATCAAGAACAATACTATTATTAGCACTTCTTAAATCATCGGCTATTTTATATGTTTTTTTATCAATCTGCTCTCCAACAATAATAAATCCAACTTTCAATGGTTGTTTTATGTTCTCAATGTTGAGTAGCTCAATTATTCTTTCAACCCCTATAGCAAAGCCTATTGCATGCATATCTTTTCCGCCAAGTTGTTTTGAAAGATTGTCGTATCTTCCTCCTCCAAGGAAAGCATCTTGCGCTCCAAGTTCTTCAGAAACAGTTTCAAATACAATCCCTGTGTAATAATCCAATCCTCTCACCAATGATTGATCAATTTGAATATCGCAATGATCGCTATAGGCATCCACAAGAGTGTGTAAAAAATTCTTAGATGCATCTGAAAGAAAATCTTGAAATTTAGGTGCTTCTATAAGCAATGCTTGAGTAGACTTTTCTTTGGAGTCCAAAATCCTTAGAGGATTAGATTTTAATCTTGCTTGATCTTTTTCATGTAATTCGTTTATATGTGGTTCGAGAAAGCTGACCAGTGATTTACAAAAATTCTCCTTGGCAAGCTCATCACCTAGGTGATTTATTTTGATTTTATAGTCTGAAATACCGATTAATTCATTGATCTGCAAAACCATGCTAATCAACTCATATTCTGAAAGTCCTTCTTCAAATCCAAGATACTCAACTCCCACTTGATGAAACTGCCTGAATCTTCCTTTTTGTGGTCTTTCGTATCTAAACATCGGGCCTTGATACCAAAACTTATGTTTTTCCTGTTCTTGTTTTTTTTGAATAATTGCTCTAATAACACTCGCTGAAGCCTCCGGCCTCAGGCTAATACTTTCTTCATTACGATCTAAAAATGAATAGAGCTCTTTATTAACAATGTCAGATGCATTCCCTACAGATCTTGAAAAAAGTTCTGTGGACTCTAGTATTGGAGTACGAATTTCATGTAAATCAAAAGAATGAAAAATTTTAGAGAGTTTTGATTCGAATATATGCCATCTCACTAAATCCTCAGGAAATAGATCGGGCATACCTCTTAATGATTGAATCTTCACTTTTTTAACCTTTTGCAATTATGTCTAAAGAATTTCTCTTTTCGATTTCTTCTTTTACTTGCTCTTCTATTGTATCAACAAGTTTCTCATTAGAGACTTTTTTTGAAGCGGCACCATTGACATACAACAAGTTACTTGGACCGCCCGTTAGTCCAATATTAGCTGCCTTGGACTCACCTGGGCCATTAACATAGCAACCAATTATTGCCACTTCTAAATCCTCAGTAATGCCTTCAAATCGTGTTTCAAGCTCATTAACTACCTCTATAACATTAAAATTTTGTCTAGAGCAGCTAGGACATGCAACTATTCTAATCCCTCGACTTCTTAAATTTAGGCTTTTTAAAATATCCCAGCCAATCTTCACTTCATCTACCGGATCTGAAGCAAGCGAAACCCTAATCGTGTCACCTATGCCTTCAGATAAAAGAATGCCTAGACCAATAGATGACTTAACTGAACCAGCCCTATAACTTCCAGACTCTGTTATACCCAAATGCAACGGCTGATCAAGTAATTTAGAAAACTTTCTATAGCTATCAACGGTCATTTGAATATTTGAGGCCTTTAGACTTAATTTAAAATTTGAGAAGTTGTATCTATCTAAAATATCTACATGCCTCAACGCTGATTCAACCAATGCATCTGAATTAGGCTCACCATATTTTTTTTGTAAATCTTTTTCTAAAGATCCAGCATTAACACCGATTCTTATAGGAATATTATTATCTTTTGCAGACTGAATGATTTCTTGAACTTTATTTTCCTTGCCAATATTTCCAGGATTTATCCTAAGGCAATCAGCTGAGTTAGCTACCAGTAAAGCAATCTTATAATCGAAATGGATATCTGCAACGAGTGGAACTGAAACTGAATTTTTTATTTCTTTAAATGCCTTAGCGCAATCCTTATCTGGAACAGAAACTCTTACAATGTCTGCACCAGCCACCACCAAGTCTTTAATCTGATTAATTGTAGCTTGAACATCTGTTGTATTTGTATTTGTCATTGATTGAATAGAGATTGGATGATCCCCGCCAACGCCAATATTTCCAACAAATATAGGTTTTGTTTTTTTTCTTTTTATCCAAGAATTGTTCATGCTTCTAGTTCCGATGAATCAACATTAACATCAAGTTGAATGGAATCAAGTCTATCTTGTATAAAAAAATTATTGATTTGGTTATGCAGTTCATTAATATCTTTATTAAAGTTTTTTTAAATTTCTATCTTAAAATCGTCTACGTTGCCAAGAGTTTCGTTTAATGGAAACTCTGACACTTAGCTAAAATTATTCCCGCCTTGAAAAATAAAAATTAGTGAAATTAAAAAAACAAGAAATATAATAAAAATATAAATAATATTTTTCTTTAAAAATAATTTGTTAGATGAATCAGATTCAAGATTTCTCTCTGCTTTAGCAACTACTTTAGCATTATAAATATCAAAAAAACTTACCTCTAAATTAAGGAATTTTGAATATTTTTTAAAATATTGAAGAGCGAAAATTCTGGCTGGAAAAATTCCATAATCGCCTGACTCAATGCCTTTAATATATTCAATATTAATTAAAATTTGACTAGCGACCTCTTCTTCAGTCATAGAGCGAAGGATGCGAGCATTTCTAAAAGCTTTACCAACCTTTGCTGTATGTGCAGATTTAAGCATTTTAAGTATTGATTAAGTTAATGGAATTGTTTTTATTTTTTCCTTTTACACTTTTAGTGAGCTTGCCAACAAGCTGTCCACATGCTCCATCAATTGCATCTCCTCTTGAGATTCTAAGAGTGGTTATAAATCCCTTTTTGATCAAAAAATCTTTAAATTTATAAATAGCACTCTCTTGAGATCGAATATAATCACAGCCCTCAAAGGGATTAAAGGGTATAAGATTTATTTTGCAGGATAATCCATCTAGAATCTTCCCTAAATCTTTTGCATGATCCAATGAATCATTTACACCATCTATTAAAATATATTCAATTGTTATTGTTTTACGTTTACTCTGCGTTTTTAGGTAGTTTTTACAAGCATCTAAGAGTTCTTCTAGTGGATATTTTTTATTAATTGGAACTATTTCATCTCTTAAAATATTGTTCGGAGCATGCAAAGATATCGCCAATGAAACATCAGTCTTATTAGCAAGCTTATTAATTTCTGGCACTATCCCTGAAGTGCTAAGTGTAATCCTTCTTTTAGAAAGTCCATATGCATTTTGATGCTGCATTAAATCAATAGAACTCATCACTGGTTCAACATTGAGTAGAGGCTCGCCCATTCCCATAAATACAACATTTGATATTGGTGGGCTAGATTCATCATGGAAATTAGCTAGCCATAACTGACCTATAATTTCTGCATCTGATAAATTTCTCTCAAAACCTTGTGCGCCCGTTGCACAGAAAGTACATTGCAATGCGCATCCTGCTTGCGAAGATATACAAAGAGTCAGCCTTTTTTTTTCTGGGATCTTAACCATTTCAATCATTGAGCCAGAATCTAGTTTAATTAAATATTTCTTTGTTCCCTCCGGAGATAGAAAACACTCCTCTACTGAAGGAGGTTTTACTTCAGCAATTTCAGAGAGCTGATTTCTTAATGCAAGACTAAAATCAGTCATGTTCATAAAATCAATAACTCCACGTTGGTGAATCCATTTCATCAATTGAGAGGCTCTAAAATTTGGTTGCTCTATTGATTGGAAAAAATTTACCAGTGATTCATATGAGAATCCTAGTAAATTTATCTTTTCTTTATGCACTCAATTAAAAGATTTCATTATCATCAAAAAAATAGGAAATTTCTCTTGTCGCACTATCAGTTGAGTCAGATCCATGAACAGCATTTGCGTCTATTGTCTGCGCAAAGTCTGCTCTTATGGTACCAGGCTCTGCTTCATTTGGATTAGTGGCACCCATAAGTTCCCTATTTTTTAAAACAGCATTATCTCCCTCCAACACTTGTACGAATACTGGAGCAGATGTCATATATTCAACAAGGTTTGGGAAAAAGGATCTTCCCTCATGCTCTGCATAAAAACCTGCAGCCTGAGCTTCATCCATATGTATCAATTTACCAGCAACCACTTTAAGACCATTTTCTTCAAAGCGATCTATTATTTTCCCAATAATATTTCTAGATGTTGCATCAGGTTTAATTATTGAAAGTGTGCGTTGTATAGTCATAAGGTTACTCCTAAATTTGCGACATTATAGGTGAGTTAATCCAATTCATCCATCCATGCCATTTGGATTGCTTCAAGAATTTTTTCATTTGACTTGCTAGGATCTCCCACAAAATTTTCTAAATTAGATATTTTGTTGTGCAAATCTGGGAAACTTATCCATTGCGGATTAATTTCAGGGAAGCTTTCATAAAGCTCTATGGCAATTTCTTGTATATCAGACCAATCTATTTTCATTAGTGATCCTCTGAAACCTGGTTAATAGTATATTTTGGTATCTTGATGACAGTTAATTCATCCTCAGGATATACCTGACAACCTAATCTTGACCTAGCCTCGAGACCCCACGCTTTGTCAAGAAGATCTTCTTCATCATCTGAAGCATCTTCAAGGTTAGCAAAGCCTTCTTTAACAATAATGTGACAAGTTGTGCATGCGCATGACATTTCACAAGCATGTTCTATACGTATTTTATTTCTGAGACATGCCTCTAAAATACTCTCGCCATCTAGGGCATCTATAATAACTCCCTCAGGACAAAGCTCTTCGTGAGGTAAAATTTTTATTTTTTTTTTTACTTCAGATCTTTTAATGAGATCAGTTTCACTAGAATCAATTGTGAAGCTTTCTCCACAGCCACAGAGTGCAGTTGCATTTGGATTGTGAAATTGAATACCCTTATTGAACCCGTCATCTGTATAGTCAACCATACTACCTTTGAGGAATTCAAAACTCTTTGAATCAACTAAAAATGTACAATCATCTTGCTTAATAACAGTGTCATCATCATTTTGGCATTCTTCATATCCAAAAAAGTATTCATAACCTGAACAACCGGCTTTTTTAACGCCAATCCTTATTGAATTTTTAGTAATTTCTTTTTCAAGCATGCTTGAAAAATGAGAAATTGCTTTATCAGAAAATTGCAGTTGTTCTGGTTTAAATTTTTCCATTTGACATTATTGCTTCTGCTCAAAATCATCAATCGCTTGCTGAATTGAATCTTCTGCCAAGACCGAGCAATGAATTTTTATAGGTGGCAACTCTAGAGCTTCTGCAATTTCAACATTTTTAATTTGTCGTGCTTCCTCCAATGTTTTACCAACAAGCATATCTACTAATTCACTAGAAGATGCAATTGCTGACCCACATCCATATGTCTTAAATTTGACATCCTTGATAACATGCGTATTCCCTTTTGATTCGCATTTGATTTGTAATTTCATTACATCTCCACATGTAGGAGCACCCACCATTCCAGTGCCAATATTCGCTTCTTTTGGATCAAACCTACCTACATTGAATTTTTCAGGTTCATTTAGGATATTTTCGAATTTTTCAATTACTTTTTTACTATATGCCATAAATACCTCCCAATACTTAATGCGTTTGCCATTCTACTGAGTCAATATCAATGCCATCGAGGTACATCTCCCATAAGGGTGATAGCTCTCTTAGCCTTTCAACTGCGTGGTTAATTAGAGTAAGCGTATAATCCAACTCTTCTTCAGTAGTAAATCTTCCAAAGGAAAATCTGATTGAACTAGAAGCCAGCTCATCTTTTCTTCCAAGAGCTCTTAATACATATGATGGTTCTAAACTTGCTGATGTGCAAGCCGAACCAGAAGATACAGCTATATCTTTAAGAGCCATGATTAATGATTCGCCCTCTACATATGCAAAACTAATGTTAAGAATATTGCTTACTTTGTTAGTAAAGTCTCCATTAACATAAATTTCTTTGATTTTTGAAACAGACTCATAAAATCTATCATGCATGGATTGTATTCTTGCTTTATCTGAATGCATTTCTTCCTTCGCTAGTTTAAAAGCCTCACCCATTCCAACAATTTGGTGAGTTGGAAGCGTGCCTGATCTCATGCCTCTTTCATGACCGCCTCCATGGATTTGAGCCTCAATCCTCACACGAGGTTTTCTTCTAACAAACAATGCACCAATACCTTTGGGCCCATATGTTTTATGAGCAGAAAATGACATTAGATCAACCGGAAGATTGCCTAAATCAATATCTACTTTTCCTGTACTTTGGGCAGCGTCAACATGAAAAAATATGCCGTTTTTACGAGCGACCTTTCCAATTCCATCAAGATCGTTAATAGTTCCTAATTCATTATTAATATGCATAATAGAAACTAGGATCGTATCTTCCCTTATTGCATCTGATACTGCCTCAGGAGCAATTAGTCCTCCTTCATTTGGCTCTAAGTAGGTAATCTCAAAACCATCCCTTTCAAGTTGTCTACATGGATCTAAAACAGCCTTATGTTCTATTTTTGAGGTAATGATATGTTTTCCATTATCTTTATAAAAATTTGCAATTCCCTTAATCGCAAGATTATCGGCTTCAGTAGCACCTGAAGTCCATACAATCTCTCTAGGATCACAATTAACTAAATTTGCAACATGAGATCTTGCTTCTTCTACTGCTTCTTCAGCTTTCCAACCAAATTTATGAGATCGCGAGGCTGGATTCCCAAAATTTCCATCCAATGTTAAGTGATCAGAAATTTTTTTTGCAACCCTTGGATCTACTGGTGTGGTAGATGCATAATCCATGTAAATAGGTAATTTTATTTCATTGCTCATTTTTGAATTTCCTTAACAACTATTTGAGGGCTGTTTTGCTTATCTGCAAGGTCTGAAATGAAAATATCGCTTAAAAATTGATCTACAACATTATTCAGATCATCCCAGAGCTTGTGTGAATTGCATTTTTGCCCTAAGTGACATGAAGAAGTACCTGCGCAGTTAGTAGCATCAAGGTTCTCCTCAACAGCCTCCATAATTGATTTAATACTTATATCATTGGGTTGTGATGCGTAAATATAGCCACCATTTCTGCCTCTAACACTCTTAACGATCCCTGCAATACGCAATTTTCTGAATAATTGTTCAAGATAAGTTAAATCAATACCTTGCCTTGAAGCTATATCACGTAATGCAACAGGGTTATTGTGACCAGAAAAATTTTTCAGGTCAGCAAGAGCATTAACAGCATAATGGCTTTTAGTGGTAAAATTCATGCAGGTATTATCAATACCTGACTAAATTAGTCAAGTTTTATTTTCATTCCCAGTCTCTCACCTACCTCTCCATATGTTTCTATAACATTTCCTAGGTCTTGGCGAAACCGATCTTTATCCATTTTTGTTAATGTAACTTTATCCCAAAGTCTACAACCATCAGGTGTAAATTCATCAGCAAGAAGCATCTTGCCATTAAATTTCCCAAACTCTAATTTGTAATCTACTAAAATGAGGTTAGCTTGCATGAAAAAATCAACCAAAATATCATTAATTTTAAGGGTTAAATCTCTCATAGCATCTGCATCCTCTTGAGTCGCCCAACCAAAAGATTCAATATGGTGATCGTTAATTAATGGGTCTCCCAATTCATCATCTTTAAGGAAAAACTCAAATAATGGTGGATCTAAAATCAAACCATCCTCAATCCCCAATCTTTTACAAAGTGAGCCTGTTGCCCTATTTCTAACAACGCACTCAATAGGAAACATATCTAGCTTATAAACTAAAGATTCATGATTAGAAAGCAATTTTATAAAGTGAGTCTCTATGCCTTTTGAAGCCAAAAACTCCATAACAAAGGCATTGAATTGATTGTTAACCTTACCTTTATTATCTAAGGCTTCTATTTTTTTTCCATCAAAAGCAGAAGTATCATCTCTGAACTCCATTATTAGCTGATCAGGTTCATTGGTAGTAAACAAAGATTTAGCTTTTCCAGTGGTGATTTGAGATATTTTTTCCATAATTTCTTAACTTAATAGTTCATTAATCTTAGATATCAGGGCTTCAGCATCATCGCTACTTCCCTCAAGAGATTCAACATAGATGTTTGTCTTATCATTTTCAGATTTTAATATTATTTTAAATTCTGCAGCCTCTCCAAGCAAAAGTGCCCCATCGTCTTGGTTATCATTAAAATTTAAAAATGAAAACCAGCCCTTCTTTTCTGATTCAACAGAATAACTCACCAAAAAAATTCCATTATTTCTATCAATATCATTGGAGGTTATATTGCCAGCAGTTAAGGCCCTGCTAATTGCAGACCATGCTCTATCAAAACCAAGGTTTAACTCGATAATAGTTCTATCATTTAAATTAAAAATCTTTGCTTTCTTTCTATCATTTAAGTTTTGTGCAGCTAATGATGTACCAGAGAAAGAAGATGCAGAGCTTGCAAAAAATTCTACTATTTTACTGAGTTCTTTTTGAATGAATTCAGGTTCGCTGGCATTTGAAGAATTAGGGTCAGTAAAATATGTTGACAGAAAAATTTCAGTTGAAGATTCTTTGATGCCATGTTCAATTGTTATTCTGAAATTCAGAGAATCAGAATATTTAATTAGCATGATGCCTGCATCTGGGTCACTCTCTATTATTGGCATAGACGAAGCTTCAAAATAACTCTTTGTAATTGGCCATGATGTTGAAGGAAGGCTCTCAACATACACCCACATCAATTCACCAAGACGTCTTAACTGGACCTCATTAGAACCGCCAGAAGAAAATATTTGCCTTGGCGCAGGAATGTCCTGAATGTCAGCTAATGGTATGCCCTGACTAATAGGCGGGTAATGATCTTCTTTTTGAATGGTTAGATCTGATGATGGTAAATTTAAATCAGAAGCAAGCTCCTCTTCAAAGAATTTATTTTTTGTTTCCGGAAAGAGACCTTCTGGACCAGAAATATATGAGCATGAAGCCATACAACTCAGAGTGAGTACAAAAAGATAGTTTTTAGAATATTTCATATTAATTTTAATTTTATCATCTCCTCTAAAGTTTGTTCATGATATGTGTTGTTAAAAGATACCAATGGGAGCCTGATACCAGAGTTAATTTTACCCATCTTATGCAAAACCCACTTCACGGGTATTGGATTGGACTCAATAAATAAAAGTTCATATAAACTCTTGAAATTTGAGTCTAATTTTTCTGCATCATTGAATTGCTTACCTAGATTAAGAGAGCAAATATTAGCAATATGCTGGGGAATAATATTAGCAGCTACAGAAATAACTCCATTACCTCCATTTGCCATAAATGAATTAAAAGTAGGATCATCGCCTGAGAAAACTGAAAAGCTTTTTTTATCACTTATATTCTGAGATATTGATAAAAGTTCAGCCAATCTTTTTGAATCATCTAGAGCCTCCTTTATTCCAATAATATTAGGATGATTGGAAAGTTTTATTACAGTATCAGGTTTTAAATCAGATGCTGTTCGAGACGGTACATTGTAGAGAATTTGAGGGATATCAACCGCATCTGCTATCTTAGTAAAATGCTTTAACAGACCCTCTTGATTTGGTTTATTGTAATAAGGTGTGACTATGAGAGCATAATCTGCTCCAATTGAAGCAGCCGATTGTGTTAGATCTATGGCTTCTTGAGTTGAATTTGCTCCTGTTCCAGCAATAACTGGAATTCTTCCCTTTGCAAAACTAATAGTTTTTTTAATAATTTCTATATGTTCAGAAACACTTACTGTCGCCGACTCTCCAGTCGTCCCAACAGATACCAATCCATTAGTTCCAGATTCAATATGCCACTCAATGAGAGCCTCAAGAGCTTGAAAATCCAAACTTCCATCTGATTCCATTGGAGTTACTAGAGCTACAAAACTGCCTTCGAGGGGTTGCATCATTATTGTTTTCGGTAAAAAATAAAACTATACACTTTTTTTATAAAAAATGATGGTCAAAAATTTAGAAGGGGGGAAATGCCCTAAATTTAGTGCTGAGGCAACTAGCGAACAAACTATATCAAATCAAACCTACAAAGATAAAAACGTTGTAATTTATTTTTACCCTAAAGACTCAACTCCTGGCTGCACAATAGAAGGTCAGGAATTCAGAGATAATTATAAAAAGTTTAAAAAATGTAATACAGAAATTTTAGGCGTATCAAGGGAATCTATTAAGTCTCATGAAAACTTTAAATCCAAGCAAAATTTCCCCTTTGAACTTTTATCTGACCCAGATGAAAAAGTTTGCAAAGCTTTTGATGTTATGAAGATGAAATCAATGTATGGAAGACAATATATGGGTGTCGATAGAAGTACTTTTATTGTTAATGATCAAGGTAAAATTATTAAAGAGTGGAGATCAGTTAAAGTAAAGGGGCATGTACAAGAAGTACTAGAAACTGTACAGAAATTATTTAAATAATAAATATTTTTAAGCTAAGTTTTCTGGCCATGAATTCCAAATAGCTTTAATTAGTGTTGCAATGGGGATAGCAAAAAATACTCCCCAAAAGCCGAACATGCTACCAAATACAAAAACCGCGAGCATTATAATTACCGGGTGAAGCTTTACTGCATCAGAAAAAAGTATAGGTACTAACAAATAACCATCAAGTATCTGCAAAATTATATAAACTCCAAGTAAAAGCCAGAAATCAAACGTAAGTCCAAACTGAAGAAGTCCAATGGCTGCAACAGGAATGGTTACTATGAAAGCTCCTAAAAAAGGTATCAGAACAGAGAAACCAACCAGAACTGATAAAAGTGCAATATATTGCAAGCCAAAGAAAATAAAGATTGCAGCTGCAGCCAAACCAACAATTACAATTTCAATTGCCTTACCTCTTGCATAATTACTTAATTGATCATCCATCTCAACCCATACTTTTTCGAGCATGCCTCTTTCTTTAGGCAAAATAGCTAAAAAACTTGAAATAATGGATTCCCTGTCAAACAAAAAGAAAAAAACGAGAATAGGTAAAAGAATTAAATTTATTGCAACAGTAACCGTATTTTGAATTCCAGTAATTGAAGCCTTTAAAAAGTCTTGTGAGATAGATGTGATCTGCCCAGAAAGACTTTGTAAAAATGTTGTAATTTGGTCAGAGGAAATTAAATCAGGGTATTTTGAAGGAATATCTTGAACAAATATCATCAAAGAATTCACCCATTTTGGAATTTCCAGAATTAATGATTGAAGCTGCTGATAAACCAATGGGCCTAACCAAATAATCATTGCTATGCCTACCAATAAAAAGAAGCAGTATGTAAGAATTAATGAGGCTAGTTTGTTAATCCCGTATTGCTCGAAACGAGACTGCATGCCTATAAGCAAATAAGCCAAAATAAGACTTGCCAGAAAGGGTGTTAAAATACCTCCTAAAAAAAACAGAGTTAAAAAAAACCCTGTTAGCAAT
Organism: uncultured SAR86 cluster bacterium; assembly: GCA_902512655.1. Classification (GTDB taxonomy): domain Bacteria; phylum Pseudomonadota; class Gammaproteobacteria; order Magnimaribacterales; family D2472; genus D2472. The sequence goes on from CABXJR010000003.1 coordinate 14,381, forward strand.
AATGCAAAAACAAGAGTTTCTTCATTTGAAAAAACTTTCTTTAATAGATTATTTAACTCTTCTAGCACTTTTTATATTTATATTTGTCTTAGAAATGCTATGTTAATTGAAATTACTCAATAGGTTAAGTTTAAATACAATTTAAAACATATAGATATAATGATAAATCGTACTGTTTTTCTTTTATCGCTAATAACACAGCTATTATTTGCTCAAGAAAAAGATCTAAATTTACCTAGCTTAGGAGACCGTGTCTCTGGAGTAATATCTCTTGAGCAAGAAAAAATCTTAGGTCAAGGATTTTTAGAGCAAGTTTATGCTCAAGCTCCATTGATTAATGATCCAATAATACAAGAATATACTGAATTACTTATATACAGGCTTTCTGAAACGTCCCAAGTTAAAGATAGGCAATTTACGATTATATTAATTGATGAAAAATCACTTAATGCATTTGCAGCTCCAGGTGGTGTCATTGGGGTAAATGGTGGTTTATTTTTAAATGCTGGGAATGAAGCTCAACTCGCTTCTGTATTGAGTCATGAATTGGCCCACTTAAGCCAACGTCATTTTGCTAGAAATATTCTGAGAGGAAAAGATACCAATCTAGCATCTTCCTTGGTCATGGTCTCAGCCATAGCCTTGGCCATTGTTTCAAATAATCCCACAGCTTTTATCGCAGGGCCAGCTGCTCTAGCTCAACAACAGCTCAGATATAGTCGTATTTTTGAACGAGAAGCTGATAGATATGGTTTTAATAATTTGATTGCTGCTGGATATGATCCGAAAGGGATGGGAGAGATGTTTGAAAGTATGGCAAAAACAAGAAAATTAGCAGGCGATAACCCCCCCGAATTTCTTCTGACACATCCAGTAACATCATCAAGGATAAGTGACGCATTTAATGCTGCTGAAAGAATAGAGTTCTCTGGTGGAAAAAAAAATACAGTAAATTTTGAATTTATTAAAGGAAGATTAAAAACACGATATTTTTCATCCTCACCCCAAGCCGCTTCTAGATATTTCAAAAATTTATATCTAGAAAGCCCCTCAAATGAAAATAAATACGCGTATGTAAAAGCCCTTAAATTAAATAATGAGGCAGATCTAGCAATAGATTTATTAAATGAGATGTTAGATAAATTTCCCAAGAATCTTATTTTAAATATTACAAAATCAGAGATTCTATTTCATGAGCAGCGTCTAGATGATGCACTTAAAAATATTAATAAAGTACTAAATATTTCTCCTAAAAATTATCCTGCATCTATTATCAAATCAAAAATTCTTAGTGCAAAAAAAGATACCATTCAAGCTGAAGAAATTCTAAGAGATCTTTTAATTACTAAAAATAATGACCCAAGCCTTTGGCTTCAATTATCTGAAGTGCAAAGAGCTGGAAAGAATAGAATTGGCTATCATCTAAGCAGAGGAGAATACTTGATGCTTTTAGGAGATTTTGAAAATGCTTTGAATCAATTTAGATTTGCATTAGGGCTCTCTAATAACTCGTTTCAAATTTCTGAGACGATCATGACAAAGATTAATCTTGCGCAAAAGAAACTTGGCACTAGAAGAGGTTTTTAATTGCTAACGTTCTCTTTCGGGGGAATTCTGTATCCAAGTATTCCTAAATATGCAGCAAAAGGAATTGCCAATAATGGGATCTGTGAAAAAGCTACTCCAAAAGATTTAACAAATAAGATGAAGCCACTTCCAGAAAAATCTCCCATTCTGACCAAAAATGTATCAACCATAACTGTTGATTTATATCTATCTGTTCTTTTTAAGTAGCTAAAAACAACCTCTCTAGTTGGTTTATTAACGCCATATTCAAATAGTCTTAAAATAATTGTGATGATAAAGACATAGGTAATTGATGGATAAATATAATAACCAAGAAATGCACCCATAAATAAAAATCCATAAAACATTAGAATAGTTTTTGGTCCAGCAAATCTGATAATTGCTGAAGTTAAGAAGATTTGAGTGAACAAAGTGAGGATAGTTACTGTTTGTTCAATGTTGCTGAAGAAAACAATTCTATTGCCACCATCCGAGGACCAAGAATTTACTATATCAATTGAGGTAACCCAATGAATGGTCATCATTGCAGTCCAGAGATACATATATAATCCTATAGATCTAATTTGAGAAGACGAAATAAGATTTTTTATTGCATCAAAGCTTGAGCCACCAGCTGCGCTATCAATGCCCTCCATAGATACAAATCTTTTAAGCAAAATAAGGCCTGTGATCAAAGATAACATTAAAAAAAGTATTGAAATTAATGTAAAAAAGATGATGCCAGATTCATTAAATGTTGAAGCCAATTGTTTAGAAATCTCAGAGCCAAGAAACGCTCCAAGCGAGCCACCAGCAGCAATGACTCCAAATACATTTGTTGCTCCATCTCCACGAAAGAGGTTGATAATTACCACCCAAAAAATCGAGACTACAAAAAAAGAATATACATTACACCAAATATAAAAAATTTGGCTTAACCAAACTGCCGAGGAAAGATTAAAAAATTCCCATAAAAAAATAAATGTAAATAAATTGAGAATAAAGAATGAATAACACCCCACTAATACCCCTCTTAAATTTCTTCTTGATGCAAGCCATGAATAAATTGGATTTAATAAAAGCATTACAAAAGCTCCTACTCCCAAAAGGTATGGCAGTATATCTGAATTCTGAACGGCCATTTCATTTCTAACAGGTCGTAAAATATACCAGGAGCACAAAACTAAAAAAAAGAAAATGCCAGCAAGCCCTGATTCCTTAGTAAATGATAGAGAAAGCCTCTTAAATGAGCTTTTCATGAGGTTAATTAATATAGACATTTATTAATTAAATAGTGCAATGGTGGGTCGCACAGGATTCGAACCTGTGACCAATTCGTTAAAAGCGAACTGCTCTACCAACTGAGCTAGCGACCCAAGATAGGATTCCATAAAAAAGATGTGATTATTCCATATTTTCTAATAACTGCAAGGCTAATGATGAAGCAGCATTTTCAGGAAATGTTTGAACAACAAATTGATATTTTATTTTTGCAGCACTGGGTTCACCTGACATCATAAAAATATCACCAATTTTCTTATGAGCTAGCGGAGCTCGCCAATGATCAGGGAAGTCTGAAGCCAATCTTTGAAAAAACTTTTCACTTTCTTCAAGGTTAGATTCTAATAATAAAATTTCTCCAAGCCAAAAGAGACTTAAGGGAATTTTTTCATCATCATTAAAATTGTTGGCTAAATAATTGAAGGATTGTTTGGCAGCTTCGAAATCTTTGTCATTTAACTCAGAAATTGCTTGGTCATAAACCTCATCAATGCTTTTGACATCATTAATACCTTCAAACCTAAATGTATTTATTTTAGATTCGGTTGTGTTATCAAGTGAAATTTTATTACCGGCTTGGTTTGATTCTTCATTTAATAATTTTTCTATGAGGTATGCTTGTGACTCTAACTCGCTCCTTAAACTTGCAAGCTCCCCTTCAAGCTCTTGTATTTTTAAAAATAAGATGTCAGATGAATCTACTTCTTGAGAATGAATTTGAACAGGCACCAAGAAAAGAATGGTAAAAAAGAATTTCATTCAGCAGAAAACTACTTGATTTCTACTCTTCTATTTTTTGACCACGCAGTATCATTTGAACCCAAGGATAATGGTCTTTCTTCGCCATAACTTTTTGTAATTAATCTATTTCTCTTAACTCCGTTTGCAATTAAATAGTTTGCAACGGACTCGGCACGCCTTTGACCCAAAGCTAGGTTATATTCTCTAGTTCCTCTCTCATCAGCATGACCTTCAACTGATATTGTAATTTTTTGATTCCTTTTCATTAAATCACTAACGCCTTTTAAAGCTTGGATTGATTTAGATGTAAGATTGAATTGATCGTAGTCAAAGTAAACTACAGCATTTGCAAGCACGGCCTTAGTAGCTGTAGATTTTGATGTTATTGAAACGCCAGCAACACTTTGATCTGAAACTGCCTCTTCCGTTATTTGGACAGAACTGCAAGCAGAAAAGATGAGCATTAATGATAAAGCGAGAAACGTATTAATTGATTTGTTCATAAAAGATTCCATTTAAAATATATTATCGTAAAAAATTTGACCAAGCTGGCTCTCTAACTTCGCCCTTTGATGCTGGTAACTTAAACTTAGCACCGCTTAGACTAAAACCAGCAAGCAAGCTTAGATTTTCTTCTTTAATGCCATAGATTACCATATTACCGTTAGGAGCAACACTAGGTGATTCATCCATCTTTGCTTCGGTTAATATTCTGATAAAATTTTCTCTTTTGTACTTGAGAGCTATATGGAATAAACCATTACCAGATCGATGAACAAAAACAATTCCCTCTTCATTTGGAAGATACGAAGCTTTTGCATTATATGTTCCTTCAAATGAAACGCGCTTAGCTTTTGGATTTAATTTTCTAAGATCCAGCTCATAAATTTGAGGCGAACCAGAGCGACCGCTTGTGAACAAAATTTTGTTTCCTTTAGGAGACCAAGTGGACTCTGTATCAATTGCAAACTGATTGGTCATTCTGGTTAAAGTTCGATCACGCAGTCTTAAAATATAGATTTCTGCATTTCCATCTTGATAAAGTGTTAAGGAAAGGTATTTTCCATCAGGCGACCATGAAGGAGAGCTAATCTGAGTATCCTTTGACAAAACAGCCTCTCTTTTACCAGATGCAATCTCTTGAATAAATACTTTTGCCATCCCTGTTTCAAATGATACGTATGCAACCATTTTCCCATCTGGTGACCACGATGGAGATATGATTGGTTCAGAGCTCGATAAAAGAGTTTTCTCATTAGCCCCGTCAGAATCAGCTAACATAAGTTTATATGTGGAGATACGTTGTGAATCTTTTATCTCGTTTACATACAAAAGCCTGGTTGCGGCTATGCCCTTAATTCCTGTTATTGACTCATAAATTCCATCGCTTGTGTAATGAGCTAGCTGCCTAATTTGATTTGGTATACCGAAAACTTTTGAACTACGGACTTTTCTTTTCTTATGAACATCATAGATTTCGTAATTAATGTCTATAGAATTATTTGCTTTAATGATTGTACCAGTAACTAAATAATCCATTCCAAGTAATTTCCAATCACTGTATATCAACTCATCATCTATAATTTTCACAGGCAATAATAATTCCTCATCAAGAATTGAAAATTCGCCTGTTCGAATTAAATCATTCCTCATTATATTGTTAAGCTGCTTTGAAACCCTTGCATTGCCTTCAAAAGGAATCATTGCTACTTTGTATTGCTCTTCAGAGCCCTTGGTGATTTCTAAAAATAACTCTCCATAGCTCAGCATTGGAGCAAGCAGTAAAGTAAATAGTAAGAAATTTTTTTTCATGATGGATTGAAACTTATAGCTATTTCTTGAAACTCTTTTTCATAAAGAGATCTCGGAATCGAATTAAAAAAATTAAATGTCTCGACTCTTCTAACAGCTTGCAGGGCCGAGTTATCAAATCGAATGTTACCGCTACTTTTAATAAGATCTACTCCTTCTATTCTCCCAGAAGAACGAATTTTGAGCCTTAAAGTTGCAACCAAATCTCCCGGTATATTTCTCGGTTTCATCCAAGCATCTTCTATCGAAGAAATGATTCTCTGCGCATACATTGAAATTTCTTGCTGCTCTTGATCCGCTTTAATCTCATTCTCTTCTAACAATAAACTAGCTATATTAGATTCTATAAATGCATCATCTTGAGAGCTCTCAGAAGCTTCTTTATTTTTTGAGTAGACAATATCTTGAGAGGATTGTATCGGAATGCTTGCATTAACCATGGTTGAAGTGGGAATTTTTTTTCGTATATTTTGAGACGGCAAATCAAACTTTAGCTCTATGAGCAGAGGTTTAGATATAAGAAGTGACTGAGAACTGTTAGCGTCAAAGGTTCCATATATATAAAGAAAAATAGCAGCATGGATGCAGAAGGAAAACAGCGATGCTTCTAAGTATCTATGATTCGCTATCATAGCCTGAAGTAATAATTCCTATTTTTTGAATTCCTAAACTTTGAATGCCTGCCATACCCTTAGCGACATAATCGAAAGGCACATTAGCATCGCTTTTAAAGACGATCTCAATATCTGGATTTGCTTGATAAATAATTTTAGCCTTATTTTTTAATTCCATTAGAGAGATGGGTAATTGCTCTTCTCCTAAATTAATAAAATACCCTCCCTGCCTATCAATTGAAATTACAAGTGGCTCACTTGAGACTGACATCTTGGTTGTATCAGTTATTGGTAGATTCACCTCAATACCTTGAATAAGCAAAGGAGAGAGAACCATAAAAATAATTAAAAGCACTAACATCACATCAATATACGGAACTACATTAATGTCTGCGTTTAACTTTTTCCTTTTGCCAATTCTATATATCAAAGCTTTGCTTTAACCGTTTGTCTATAAAGAATGCTAGCTAACTCTTCACCAAATATAGAAGATTGTTGCAACTGAGTATCTGAATCTGACGCAAACCTGTTGTATGCAACAACCGCTGGAATTGCTGCAAAAAGACCCAAAGCTGTTGCAACTAGTGCTTCCGAGATTCCAGGAGCAACGGCATTAATTGTTGCTTGGGTGGCATCTGAAAGACCTTGAAAAGAATTAATAATTCCCCAAACTGTTCCAAAGAGGCCGACATAAGGACTCACTGATCCAACATTAGCCAAAAAAGGAAGATGGCGCATTAGTGACTCCTCCTCTCTAGCCAAAGATACTCTTATAGCCCTGTTAACACTTTCAAGGTCCTCGATTGTTATTTGCTGATCCTCACTCAGTCTTAAAAATTCTCCAAATCCATGTCTAAAAACTCGCAAAGATCCAATTAATTCTTCATTGGGAATTTCATCAATTCCAGCATACAGTTCATTAAGATCTTTCCCTGACCAGAATTCCTTTTCAAATTTCTTATTGGCCTCTTTAATTCGGTTTAAATTAAAGTATCTTTCAAAAATAACAATCCATGAAATGATTGAAACCATTAACAATAAAACCATAACAGCTTGAACAATCAAACTAGCCTGGAGAAATAAATCTATAACTGAAAAGTCACTCATATTAGTTTTTAAATAATTTTAATAAGCCTAAAGGAAAAGCTTTTGGTTTGCCTGAGTCATTGTTTATAAAGCAGACTTCCACCTCTCCCTTGCAAATGAGTGTATCATTTTTTGCATTTAAAACAGATTGAAAAAATATAGTTCTTGCTTTGCTAACCAGCTCAATTTCAGTGCTTACAGTTAAGTCATCTTCTAATACTGCTGAATAGTAATATGAAAGATTAATTGATTTCACAACATAAGACTCATTGCCTTTAGACATTGCATCTGTTTGAGATAAGTTATTCTCAATTAAAAACTGAGATCTAGCTCTTTCTAAGTATTTAAGATAATTTGCATGGTAAACGACGCCTTGGAAATCAGTGTCTTCTACGTAAACTCTGCAGTAAAAATTCTTAGACTTGAAACGAGGATTCATGTTGCTCAATATCTACCTGAAAAAGGTAACGAAGAATTTCTACAAAATCTTCCCACATCAAATCAATTGTCATAGGGGAAAAATCGAGTTCTGGAATTAAAGTTCCTGCCAATATTCTGACTTTAATTGGTCGACGGTTAAACTTATAGATTAAGGCTGGAAACTCCCCTTCTCCAGTAGCTGCTAGCACTTGATCCCACCAATCTTGAGAAGGTTCAGAGCCATCGCCATATCTTTTGCATTCCAAACACCATCTTCCTAATTTCAAATCAGGCAATTCTTTTGTTCGCGTTTGCTCTAAAATTCTTTTAACAGGCTGATTTAAACCTAACTGTTCAACTAAAAGATTGCCAATTTCTCTTTCAAAATTAGCTCCTTTAGTTCTTGAGTTGATCGCCAAAATTAGTCCTCTACAACAAAGTCCTCAGGAAATTCAGCATTTGTATGAACCTCCTGAACATCATCAAGATCATCCATAAAATTCATTATTTTTAAAACTTTCTCTGATGCTTCCTGATCTAGTTGAACTAAAGTATCTGCTCTCATAGTATTTTCAGCTAATAATATTTCAATATTATTTTTCTTAAATGCCTCTCCAACAGCAGAAAGATTTGCAGGTATCGTAATAATTTCAAAATAATCTTCAGTAACAGTGAAATCTTCTGCGCCAGCATCTAATGCAATTTCCATAATTTTATCCTCATCATGAGAAAGACTTACGTGCATAACTCCTAGCTTATTAAAAAGGTAAGCAACTGATCCATCAGTTCCCATATTGCCTCCAAATTTAGAAAAAGCATGGCGAACATCAGCAACTGTTCTATTTCTATTATCTGTCATCGTCTCTACAAGAATAGCAACGCCATTAGGACCATAGCCCTCAAAAATTAATTCCTCAATAACACCCGTTTCACCTGTTCCAGAACCCTTTTGGATTGCGCGCTTGATAGTATCTTTAGGCATATTTGCAGCGTTCGCTTTATCAAGGGCTAATCTAAGCCGAGGATTATCACTAGGATCAGGGCCGCCTTTTGCTGCAACAGTAATCTCTCTAATCACTTTGGTCCAAACTTTTCCACGAGATGCATCTTGTCTTGCTTTTCTATGCTTAATATTTGCCCATTTGGAATGTCCGGCCATCTACTGATCCGGTTCAAAAGTTGATTTGATATTTAACTCATCTAGCTGATCATCAGAAACTAAACTAGGCGCATCTGTAAGCAAACAAGATGCACTTTGTGTTTTAGGGAAAGCAATCACATCACGGATATTGGTTGTATCAGATAACAACATTACAATTCTATCTAATCCAAATGCAATGCCGCCATGAGGCGGACATCCAGATGATAAAGCCGACAGAAGGAAACCAAATTTTTCCATAGCTTCATTAGAAGAAATTCCAAGTATTGAAAATATCTCTTGTTGCATTGAGGGATCAAAGACTCTCAAAGACCCTCCACCAAGTTCATAACCATTCAAAACAAAGTCATATGCACATGCCAATGAGTTATCTGGATCATTTTTTAATTCATCAATTGATACGGCTGGCAAAGTAAATGGATGATGTAATGAAGTAAGGTTGTTTTCTTTATTTCTTTCAAACATTGGAAAATCAATAATCCAACATGGGGCCCACGAAGAATCCATTAAATCTAAGTCTTCTCCAAGCTTCTTAATCAATGAGCTCATTGAAAGATTAACAATGTCTTCCTTTCCAGCTCCAAAAAATATAATGTCATCACTTTTCGCATTTAAGGAAGAAATAATTGAGTCAATGGTCTCTTTCTTAAAAAATTTAAGAATTGGTGATTGGAGTCCATTTTCTTGATCAAGGTCTATAACTTTAATGTAAGCAAGTCCTTTAGCGCCTAATTTACCAACATAGTCAGTGTACTCGTCAATTTTTTTTCTTGTCATTGATGCAGCTTCAGGAACTTTTAAAGCCACAACCCTTGATGCAGGATCATTAGCAGGCGCTGAAAATACTTTAAATTCTTCATCTTTTACAAGTTCAGCAATATCATTAAGTTCTAACGGAATTCTTAAATCGGGCTTATCGCATCCAAATTTACTCATAGATTCTTTATATGTAATTCTTAGAACTTCTGTTTTTTTGTAATCTGTAAATTCAGAGAGCAATGAAACAACTAAGTCTTCTCCAAGCTGAAGTATTTCTTCGGTAGACACAAATGAAGCTTCGATATCAACTTGAGTAAATTCAGGCTGTCTATCTGCACGTAAATCTTCATCTCTGAAACACTTAGCTATTTGATAGTATTTATCCAACCCACCGATCATTAGCAATTGCTTAAATAGCTGAGGAGATTGAGGTAATGCAAAAAACTCACCAGGGTGAACTCTACTTGGCACTAAATAATCTCTCGCTCCCTCAGGAGTTGCTCTAGTTAGGATAGGCGTCTCAATTTCATGAAAATTACGATCTTCTAAAATCGATCTTATTTTTGAAGTTATTTGCGACCTCTTGACTAGCCTTTGATTAACTTCGGGACGTCTTAAGTCTATAAATCTGTGTTTAAGTCTTACATCTTCATTCACGTCTTGATAGTCATCAAGGGGAAATTGAGGTGTGATAGCTGAACTAAAAACCTTTAAATTGTTAGCTTCAATCTCAACCTCTCCTGTAGCCATTTTAGGATTGATAGCGCCTTCAATTCTTTTTCTTACCAGCCCATGAATATTTACAACATATTCACTTCGGCAGGAATCAGCAGCATCAAATATTTCCTTTGACTCAGGATTAAAAACAACTTGAACTATTCCATGCAAATCGCGAATATCTAAAAAAATTACGCCGCCATGATCTCTTCTTTTGTGAACCCATCCAGAAATCTCAATATTGCTACCTATGTCTGAACTATTAATATCTCCGCAATAATGTGACCGCATTTTTATCTCTCTTGTTTAAGTTTTTTTATCTGAACTTTTGCTTTTAGATTGATCAGTAGTTTTTGTTTTTTCTTTAGGCTGTTTTGATTTTTCATCCTTAGTATCTACTATATTCTTTTTAGAGCCAGTTTTAAAATCAGTTTCATACCAACCGGCCCCCTTTAACCTAAAAGAAGGAGCAGAAACTAATTTTTTTACCGTTTTTTTGTTACATGCAGGACAGCTTTCAACAGGATTATCTGAAAGTCTTTGAATTACTTCAAATTGATGCTCACATTTCGAGCATTTATAATCATAAATCGGCATAAGTCTCTAAAAAAATATAGAATTATAAACTAAATGAAAATTCAATTATAAAAAATGTTTTGGTCTAAGGTTTTTTTGCCCACTTTAAAAGATACTCCTCAAGATGCAGAGGTTATTAGCCATCAACTAATGCTGAGATCTGGAATGATAAGAAGAGTTACATCTGGGATATACACATGGCTTCCTATTGGTTTAAGGGTTTTAAGAAAGGTCGAGAATATTGTTCGAGAAGAAATGGATGCATCTGGAGCTCAAGAAGTTCTTATGCCAATGGTTCAACCAAAAGAGTTATGGGAAGAAACTCAAAGGTGGGAAAAAATGGGTCCTGAGCTATTACGAATACAAGATAGGCATGAAAGAGATTTTTGCCTTGGTCCTACGCATGAAGAAGTAATAACAGACTTAATTAGAAACAATATGAAAAGCTATAAGGAATTGCCTCTAAACCTTTATCAAATCCAAACTAAATTTAGAGATGAAGTAAGGCCAAGATATGGCGTTATGAGAGGAAGAGAGTTTTTGATGAAGGACTCCTATAGCTTTAGTCTAAATGAAAAATCATTGAACGAATCATATCTTTTAATGAAAGAGACCTATAAAAAAATTCTAGATAGATTAGGCTTAAAATTTAAAATCGTGAAAGCAGATTCAGGGGCAATTGGTGGCGATATATCAGAAGAATTTCATGTTTTAGCTGAAAATGGTGAAGATACCATTGCGATCAGTGACTCTTCAGATTTTGCTATTAATACTGAGCTTTTATTAGAAGAGGGAGAAGATCTAGAATCTCTTCAAGGAAAACCATCTCCTGATGGAGAAGGCACCATTCAAATTAAAAAAGGAATTGAAGTCGGTCATATTTTTCAACTTGGAAAAGTTTACACAGATGCTATGAAAGCTAATGTTCTTGATCATGAGGGTAAAGCAAAGAACCTTTTCATGGGTTGTTATGGGATAGGAATATCAAGACTTGTGGCTGCTGCAATAGAGCAAAATAATGATGAAAAAGGAATTATATGGCCAGAATCTATGACTCCATTCGAAGTAAATATTATTACTATAGGTTTTGATAAGGATGAAAAAATAGCAAAAGCTGCAACAGATTTATACAAGGAATTATCATCCATGGGATACGAGGTGATGCTTGATGACAGAAAAGATGGTTATGGAACTAAAATGAAAGATGCTGAATTAATTGGTATTCCAATCAATATCATTATTGGCAAACAATATCTTCAAAATAATGAAATAGAGCTAAAACACAGAGATGGTCAAAGCTCTATTGGAAAAGTTGAGGATATTACAACTATTTTTGAACACTACAAAAGTAGCTAATTAGATCCTCTCAATAATTGTTGCATTAGCAGTTCCGCCACCCTCACATATTGCTTGCAAACCATACCTTCCATTTGTTCTTTCAAGTTCATGCAGCAATGTTGTCATTAATTTAGCTCCAGTTGCTCCTAAGGGATGACCTAGAGCCATTGCTCCACCATTAACATTTAATTTAGCTATGTCGGCTTGTAACTCAATAGCCCAAGATAGAGGGACAGGAGCAAAAGCTTCATTTACCTCATAAAGATCAATGTCATTAATTTTTAAATTAGTAGCTTTTAAAACTTTGTGAGAGGCTGGTATTGGTCCACCTAGCATCATTATCGGGTCGTCACCAACAACACTAATCCCAACAATCCTTGCTCTTGGATCAGCTTTTACTTTTTTAAGCCCCTCATCGTTACATATCATAAGTGCGGCTGCGCCATCTGTAATTTGGCTTGCATTACCAGCGGTTATCACGCCGCCTTCAGTAACTGGGTTCAAACCTGATAGAGCTTCAAAACTTGCATCATATCTAATACCCTCATCATTTAGAACCATATCAGTTTTTCCTTCAACATTTTTCGCTTGTACAGGAAGAATCTCTCTATCAAAATACTTACCTTCAACAGCTGCAGCTGCTTTTTGATGACTGCTTAAAGCAAACTTATCAAGATCTTCCCTGGACAAATTCCATTTTTCTGCCATCAGCTCTGCGCCAGTAAATTGTGAAAAGAAAATACCCGGATATCTTTCTTTCATACCATCTGAATCAAATGGCAGACCGTGACCTGCCTCATATCCATCTTTAATGCTTGCACCAATTGGTACCATAGACATTACCTCCACCCCTCCACCAATTACAACATCTTGAGTTCCAGACATTACAGCTTGAATTGCAAAATGAATAGCTTGTTGAGATGAACCACATTGTCGATCCACTGAAGTTCCTGGAACAGATTCTGGTAGGCCTGAAGCAAGAACAGCATTTCTTGCGACATTACCGGATTGAGCTCCGACTTGGTCAACGCATCCAAATATAACGTCGTCAATTAGCGCTGGATCAATGCCTGACTGATGAACAAGCTCATCCAAGACTTTTGCACCAAGATCGGCTGGGTGCCACTGACTTAAACTTCCGTTTTTCTTTCCTCCAGCTGTTCTAACTGCTGAAACTATATACGCATTATTTGACATGAAACTCTCCTATATTGAGAGTATCTTAATCAATTTCTACACGTCATAACAAGCTAATGGATAATTATTTCTTAGCTGTTTTATTCACTGATGGAATATAAGCTTTTCTAATTTCCTTTACTAGACTGTCTCTAATCTTAGTGTTTTCTTTTAAGAATTTACTCGCGTTTACCTTACCTTGACCAATCTTTTCGCCGTTATGGCTGTACCAAGACCCAGATTTTTCAACTAATTCAAGCTTTTGACCTAATTCTAATATCTCACCCTCTGTATTAATTCCCTCTCCATACATGATTTGAAACTCAGCCTGCTTGAAAGGAGGAGAAACTTTATTCTTAACAACTTTTACTCTAGTTTCATTCCCAACAACTTCTTCGCCTTCTTTAACAGCGCCTATACGTCTAATATCTAGACGAACCGAAGAGTAAAATTTTAAGGCATTACCCCCGGTAGTTGTCTCAGGGTTACCAAACATAACTCCAATCTTCATTCTGATTTGATTAATAAATATAACCATTGCATTGGAGCGCTGTATGTTACCTGTAATTTTTCTTAAAGCTTGTGACATCAAACGAGCCTGAAGACCCATATGATGGTCACCCATATCTCCTTCAATCTCTGCTCTAGGTGTTAGAGCGGCTACAGAGTCTACTACAATCAAATCTACACTTCCGGATTTAACAAGCATATCTGTTACCTCCAATGCTTGTTCTCCTGTATCAGGTTGAGAGAGCAACAGTTCATCCACATTCACGCCTAATTTTTCAGCATAATTTGGATCAAGTGCATGTTCAGCATCAATAAATGCTGCAGTACCGCCAGCTTTTTGACATTCAGCAATAGCTTGGAGTGTTAATGTTGTTTTTCCAGATGATTCCGGTCCAAAGATCTCCACAACCCTTCCCTTGGGTAGGCCGCCAATACCTAGCGCTATATCTAAGCCAAGTGAACCTGTAGAAACTGATGGCATATCTACAATTTCTCTATCTCCCATTTTCATAACAGTTCCTTTGCCGAACTGCTTTTCAATTTGGGATAAAGTCTCGTTTAAGTTTTTTTCTTTATCTGACATAATCAACTCCTTTACTGTATATTTGTACAGTATATTATAAATCTGGAAAAAGTAAATTAAATATTATCAAATTCATGCTGACTTGTTGATTAGTCGTTGTTAAAATCAATTTATATTCAATTGCAATACTTATATCAATTCCCTTCATAAATGGCATTCATAGTTACTGAATCATGTATAAAATGTAAGCATACAGACTGTGTTGAAGTATGCCCTGTTGATTGTTTCTATGAAGGTCCAAACTTTCTTGTAATTCACCCAGAAGAATGTATTGACTGCGCCTTGTGTGAGCCAGAATGCCCTGTTGAAGCGATTTTTTCTGAAGATGAACTGCCTGAGGATCAGATTGACTTTATTGAAATTAACGCTGAACTGAGTGAAGTTTGGCCAAACATTACTGAAGAAAAAGATGAACTTCCTGAAGCCATAGAATTTTCAGAGATCAAAGAGAAGAAACATCTTCTTGAAAGATAATGAATATCTAATTGTTTAAAAGAGAGAATTCAATTTCTCAGCGTTAATAGGCTTTCCATTTTTTCTAAGCTGAAATCGTAACATTGGATAAGCTGCTTCCGAATTTCCAAGTTGAGCTATCATTACGCCCTTTCCAACATCATCGCCTTGCTCAACAAAAATTTTGTCGCAATGAGCGTAAAGGCTTAAATAACCATTGGGATGAGAAATCATAACCAGGTTTCCATAACCTGGAATATCAGGACCAGAAACTACTACCTTGCCACTGTGAATAGAGTGAATAGGCAGCCCCCTGGGTTCCTTGAAAATTAGCCACGAATCATCTTTTATGGCTACTTTTGATTTCCCTCCCAAGGGATGATGCCATGTAATAGCCTTAGACTCTTTAATGGAATTATTTTTTACAAAATTTCCTGAAAAAGTTAATTTTTGGTTTGGGTAAATAGTATATGGCTTTTTTAAGTTATTATTTTTAATCAATAGCTCTGAATCTATATTAAAATTTATTGCAATAGACCAAATAGAATCACCTGGCTGAACAATATATGATTCAGTGGAACGAGAAGGTAAAAAATTTTTGTAGGATTGCTGTAAAGCATCCAAGCTAGAACAGCTTGAAATTATAAAAGTTAAAATCATTAATAACTTTGTATCAAATTTAATCATAGTAAAAATACGCCTGATGAAAGTATAAGTCCTGAAAAAATATGCATTAATGTTAACTCATGAGAAGAATATATTGATAAAATGGCTTTAGGTAAAAGGAAAAGAGAAATTAGACAACCTAATGCAAAAGGTCCCAATAACGCAAAGTCAAAGATTGCAACTGCCTGAATGATTGGAGCATATACTCCTAAAACTACTAACATAGCACTTCCAGAAATACCGGGAATTAAGAAAAATGAAAAGGCAAATATTCCACTTACAAATAAATAAGGAATAGATATATTTCCTGAGCCAATATTTAATTCTTGCAATGTGAATCCAATAATAATTCCCAAAGATAAAAATATTACTAATTTCTTATCCTCAATAAGATCTTTTAAAAAATTAATAACATAAATAGATAATACAATCATCAATAAGCCCAAGGATGAGAGAAATAATTCCTCATAATTAGTTAATAGGTAGTTAATTCCTTTAGAGCAAAAAATGACAGCAATCATCATAGAAAATATCAAAGGTAAGGAAACATTAAATTGAAATGTTTCTGAAAGAGATCGAAAGTTTAATGTTAAGTTTTTCACTCTTAATTTGCTTAAAATTGTCATTAAGTTTGGATAAATCTTAAAAATTACTGCAACAGTTGCCCCAGAAATACCGGGAATAAGCTCTGCAACTCCCATGCAAAATCCAGCCAAAGAGTATTTAATTTGATTATTCATACTTAAACTTCCCCATTAGAAACACCTGGCAGCATTGGTACGAATGCAACCTCTTCATGGATTATTTCTTCATTTTCAGTTTTACTTTTTTTGGTTACAACATAAAGCTTTTGCTGTCCCTCAAGTCCTACAGGGATAACAAGCTTTCCTCCAACCTTCAAGAGATCAAGCAACTCTTCTGGATATTGTCTAGGGGCTGCTGCACAAATTATTCCATCAAATTTTAAGTCTTCCTCCCAACCATTAAACCCATCTGCATGCTTAACAATAACATTTCTAATTTTTAGCTCACTTAAATTTTCACGTGATTTCGCAACCAAAGGTTTAATTCTCTCAACTGCAAAGACATCATTTGCAAAGTGTGACAATACTGCAGATTGATACCCACAGCCAGAACCTATTTCGAGGACTTGATTGAGAGCTTTGCCTCTTTTTGAGGTGTGAGAGATCAAATGCTCTGTCATTCGTGCAACAATGTAGGGCTGAGAAATTGTTTGTCTATACCCAATGGTTAATGCTCTGTTTTCATAAGCTCTACTCCACAAAGCTTGATCTAAGAAAATATGTCTTGGGACTTGGCTTAAAGCATCAAGAACGCGAAAGTCTTTAATTCCCATATCAAGTAGTTGCTGAATCATTTGGTCCTTAACTCTTGTAAATGTAAAGCCAGAACTATTCACAACCAAAAACCCCCCTATAAAGATCCCAACTAACAAAATCTGCACTTAAATTGTAATCAAGAATTGAAATAGAAATATAATTTTTATCAATTGCTTGAATATCTGTTCCTAATTGGTCAGGCAAAAGCGAGCCTGAAGGTCCAAAACTATAAAATTTAAAAGAGTCTTTTATTCTGATGAGGTCTGGAGTATCAGGAATACCTCTTTTTCCGAGTGTTGTTATTCGTGTCCCTTTAATTTCTGAGGAAGGTAAATCTGGAAAGTTTACATTAACAAGCAAGTTTTTCTTTGATGGAAGCTTGGAAACTTGGTTGGTAATTAGTAGTGATTGCTCTGCAATAAATGGTAAATTTTTTGGGTTGTAGGCAGCTACAGAGAAAGCAACCGGAACATAGTCCAATCTTCTGCCTGCAATGGCTGCGCCAACAGTTCCAGAATAGAAAATATCTTCTCCTAAGTTTGCTCCCAAATTAATTCCTGAAACAATCATTTCAATTGGCTCAGGAATTACTGATAGCAATCCGAGATAAGAGCAATCTGCAGGAGTGCCTGAAACTGAAAAAATATTTGGGTTAATTTCTTCAACTTCTATCTCTTTTCGAAGACTTATTGCTGCACTCATTCCGCTGCAATTTTCTTTTGGTGCAATTAAAAAAACTTTATGCTCAGAACTTAAAGATTTAAATAATTCAGTTATTCCAGATGCTTTATAACCGTCATCATTAGTTAACAAAATATTCATTAAAAAATTTTTAAAGAAGCGATTGCATATACAGCAATACCATTTCCATCACCAATAACCCCCATTTTCTCTGTGGTAGTAGCTTTTACCCCAATCAGACTTTCCTCAATACTTAAGATTGCTGCGAGAGATTTTTTGAGTTGATCTACATAAGGTTCAATTTTTGGTTGCTCGCACACAATTACAAAATCAATATTCCTTGGTTGAAGGCCTCTCTCTTTTAATAAATCTAATGCCTTTTCAATAATTTTTAAGCTACTAAGATTTTTATTTTCTTCTTCAGTATCAGGAAAATAGTAGCCAATATCTCTCAATCCCGCAGCACCAAGTAGGGCATCGGAGATAGCATGCAAAACAATGTCTCCATCTGAATGTGCCACCGTGGATAGTTTGCATTTTATAAAGACATTACCTAGAGTTAAACCATCTCCTGGCTGAAATCTATGAAAGTCCACGCCTCTCCCAATCCTAAAATCTTTTCCTATGTGGTTAGCTATATCTTCAACATAAGTTATTTTTATATTTGATACTTCTCCAGGCGCTGCTAAAACTTTAAATCCCGCATACTCCATTGCTTGAGACTCATCACTCATATGTAGATTTTCTTTTTTGAGCTTATCAAGTGCTACTTTTAGAGATTTACGATAGAAAATTTGAGGAGTTTGAACATGCAAAAAATTTTCTCTTTCAACAGGAATTGTCTCGTCACCTTTTTTCATACGCAGAGAATCAGTTACTGAAATTACTGGAAACACTCCCTGAGCAGATTGAGCGTTGACAAATTGGGTCAATAAATCCTCAAAATGGTTCTTTTGTACCCAAGGTCTTGCGGCATCATGAACTACTACAATTTCTACACTTTCATCAACTGCTGCTAAGGCATTAAATACTGATTCACTCCTTGAAGAGCCTCCTGTAATAATTCTAGCTTTCGTGTTCTTATAAAAAGATTGGGATTTAATTAAATCTTCATCTTCATCTTCATTTATAGCAACAATTACTTCTTTGATGCTAGAAATTTCTAAAAATAAATTAACAGACTTCTCTAAAACCGTCTCATCTCCAAGATTTAAAAATTGCTTAGGAATTGAGCAACCAAAACGACTACCACTTCCTGCAGCAGGAATGATAACTGCAATGTTATCCCTGAGGCTCATTAGGCTTTCTCTCCCTAAATCTAAGAAAATCCTCATCTTCATAGATTAAATTTAATTCTTCCCTAGCAAACTTTTCTGCATGAGCATCATTCTTTTGTTTGCTCTGAATCTCGCTCTCTAATTGATTATTTTCTTCAGCAATAACTTGATTTTGCATAAGAAGTTCTTGATTTTCATTTTGTACAGCAGCGAAATTTCTTTTACTATCAATACCAAAAAAAAGATTATATAAAGCAATAAAAATTAATAAGAGAATAAACAAATTTAAAAATTTAACTAATGACATTTTTGGCAAAAGTTAGATCAGATTGCTCAGCCTCAATCCACAGTAATCTATTGTATTTTGCCACTCTGTCAGATCTGCAAGGAGCGCCTGTTTTAATTTGGCCAGTCCCTAAACCAACACAAAGATCTGCAATAGTACTATCTTCCGTTTCTCCTGATCTATGAGAAATAATTGATTTAAATCCATTTTTATTACCCAGATGAATGGTTTTCATGGTTTCAGTGATAGTTCCAATTTGATTAAATTTAATCAAAATTGAATTTGCCAAAGAATGATCAATCCCTTTTTGAAGTTCTGTTGAATTGGTTACGAATAGATCGTCTCCCACTAGTTGACATCTATCTCCCAATACCTTTGTAAGATTTTTCCACCCCTCAAAATCACTTTCATCCATCCCATCTTCTATTGAAAAGATAGGGTACTTATTAGTAAGGTCTTCTAGATAGTGAGTGAACTCATTGGGATTTAACTGTATAGATTCTCCTGCAAGGTTGTAAATGCCATTGTTATAGAATTCTGAAGCAGCGCAGTCCAAAGCAATTCCCACATCCCTACCCTCGGTAAGCCCATTATTTCGAATAGCTTGAATGATAAGCTCTATAGCTTCTTGATTAGACTGAAGGTTTGGAGCGAAACCACCCTCATCGCCAACACTCGTACTTAAACCTTTTGAATTTAAAATATTCTTCAGATCAGAATATATCTCTGTTGCCCATTGCATGGCTTGGGAGAAATTATCAGCTCCAACAGGCATGATCATAAATTCTTGAATATCAATATTATTGTTAGCATGCTCCCCACCGTTAATAATATTTAACATTGGGGTTGGCATTCGCATCTTTGGTTTATCAACATTTATATTAGAAAAAACCTGATTTATATATTTATATAGGGGTAGCTTCAATGCTTTAGAGCCTGCATGCAAGACAGCCAAAGATACACCCAAAATAGCATTTGCACCAAGCTTAGATTTAGATGAGGTGCCATCTAAAGCAAGCATTTTTTCATCAATGTCTTGCTGATTTGTAACATCCATACCAATTAATGCTGGAGCAATTACTTCTTTGATATTTGCCACAGCTTTACTAACACCCTTACCCATAAAAGCTGAATTATCATCTCTAAGCTCTAAAGCCTCTTTAGACCCTGTAGATGCTCCACTTGGAACCATTGAAGTTGCATAAATACCATTATCTAAAATTACCTTACAGGAAACTGTTGGAGTTCCTCTAGAATCAATGATTTGAATTGCTTGGATAGAGTTAATGATTGGCATTAAATATTTCTTTCCTGATTTTTAATAAATTCATCCAGCGCTGATAATTGAGACAAAATAACTGGAATCTCATCAGTTGAAATTGCACAAGGACCATCACACTTTGCTGAATCAGGATCAGGGTGGGCTTCTATGAATAATCCTGCTATACCTTGACTAAGACCAGCTTTAGCTAGTGGAAGTAGATACTCTCTTCTGCCTCCAGCAGCATTGCCCAGGCCTCCTGGAAGTTGCAAGGAGTGAGTGGCGTCGAATATTAGAGGGACATCTAGATTTTTCATAATTTGGAAATTCAGCATATCAACTACTAAATTGTTATATCCAAAAGAGTTGCCTCTCTCACACAGAATCACATTATTATTCCCAGCCTCATTACATTTCTCGATGACATTCTTCATCTCGGGAGCAGAAAGAAATTGAGGTTTTTTAAATTGAATGATTTTCTTTGTTTTAGCAGCGGCCACCACTAAATCAGTTTGTCTGCATAAAAATGCCGGAATCTGAATTACATCACAGATTTCTGAAACTAGATCTGCTTGAGATGACTCATGAATATCAGTAATAACAGGAGTATCAAATTCTAATTTTACCCTTTCAAGCATTTTTAGACCTTCATCAAGCCCTGGACCTCTAAAGGAAGAAATTGAACTCCGGTTTGCTTTATCAAAAGAACCTTTAAAAATCCAATTAATTTTTAAACTTGCTGTTGTTTCTGCAAATTTTTCTGCAACAGACATTACAACTGACTCTGACTCTAAAACATTCACTCCGCCCATAAGTGTCATAGGCTCTTGGTTTCCAATTGAAAAGTTTTTAATTTTTAGGACGCTCATCTTCTTATCTTAATAGCTTTTGCAATAAAATCGTTAAAAATTGGGTGGCCATCTCTAGGATTGGAGGTAAATTCTGGATGAAACTGACAGCCTAAAAACCAAGGATGTTTTTTAATTTCAATCATCTCGGCTAAGTTTCCATCTAACGATGTGCCAACAATATCCATTCCCCCTAAAATTAATCCATTTTTGTACTCTGGATTAACCTCGTATCTATGGCGATGTCTTTCAGTGATAGTCAATTTTTTATAGAGCTTATGAGACAACGAATTTTTTTTAATCAAGCACTTCTGACCACCTAAACGCATAGTGCCTCCTAAATTAGAGTTTTCATCTCTATGTTCGATTTTGCCTGATGCGTCCTTCCATTCCGTGACCAATCCAATAACCGGATATTTGGTCTTGATGTTAAATTCAGTACTATCGGCATTTCTTAGCTTCAATACATTTCTAGAGAATTCAATAATAGCTATTTGCATACCCAAACAGATTCCAAAATATGGAAGCTTATTTTCCCTTGCAAATTGACACGCAAAAATCATTCCTTCAATGCCCCTACTTCCAAATCCACCTGGTACAAGAACTGCTTGGTAAGGTTTTAAAATTTTTGCTACATTTCGTTTGGTTATTTTTGCTGCATCTATCATATGAATCTCAACTTTAGCAAGATTTACAATTCCAGCATGATCAAGAGCTTCGTTTAATGATTTATAGGAATCTTTTAGATCAACGTATTTACCAACAACTGCAATAGAGACTTTCTTCTTGGGATTTAATTTTGCATCAACCACTCGCTTCCAATCATTCAATTTAGGAGATTTTACTTTTAATAAATTTAATTTTTTAAGAAGAATTTTGTCTACTCCCTGAGCATATAAAAGCAAAGGTATTGAATATACTGTTTCTGCATCATGCATTGAGATGACACTATTAGGATTTACTGAACAAAATAAGGCTATCTTTTTCTTTTCATCATTTGGCAGCTCTTTTTCTAATCTACATATTAAACAATCTGGTTGCAAACCAAGAGATCGCAGCTCCTTTACGGAATGTTGAGTAGGCTTAGTTTTTAGTTCCTCAGATACCTTTATGTATGGAACCAAAGTAAGGTGTGCTAATGCAGTATTAGATGACGGGAGTTCGAGCATCATTTGTCTAATTGCTTCGATAAAAGGTTGGCTTTCAATATCACCTACTGTCCCGCCTATTTCTACAATTGCTATATCAGCGCCCTTGGCGCCCTCTTTAATCCTTCTTTTAATTTCATCTGTGATATGAGGAATAACCTGAACAGTTCCTCCGAGATAATCACCTCTTCTTTCATTCTGTATGACTTCTTCGTAAACTTTTCCAGCAGTAAAATTATTTTTTTTACTTGCCTGAAAACGGACAAATCTTTCATAGTGCCCAAGATCTAAATCAGTTTCTGTTCCATCATTAGTAACAAAAACTTCGCCATGCTGAAAGGGACTCATAGTTCCAGGGTCAACATTGATATATGGATCGAGCTTGTTTAAGGAAACTTTTAGACCTCGTGCCTCAAAAAGAGCTCCAATAGATGCGGCTGCAATGCCTTTGCCAAGAGAAGAGACAACACCACCAGTGATAAAAATGTACTTTGTTTGAGCCATCAATTTTTAAGTTATGATGGGAATACAGAATATCAGATTCTAGTCCTAATAAAAACTAAGTTAGGCAGATTCTTCAAATAATGGTCTTGATAAATCAGCCCAATCTATATCAGCATCACTTTTGGCTTCCGCATATTCTAAGATACCCAAATCTTCAAATTTACCTTTTACAGAATCTCTTAGTAGGCCGATTCTTCTTAAGTTTGGCATAACTCTTTGAAAAAGCAGTTTTTGAAAATGCTTAGTAATATCAGAACCTAATTGAAATTGTCTTGCATCCTCAGCATCCCAGCCAAAATGATCAAAAACATCCATTGAAACAAGCCTCTCCCTACTTAACCAGCATGCCTCATAGGCAAATTGTGCACGGTCTTCTTTCTCATCTTCTGTCAAGGTTTCAACAAATTCTTCAAGATAGTTTATTCCAAATGTGACATGCCTAGCCTCATCACGAATAATCAAGCCAAGCATATCTCTCAATACAGGGTCCTTGGTTAGCTCTCTGGAGGTTTGAAATGCAGCCAGCGCTAAACCCTCAATAATAGTTTGCATGCCAATAAACTTAAGATCCCATCTTGGATCAGTAAGAATTTTATCTAAAATTGATTTCAAAGCATTTCCGATTGGGTACATAAGTTTTATTCTTGTTTGAATATACTTATTAAAAGCCTCCACATGTCTAGCCTCATCAAATGTCTGAGATGCTGCATAGAGCTTTGCATTATAAGTTGGAGCACATGAAGTAAGTTGAGAGGCAACCAGGAGAGCTCCTTGCTCCCCATGAAGAAATTGACTTTGACTCCAAGCAATTCGATGGTTTAAAAATTCTATTTTTTTATCATCAGAAAATTTTTGATACGGAGCATAATCATCCCAAAATATTGGAGTTGGCTCAGTCATAGGCTCAAATGGTCTAGACCAATCAATATCAACCTCAACATTCCAATTTAGCTCCTTTCCGAGCTCATAAAGCTTTTTGAGCCTATTATCTTGAACAGTGTAATCCCAGTTATATGCTCCAGATAAAGGAGTATTAAAGATTTCTGCAATGTCAGTAGCCACGCCTTCAGTCATGTATGGAGGAAGACCTTCCTCCAATTGAATTTCTCTAGGGTTATTTTTTAAATAATCAATTTTCATATATTTAAATAGTGTCGTTTTACTCTTTGATTTATTTTGGTCATAAGTTCATAAGAAAGCAAACCATTCTTTTCCGTATTCTCTAAGATAGATAATTCAGGAGACCATAATTCACACCAGTCTCCAATTTTACAATCGGGGATTTCTGTAATATCAATTGAAATTAGATCCATGCTGACTCTTCCAAGAATTTGAGATCGATGGCCATTCACTAATACAGATGTTCCATCTATAACTGTTTGAGGGAAACCATCAGCATAACCACAATATACAATAGCAATCTTAGAAGATTTTTCTGTCTTTACCCTTCCACCATATCCAATTCTTTCATTTTTATCTAAGGATTGAATGGAGATAATTTGACTTCTAAATGTCATAGCAGTTTTTAAACCTAAAAAGTCGATTCCTCCATACATGGCAATGCCTGGTCTAACCCAATCATACGCTCTATCAGGAAAATTAAATACTCCAGCAGAATTCAATAAGCTTCTTTGCATTTCTATTTCAATCTGATTCCAGGCATGATCAAAACTCTTAAATTGAGCATCATTTAACTCATCTTCTGGTTTATCTGCACAAGCTAAATGCGTCATCAAAACATTTGAATTCTTTAGAAGCGATTCAAATTGATCAAGCTCATCTAGTCCAATACCCAGCCTATTCATGCCAGTATTTACTTTAATCCAAAACTGCAAATCATCTCGGTATTGCTTTGCTAGTGGCAATTGAGATATTGAATGAATGACAGACCATATATTATTTTGTTTTAAAGCATCATAAGCATCTGATGAATATACACCTTGCATAACCAAGATTGGCTTTGAGGATGTTTCTCTTATCTTAAGAGCCTCTCCTAAT
Source organism: uncultured SAR86 cluster bacterium (assembly GCA_902512655.1). GTDB lineage: Bacteria > Pseudomonadota > Gammaproteobacteria > Magnimaribacterales > D2472 > D2472. Next base: position 39,181 of record CABXJR010000003.1, read on the forward strand.
CTAACCACACCATATCCATCAATTGCATCGTCTAATGCCTTAGCGGCTATCTCAAGATCATGCCCATATGCATTACTTTTAATAACGCCCATAATTTTGCAATTTGCAGATAAGTTGCTTTTAATTACTTGGATATTATTTCTTACAAGCTCATAATCAATTACAAGCTCTGAATTTGGTTCAATCATTGAATTGAGTCGTAATAGCTATCAACAGCAAAGTCTTCAAACCTTGTAAATTCTTTAAGGAAAGTAAGATTCACTTTCCCGATCGGTCCATTTCTTTGTTTACCGATAATAATTTCGGCCTTGTTTCCCTCTTCAGAATCTTCGTTATAAACCTCATCTCTGTAAATAAATAAGATTACATCTGCGTCTTGCTCAATTGCACCTGAATCTCTTAAATCTGCCATAATAGGTCGCTTATTGGGTCTTTGCTCTACAGCTCGATTTAACTGAGATAATGCCATTACGGGAACATTAAGTTCTTTTGCAAGCATTTTTAAAGATCTAGAAATTTCAGAAATTTGATTTACTCTATTTTCTTGTGACGCAGGTAATTGCATTAATTGAAGATAATCGACGACTATCAAAGACAATCCGTTGGGTTCTTGTCTAGCAATTCGACGAGCTCTTGCTCGCAACTCCATGGGTGAGAGCATTGAACTATCATCAATATAAAGAGGTAAATCTTTTAATTTAGAAGATGACTCCATAAACTTTTTGAGGTCAGCTTGATTCATTGAGGCTGATCTAACTTTTTGTTGGTCAATTTTAGCGTTACTTGCTAATAATCTAGTAGTCAATGACTCAGCTGGCATTTCAAGGCTGAACACTAAAACGCCACCAGAAATATCGTTATTAAGAACAAGGTTCTCAACAATATTCATGCTTAATGCTGTTTTACCCATACTTGGTCTAGCAGCAACAATTATCAAGTCTCCCTTTTGCAGCCCTTGTAACTTACTATCAAGATCCTTATAACCTGTAGAAGCACCAAGTAGAGATGATCCATTTTTTGCAATTTCATTCATTCTCTCAATTGATTGAGGGATTAACTCGTCTAATTTCTGAATATTATTTGATGTTCTGCTAGCTTCATCATTTAATGAAAAAATTTTTGTTTCAGCTTCATCGAGCAATTCGTCTGCATCTTTACCCTGAGGGTTAATAATAAGCTCAGAAATTTCTGAGTTAATCTTCATGAGCCTTCTTGAAATAGATTTTTGCCTAATCATCCCGGCGTAAGCTTCTAAATTTGCTGCGGAGGGACTGGTAGAGGCTAAATCAATTAAATAATTCTTGCCGCCTGCTCTTGTGAGGAGATTCTTGCTATCAAGTCGATCTGAAACTGTGAGAGGGTCTAGGGGTTTATTAGAATTAACAAGCTCCCCCATTGACTGAAAAATATTTTGATGATCTTGACCCTCAAAATCAGTGAATTCAATGATCTCGCTAACAGCATCATATCTTTCTGTCTCAAGCATTAGTCCACCTAAGATAGCTCTTTCGAGCTCTCTCACTTGCTGTGTATTTTCTATGGATTTGGTGGACATAAATATGATTCTTACATCATATTATTAAGATAACAACTATTCAGGTTTAACAGATACCTCAACAACACACGAAACTTCAGGGTGGAATAGCAAAGTAATTGAGTAATCTCCAAGCTCTTTCAGAGGTCCATCAGGCAATTGAATGACGCTTTTGTCAACAGTATGATCAATCTCATTAAATGCATCTGAAATTTCTCTAGTTCCAACTGAGCCATACAATGCGTCCTCCTCAGTTACTTGGACTTTAATCTCAACCTTAGCTCCGGAAACTGCATCGGCCTTACCTTGAGCATTTGCTAACTCATCAGCTGAGGCTGCTGCCAGTTCTGATTTTTTGCTCTCAACATACTTAAGGTTTTCATCAGAGGCAAACATTGCTTTCTTTTTGGGAATAAGGAAATTTCTTGCATATCCTGAACTAACCTCAACAACGTCTCCAATTTCACCTAATTTTTGGATTTTATCTAAAAGTATAATTTTCATAATTTATCTATGAGAGTCTGTGTATGGTAGTAAAGCTAAAAATCTAGCAATCTTAATTGCTTTTGTTAGTTTTCTCTGCTCTGAAGCGCTGATATTAGAAACTCTTGCAGGTATAATTTTTCCTGTCTCAGTAATGTACCTTTTTAAGAGGTAAACATTCTTGTAATTAAAATTTTTGCTATTAGATTCTGTCATTATTCACCATCCTTTGATTCTTCTTTCTCAACTGACTCATCAGCATTATTTTTTTCTGCTGGTGTAACTTTTGGTTTCTCTTGACTCCGATCTTCTTCTTGAGGAGCTTTTTTTGCCTCCCTTGATTCTACAAGTAACAATGAATCCTCTAATGATGGAGAGTCAACTTTTAATAAAAGGTGACGTATCACAGAAGTATCATATTTTAATTTAGATTCGAGCTCCAAAGCAGACTCTGAGGGACCTTCTATCTGGAAAATAGCATAATGACCTTTGTTGTGATTAAGGATGCTGTAGGCTAGCTGTCTTCGACCAATATTCTCAAGCTTATGAATTTTAAAATTAATATCAGTTAAGGTCTTCTCAAACTTAGCGTGAAAATCATCGAACTTAGTAGATAAGTCAGGATTGAGTATTAGAGTTAATTCGTAATTATTCATATTTTTCCTTATGAGTTAATAGATTTTTTGAATATCAAAAAACCAAGGAGCGTGAATTCTATGTCAAATACATCCAGCAATCAATAATTATTTTTTAAGAAGCCAAAAGCTTTATCAAAAAAACTTTTATTATTTTCTAATGTATAGCCTTGCTTAATTTGATCGAAACCAAAGCCAACCAAACCCAAAGCAGTAGCGTATATTGGATTTTTTAATACAGCCTCCATGCCATTAAATTTTTCAGGAATACCAAGTCTTACACTTGTTTGAAAGATAGATTCAGCTAAAGCAACAGCTCCTTCCATTTTTGAAGTGCCGCCTGTGAGAACAATCCCTGCAGGAATTTTATTTTCAAAACCATTACGTTTGATTTCTGCTTTTACTAAATCAAAAAGCTCGACATATCTTGGCTCAATGATTTCAGCCAATGATCTCCTAGATAAATCTTCCGGAGGCCTTCCTCCAACCCTCATTACTTCTAGAGTTTCTCCATCTTGAGTGAGTTCTGCTGCTGCACAACCATGTTTTTGCTTAATATCTTCTGCTTGAGCGGTAGGAGTTCTTAATGCAACAGCAATATCACTGGTTACTTGATCGCCTGCAATTGGAATAACTCCAGTAAATGATATTGAGCCAGAGTTAAATACTGCAATATCTGTGGTACCTCCGCCTATATCCACTAAACACACCCCAAGCTCTTTTTCATCCTCTGATAATACTGAATATGAGCTCGCTAACTGCTCCAAAACAAAACCATCTACACCAATTCCACATCTTTTAACACATTTTTCTATATTTTGAATAGCATTATTAGCACAGGTCACTAGATGTACGTGGGACTCTAGCCTGACACCAGACATTCCAAGTGGCTCTCTAATAGAGTCTTGATTATCAATGACATATTCTTGAGGAAGGACATGCAGCACTCTTTGATCTGATGGAATTGCGACTGCCTGTGCTGCTTCAATAACTCTATCTATATCGCTTGCTTCAACTTCTTTATCTTTTATGCCTACTATTCCATGAGAATTTAAACTACGAATATGGTTGCCTGCAATTCCAACATATACATTCTTAATTTTTCCTTCAAATGATGCCTGCGCCTGATCAATAGATTTTTGAATTGCATCTGTAGTTGCATCAATATTTACTACAACCCCTTTTTTAAGCCCGCTCGATGGATAAGACCCCATCGAGACTACTTCTAATGAATATTGATCAACATACTTGCCAATAATACATACAACCTTTGAGGTCCCAATGTCTAATCCAACAACATAGTCAGAATCTTTTGTTCCGTCATTTGCCATAATTTAAAGCTGCTCCATCCTTGTATCTTAAATCAATAATACTCGGAGTTAAGTTTTTTTCGAAAATATATTTTAAAGTTAAGGAAAGTTTTTCAAATATCGTATAGGAGAGATCAGAACCCATATTGATTCGTAAATTATTTCTGGTTTTAAAATACCAACCCTCTGCTTCAGTGTAAGTAACGGAAGAAATTCTTAAATTAAAAGCTTCAGTTACTCCATAAAACTGCTTTTCAACTTTTAACCATTCAGCAACCAATTCAATTGGTATATTTAGATGCAATAAATCTGGATGCTCTTCAAAATATAAAAATTTATTTAAATTTTCATCTAAATAAAACTTTTCTTGCCAAATATATTTGGGCTCTTTTGATTCAATAAATATTTCTAAAGGTTTGAAGAGATTTTTCTTAATCAAGAAAGAATTGATCCAGTTTTGATTTTGTAAAAAATCAGAAAGGTTTTTGTATGAATTTATATCCTCCAAGGCTATCAGCAGGCCCTCCTCTTGTTCCAAAAATTGAGGGTTTTCAAAAAATACGATTGCTTTTTGGCTTGAGATGTCTGAACATCCAAGAAAGATATTGGCTATGAGAATGAGTAATAGAAATCTAGCTTTTAGCATTGATGATTTCATTTACAAGCTCATCATATGATAAGCCAATTGATTCTGCTGATTTAGGAAATAAACTGTGAGATGTCATCCCAGGAACTGTATTTACCTCAAGAACATAAAAGTTTTGATTACTGTCTTGCATAAGGTCAACTCTTAACCAGCCCTTAGCTTTGACGATATCAAGTGTTTTTAAACAAATCTGCTCAAGCTCAATTTTCTTTTTATCAGTAATTATAAATTCATTAAGCTCAGTGTCGTCATTTACATACTTGGCATTAAAATTATAGAAAGATTCTTTGGTTATTATCTCTACTGGGGGTAAACATTTTCCGTTAAGAATAGGAACGGTGAGTTCTTTAAAATCTATACTTTCTTCAAATATAAATTGTCTTTTTGAATCTAAGCTATCGCTAATGGCTTTTTTTAAATCATTATTAGTTGATAATTTAAAAACATCTATACTTGATCCATCCTCTGTAGGCTTTAAAAAAATTTCATTGAATGGTCTGAATTGATCAAAAATTGAATCGTCTAAATTGCCCTTAAATTCATGCAAAGAGGGAACAGAAATCCAATTTGGAGTAGGAATTCTATTTTCTCTTAAGATTTTTTTAAAGGTATCTTTATTCCAAGTAATTTTACAAGCTTCATAACCGCTTCCGGTATATGGAATGTTATTTTGTTGTAAGAAGCTTTGCAGCTCTCCTGACTCTCCATCCTGCCCGTGAAGAGCAATAAAAACAAAATCACCTTGCAAAAATTTTTCAGGTGAAAACTCACTTGGATAATCAATTAATTCAGTCTCATAGCCCAAATCCTTAACTGATTGAAATACATATTTGCCACTTTCCAAGGATACACTTCGCTCGGAGGACTCTCCGCCATACAAAACTGTAATTTTTTCTATTGCCACTTATTTTTAATCTTTTTATTCAATTTTGATATAATTCCAGCACCTTGTGTAATTAAAATTGAGAAATTTTTATAATTTGATTGCAACCAAACCAAAGGGTCAGACTTTCCAATGTATTCAGCATTTTTATGATTTTTAGCTATCTCAGAAATTAATTTTTTTGAAGAAATTCCTTTGATTGGTTTTTCACTGGCGGGATATATGTCTAAAAGCAACAAGCTATCTACTTGGGAGAGCACTTGAACAAAATCATTGAGAAGTTGTTGAGTCCTAGTAAATCTATGTGGCTCAAAAATCATGCATATTTTCTTACGAGGAAATTTTTGGCGTATTGCTTGAATGGTTGCTGAAATTTCAACAGGATGGTGGCCATAATCATCTATTAAAATTCTGGGCTGATCATAGAAATTAAGATTTGAAATCTCAAATCTTCTACCTACACCTTGAAAATCGTTTAATCCTTTTGAAATATTCTTGATAGAAATATTTTCTTCAATGGCTACACAAATAGCAGCAGTAACATTGTATAGATTATGTTTGCCACTTAAATGGGTAGAAAATTTATAATGTTTTTTATTGCTGTGGTCTGTTATTTGAAATTTTTGAACACCTTTTCTTAGCTTTATATCAGTTATTTGAAATCTATTTTTTGCACTAAAGCCAAATGTTATGTGCCTTCTATGAATATCTCTAGAAATCTCACGAATGTTTGAGTCATCTAAATTGAGTAAAATATAACCATAAAAAGGTAAGTTTTCGGCAAAACTTACAAAAGATTGATTTAATTTTTCTTGATTTGATTCATAAAAATCTAAATGATCGTTGTCTATATTTGTAATTACAGCAATATCAGGTTGAAGATGAAGAAATGATCCGTCGCTTTCATCAGCCTCAACAATAATATAGTCGCCCTCCCCAAGATTGGAGCTTCTCCCAACGCTTAATACTTGGCCTCCAATAACATAAGTGGGACTTAAATTTGCTGCGTTAAAAATACTTGCAATTATACTAGTTGTAGTAGTCTTGCCGTGACTGCCAGCAATCGCAATACTTCGATACGGTTTCATCAGAGTTCCGAGCATCTCAGCCCTAGGAATAATAGTTAATCCAGATTTCTTGGCATATGAAAGTTCATGATTTCTCTTAGATATTGCAGATGAAGCAACAACCAAATCAGCATTCTTAATAAGCCTAGGCTCGTGACCAATTTGAACTTTAGCACCAAGTTTTTTTAATTCCTTTAACTCATCTGTAATAACAAGATCTGAACCCGTAACTTTAAAACCTCTTTTTTGTAAAATCGTAGCAATACCAATCATGCCGGATCCTCCAATACCGATCATGTGAATTTTTTTAAACTTTTGAAATCCTAAAGCGGTCATATATTTTTAAATTTTAAAATTTTAAAATTGAACTTAGCATTGTTACTGCTGCTTGGAAATGGTCTAAATTACTCTCTGTCTCTGACCATTTCAAATAAAGCTTTTGTTCAATAATATGATTAAGTTTTTTCGAGAGGGATTCAACAGATTCAAGCTCAGTATGAATCAACCCCATATCTAAATCTGAGATATATTTAGCATTGAAGAGCTGATGATTATCAATTGCAGATGGCAAAGGAATCATAAGAGACCCTCTTCTTAAACTAATGGCTTCTGATAAAGAAAGCGCGCCTGCTCTAGAAATAATGAAATCTGACCACAAAATTACCTCATGAGGTAAATCATAAAACTCTTCTACCTCTATAGAGATATTGCTTGAGTATAACTCTTTTATCCCTAATGATTTTCCATTTCCAGATTGATGCTTCACTTCTAATGGGATGTTCAGTTGATTTAAAGCAATAGGTATATTTTTATTTATAAATTCAGAGCCTTGACTTCCGCCTGTTATATAAATCCTTATAGGCTCATGATTTAGGTTTATGAAAGAGGATGATTTCAACTGTTGAATAGGATTTCCTACGAGCATCATTTTTTTTGAAATCGGTTCATTAATTGAAAACCCTAAAAAAATTATTTCTGAAAATTTTTTTAACATCTTATTGGATGTTCCCATGATTGCATTTTGCTCATGCAAGAAAAGAGGTTTTCTGCAAATCCATGCCGATAACCCGACTGGTAAAGAGATATATCCTCCGAAGCAAACTATATAATCAATATTGTTACTTTGTATATAAAAAATACTTTTAAAAATTGAAGCTATTAGACCTATCAAGGAAGTGATTTTAAAAATCAAATTTTTTCCTCTAAACCCTTTCATAGGAATAGTTAAAAGTTCTATTTTCTGAGGGAGGACTCTATTTTCTATACCAGTTTTTGTTCCAATCCAAAGAACCTCATGATCATTTTTGATACATTCTCTGCCAAACTCTAGTGCCGGAAAAACATGACCCCCGGTTCCTGCTGCAGAAATTAAAAATTTCATTACTTTATCGTCTTATTTTCAAAATTAATTCTTAAAACTAGGCCCATTAAAAACATAAATAAAATTAAGCTTGTGCCCCCATAACTTATAAAAGGAAGAGTTAAGCCCTTTGTTGGCAAGATTCCAAGATTCACTCCTATATTAAACAATACTTGAATTGCAATCAAAATACCTGCTCCAAAAGAAAGCAACCCTTGAAATAACTTACCTAGCTCTAGTGCTTTTATTGATGTCTTAATGATGCCTAGAATTAATAAAGCAAATAAAAAAATTACCATTAACCCTCCAACTAATCCAAACTCTTCAACAATTACAGCAAAAATAAAATCAGTATGTGGCTCGGGTAGATATAAATTTTTTTGCAGACTATTACCTAAACCTAGACCGAACCACTCGCCCCTCCCGATGCCTAGTAGCGCATTTGATAACTGCCATCCTGGCCCATAAAAATTCTCAAACGGCTCAGTAAATGAAATAAATCTTATATACCTATAAGGCTCTAGGTATACGGCAACAGCAGCCAATGCCGCCATAAGCAAGATTAATAGTGAGAATTGCAAAAATGAAATTCCTGCAAAAAACAATATTGCAATCACCAAAGCTCCAATTACAAGTGTTGATCCAAGATCAGGTTGGGACATAATTAATAACCCGAAAAGAGCCAAAACAGCCAAAGGTCTTAAAAAACCCAATGAAGTATTAATTTCTCTTAGTCTTCTAACGCAATAACCTGAAATATATATTACTAAAGCTATCTTGCTTACTTCTGAGGGTTGAATATTTATTGGGCCAATTCTAATCCATCTAAGACTTCCATTGACTTCTGTGCCCACCCCAGGAAAAAAAAGAGCAATAAGTAACAAAAAAGAACCAATTAAAATTACCCAATCTAATGTTATAAATAAATTTGATGGGATGCTTAAAGCAATAATTGTTGCAAAGACACCAATAATAAAAAAAATTATTTGCCTTGAAGCAAAATGAAAAGGAGTCCCATAAATATCCTCAGATACATAAATGCTTGAAGATGCAACCATCACCAGACCTATAAACAACAAAGAGAGATATGGAAGAACAATTAATATGTTGTCGCGATCAATCATTTGAACTCATTGCAAGCTTTATAAAATGATCTCCTCGTTCTTCAAAGTTTTTATAATCTTGACCGCTTGGATGACCGGGAGAAAAAAGTATATGAGTTTGAGAATCATATTTTTCCTTAAATATGGATCTCATAACAGATAAAAGGCCTTGATTATGGAGCAATATTTTTTCTGGGTGAAATATTTTGCTTGATATCTCTTCTGCATGATTGCCGAAAATGTAAATCTTTGTTGGGCCTACAATTTCATAGCTTTCATATTGCTCTTTATCTGGATTTCCGCAAAGGATCAATACATAAGGGTTAGACATTTTATTTAATGCAAATTTTAGTGCTGTCAAATTAGTTGCCTTAGAATCATTGATAAATACCATTTGATCATGCCTTACTATGTACTGATGCCTGTGAGGCAAATCTTTTAACTCAATATCTTGCACTAATCTTTGAGGTCTACCAGTAATCATCGACCATAATTTTCTTGGATCAGACTCTTCCGTTGTTTTTTTTGATTCATTAATTCTATTTTTAACTTTCTTATACTCTTCAAAATTTACATGATGATCAATATGATCAGGAGAAATGTTTAAGAGAACTCCTAAATCTAGCTGAATCTCTTTCATCTTCTCAAGCTGAAAGCTAGAAAGCTCAATTATTGAATATCGACAAGAATTAATATTATCCAATACTGGTGCGCCAATATTACCAACTAATTGAGATTCTTCTAAAAGCTGATGCAAGTGATAACAGCAAGTACTTTTTCCATTAGTGCCAGTAATTCCAATTTTGTAAGACTTATCCTCTTTAAAAAAAATATCTAAGTCAGTTAAATACGTAATTTTGTCAAATTCTCCATTTGCATAAATCTTCTTTATATTGATTCCAGGGCTCAAATAAACCATCTCATAGGAATTTAATTTTTTTTCATTGGGCAATTTATTAAAGATATTAGGCCCTTTCACATTTTTGTCATAGATTTCGAAAGATTTACCTTTATTTTTTAAATACCTTTCTATGGATTGGCCTGTAACTCCATAACCAAAAATAAGGACTTTCATTAAGGGTTATCTGAGCTTTAAGGTTGCAAGTGCAAATAAGACAAGTACAAAAGTTATAATCCAAAATCGAACAATAACTTTTGGTTCGGCCCAGCCTTTTAATTCAAAATGGTGATGAATTGGCGCCATCAAAAAAACTCTCTTACCTCTTAATTTATATGAGCCCACTTGGATAATAACGCTCAAAGTTTCCATCACAAAAACTCCTGCCATAATTGCAAATACTATCTCATGTCTTATTAAAACTGCCAGGGTGCCTAAAATTCCTCCAAGTGTTAAAGATCCTAAATCTCCCATAAATATCTGAGCAGGATATGTGTTGTACCAAAGAAAACCTATACCAGCTCCTATCAAGGCTCCACAAAACACAATTAACTCTCCACTAAGCGGGTTAAATGGGATGAATAAATAATCAGAGATGATTAAGTTTCCAGATGCATAAGCAATGAGACCAAGACCGCCAGCTATCAAGACTGATGGCAGAATTGCAAGCCCATCAAGACCGTCGGTTAGATTAACTGCATTAGACGATCCAATGATTACAAAAATGCTAATCAACAGAAAAATAAAAGGCGAAATTACAAATATATATTCTTTATTAAAAGGCAAAATAAAAATTTGTTCATTTCCATTAGGGGAAACCTGCAACATAAATAACATTGAGAGCAAAGCAAAAAGAAATTGCAAGATGAGCTTATATTTTCCTTTTAAGCCTTTTGAGTTTTTTTCCTTTATTTTCAACCAGTCATCTAAAAATCCTATAGAGCTAAATGAGACGGTAATAAACATAAGAATCCATACGTATGGATTTTTAAAATCTGACCAAAACAATGTTGAAATAATTAATGAGAAGATAATAATTAAACCTCCCATAGTGGGTGTTCCAGTCTTTGCAAGATGTGACTCAGGCCCATCCCCCCTAATGGATTGTGAGAACTGAATATTTGTTAAAAATCTAATTAAGGCCGGACCAAGAAAAATTGACAGCATTAGCGCTGTAAGGGTCCCCCCAATAGTTCTTACAGTTAAATAACGCAGGACATCGAAGCCAGAATCATATGTCATTAACCAAGTACCAAATAATTCGATCATATTATTTCCATAAGTTTAGAATTTCTTCCATTCGCATTGATCTTGAGCCTTTTAATAGTATTTTCTCTTTTCCTTTAAGATTTTTTTTCAAGAAATTTACTAACTCCAGCTTATTTTTAAAGAAAAAACCATTATTGCCAAATGCAAATACTGTATGACGGATTAAATCTCCATATCCAATCAAACAATCTACCCCATGTATTTTGGCATAGTCTCCCAAGTCAATGTGTAGTTTTTTTCTAAATCTCCCCAACTCTCCCATGTCTCCAAGGATTGCAACCTTTCTTCCTTGAAATTGACACAAAACATCTAATGCAGCTTTCATAGAATCAGGATTAGCATTATATGAATCATCGATAACCGTTGATTGCTTAACCCATAATTTTAAATCTAAACGCTGAGGTGAATTCTTAAGTCCTCTCAGGCCATCTGTAAAGTCCTTTGTGTTTAACCTAGCAGCATAAATTGCTGCAAAAGAAGCAAGAATATTTAATATATTATGCATTCCTATAAGTCTTGTTTTTATTTGCACTTTTTTCTTTAAGTGGGTTGATTTAATAAAAAAGGATAGGCCTTCTTTTGTCATCTTAATTTGAGATGGGAAAAAAGATGCTGAAGGCTCTTGGCCAAATGTATAAAAGGTAATGTCATTCCTCATTTTTTTCCAGTAATCAACATATTGACCTTTTGGAACAATGGCTGAGCCATTTGTTTTGATGTTTTTTATAAGCTCAGACTTTACCCGAAGGACTCCCTTAACTGAGTTTAATCCCTCTAAATGAGAATGACCTATATGGGTAATAATACCAATATTTGGCTTAATTATTTTTGATAGTAGATCTATATCACCTGGTTTTGCTGCACCCATCTCAAAAATTGCCGTGCTATTTTGTGAGTCCAGTTCCAAAGCACACAGTGGTAAACCAATTTCATTATTGTAGTTCTGGTAAGTGCCATAACTATTTTTTATGCAAGTATTTAAAATGGTTTTAGTTGTTGTTTTTCCATTGCTTCCAGTAACCCCAATGACTATCCCTTTATACCTTTCAATTGCCATCTCGGCAGCACTAATCAAACATCCTTCAGGGCTTTTAACTGAAATAATTTTTGGTGAATAAGCCATAGAATTTGAAATTTTGCTCTTTCTTATAATTGCTAAAGATGCTCCTTTGTTGATTGCATCTTCCCCGTAAAAGCTGCCATCCTCTTTTGAGCCAGTCAGACCAAAAAAAACTGAATTCTTTTTTACTTTCCTTGAATCTATTTGAAAATTGCTAATTGGTAAATTTGATTCACCGTCAAGTTGAAGGAGGGTTAATAAATCTTTTGTATTGTTAATTAGTTTCATTGCCTAAAATTTCTAGAACACAATCTTTGTCATTAAACGGTACTTTTTTTGAAAATACGTCCATATAGGTCTCATGACCTTTACCCAATATTACCAATATATTTTCTTTATTTAAGCATCCAAGTGCTAAGCTAATAGCTTCCTGCCTATCCTCTAAAATTTCAATACTTGTATGAGAATTTCCGACCATTGCATCTTTAGCAATAGAAGAAAAAGGCTCATAGCGATTGTTATCAGATGTGAAAAATACTTTGCTGGCAAAATCTTGAGCCACCTTCATCATCTTGGACCTTTTAGATCTATCTCGATCTCCGCCACATCCAAAAACTAAAATTATTTCTTCATGATAATTGACTAATTCAGAAAGAATGTTTTGAATGGATTGATGGTCATGAGCAAAATCAATCAAGATATTCCCCTCTCTTAATCTTAAAATCTCGCCTCTTCCTTGCGGGAGTTTGATTGTATTATTTCTAATACTCTTAAATTCATTCAAAGAGATTTGGTCTGAAATTAAGGCAATAGCTGAAATATAGTTTTCTACATTAAATTTAAGAAATAATGAAACCTGAGCATCTAAGCATAAATTAGGAAAACTTAATTTTATATTTGAACTTCCGTTTGGATTATATTCAAGAGAATACTTTAATGCAGCTGAAGCATCAGTTGAACTTAAGAATTGTGATTTTGAAAGTTGTTTTTTTTGATCATCAGAAAAATTTTTAAGCAAGTCTTGAATTTTGTCTATCAAGATAATTGTAGGATTTTTATTATTAAGTTCGATGATTGATAATTTTGCATTAATGTAATTTGATGCTGTTTTGTGATAATCCAAATGATCAGATTGAATATTCAGAAGTGCTGTTTGTGAAAAAGGTAGGTTGCCCAACCGTTTTTGTGCTAATGCATGAGAGGAAATCTCAATGAAGATATATGTTTTTTGCTGAAATTTACAAGTCTGCAAAATTTGAAATATCTCAAATATCCCAGGTGTCGTGTTACCTTTTGTCTCGAAAAGATCGTCATTGATTATAGCTCCTAAAGTACCAATATAAACTGAGGGTTTTTTAAGAGTTCTGATTATATTATGAGCCATAAATGCTGTTGTTGTTTTCCCATTAGTTCCTGTTACGCCATGAAAGATAAAATCATCTTCAGATAAACCATAAAAGCTAAAAAGGATTTCCAAGATCTTTTCTTCCAAATTATCTAAGCAATAAATTGGTATATCGATCTCTTCATTTAATTTTTGGTCGGTAATAATGCAGGATGCTCCCTTTTGAACAGCATCTCTAATAAATTCATTTCCGTGTGAATCCACCCCCTGCCTTGCGAAAAATAAAGAATTCTCTTGAACGTCTCTGGAATCATCTGTAATGGATGAGATAAAAAGATCATCAAACTCATTTGTATTAATGAAAGGTTTAATGATAGATAATTTATTCATTCAGATAACTTAAGACATCGCTAGAAATAGCTGCAAACAATGGAGCAGCTAAAGCACCACCGGAATAATTATTTAGCCCTGGCTCATCAATGCTGACAAAAATTGTAAGCCTTTTAGATGTTAATGGCGCAATTCCTGCAAAAGACGATATATATTTGCTTTGATCATATCCACCTTTTGAGCTGGCTTTATGAGATGTTCCTGTTTTTCCTGCAACATCATAATTTGATATTCTTGCAAGGCTTCCAGTTCCATCTGATACAGCTAATTTTAATGACTCTAATACATCAGCAGCAGCATCTTTGCCTATTACTCTCTGCTTATAAACTTCAACATCATCTAAAAAAATTTTAAAATCTTTAAGATATCCCTCATTAGCAAATACTGAATATGCTTGAGCTAATTGCAATGAGGAAGCGGTCATGCTGTACCCAAATCCGATACTTGCGATTTCATGATCAGAGATATTCTCCCTAGAGTTAATAACACCATATGCAATGCTAGGAAAAAAAATATTGGGAGGCTTTGAAAGACCAAACCCTTTGTAACCTGAAATCAATCCCTCTATTCCAACTTGCAAAGCTAGCTTTGAAGCTCCAACTTGGCTTGATTTTGCAATAATTTCACTCGTGGTAAGGTTATGATAGTTTTTAGGATCAGATATCGTCCTACCACTCAAATTTATAAATCCTGGGCTTGTATCTATTACCTGATTTTTAGAGACTATTCCCATATCAATACCCTTGGCTAAAGCTAATGGTTTAATAATTGAGCCGGGTTCAAATGCATCAACCAAAGCTCTATTTCTCTTTATCTTTCTTTTGGGGCTATTAGGATTGTATGAAGGATAACTAGCTATTGCTAAAATTTCTCCGGAAATATTATCCAACACTATCGCGCTGCCACCTTTTGCATTATTCGCTTCAACAAAGCTTGAAAGGTGTTTATATGCATAAAATTGAACCCTGCTATCAATAGTTAACTTTTTATCAAAACCCTTGATTACTTCTTGAGTTACTTTAGGTCTCCTGCTTGCATTTCTATAAATAGTTTCTTGCCCAGGCACACCAGACAATTCAACGTCTAAAATATTCTCAAGTCCCTCCAAGCCAAATCCATCTTTCCCAGCAAATCCGATCAAGGTAGATATTTGTTCGCCCAATGGATAATAGCGTTTTTGAAATGATTCAATCTCAATACCAGAAAGTTTCAGGTTTTTAATATTCTCATATTGAGAAAAATTTAAATTAGAAAAAATTAAAGTTTTTTTATTAATTTGTTTAATAGCAGAAAAATCTTTTTGTAAAATAAGAAAATCTTTTAATTTATTGAAATCGCCTTCTGAAAAATTTTTTAGAGCATATAAATCATATTGATTGATTGATACCGCAAGAGGAACATCATTTCTATCCATTATGCTCCCTCGGTTAGCAGGTATTGACCTGGAGGTCTCGAGCATGCTCTCGCCTTTAGATTTTAAGAAATCTCCTTCAATATATTGAAGGCTAACGATTCTAAAAACTAAGATTAGTAAACTGAATGATAAAAATATATATATTAGATACGCCCGCCAACTATAACCAAAGTTATTTTTCATAAGTTATATTAATTGCTTTCGTAATCTCCACCATCTGTAAAATTTCTTTTGCATGGCGTTCAACTTTAGCTGGAGAGCTAAGATGATAGTATTCAGTTTTTAAATTAAAATTTATTTTGGTCAATTTATTATTTGCAACTTGGAGATAAGCATTGTTCTCATGCTCTTGGCTAAATTGCCATCTAATTTTTATAGTCTCCAGACATACACAAAATAAAATAAAAATATTTATAAATAAAATATAAATAAAAATATCTTTTTTCATAGCTTTGAAAATACCCTCATTACTGCGCTTCTTGAGCGAGGATTCATTTTGATATCATTGAGGGATGGTTTTATTTTCTTCTTGATACACCTATAAGTTTCCTTTACTGAGGTATTAATTGGTATATCTTTAGGTAACTCTTCAATTTCAGGTTTAAAGAAATTTTTTACAATTCTGTCCTCTAAAGAGTGGAATGAAATAATAACTACCACTCCGCCAACTTCAAGAACATCATGTAGCTTTGAGAGCACTATTTTTAAATGATGTAACTCATTGTTTACATGGATTCTTATGGCTTGAAATGACTTTGTTGCCGGATGGGTTTTGCCAGTTCTTTTGAGAACTGTTTCGATCGTTTTTGTGAGTTCAATTGTAGTTTCCATTAACCTAGTGGCTCTAAACTGAACTATAGCCTTTGCAATTTTTCTTGATGCTTTTTCATCTCCATATTCGTATAAAATATCACTTATCTCTTTTTCAGATGCACTATTTAACCACTCAGCAGCACTAAAACCTGAAGATGTATCCATTCTCATATCTAAAGGCCCATCACTTTGGAAGCTAAAACCTCTCATTGGATTATCTAAATGAGTTGAACAAGTACCAAGATCTAACAAAATTCCATCAAATTGCTGCTGAGGAAATAGTGAATCAATTGCAGAATAATTCGAGTGGTAAATACTAAAACGTGAATCTGTGATGTTGTCTTTCCCATATGAGAATGCCTCTTGATCCCTGTCAACAGCATGCAGTGACCCTTTAGGAGAGATTCTGTTTAAGATTTCCTGAGAGTGGCTACCTCGTCCAAAAGTTAAATCTAGATAAGTTCCAGACAAATCATGGAGCAAGAAATCTAATGATTCTTCCAGCAGAACTGGAACATGGAGCATTGATTTAATCTACTTGCTTTCTCATGAAGGTTGGCACATCAAGGAAATCTATATCCTCTGCAGACGATGTGCCACCTGACTCGACCAATTTTTCTAGCTGTGGTGCATCTAGACCCACTGGATTTAGTTGCACTGTTGCTTTTCTTGAATTATCAACTGCTAAAGTTGCTGTTTTTTGATTTACACCTGTCGCAACAACCGTAACAAGTAATTCCTCTTCATCCATTGAGTCTTCCATGACAGTTCCATAAATAATAGTTGCGTCATCAGCTGTAAATTCTCTAATAACTGAATCAACCTCATCGAAATCAGCCATTGTTGGAGATTTTGCAGTTATGTTTACTAGTATGCCCCTTGCGTCTTTTAGCTCAATGTCTTCGAGCAGCTCTGAGCTGACAGCTTGGCTAGCAGCATCAATCCCTCTTTCATCAGCGCTTGATTGACCTGTGCCCATCATAGCTATACCTTTTTCTGACATAACTGTTTTTACATCAGCAAAGTCAACATTTATGTAGCCGGGTTTCATGATGATGTCAGATATGCCTTGAACCGCCCCTTTTAAAATGTCATCTGCTTTTGCGAAAGCCTCTTCCATGGAAGTTTTTCTTCCAAGAATATCCATCAATTTTTGATTCGGTATTGTAATTAGACTGTCAACTTCTTCAACTAGTTCGGCTATACCTTGTTCAGCTGCAGCTTTTCTTTTATGACCTTCAAAGTTAAATGGCTTGGTAACTACAGCTACTGTTAAAGCTCCAAGCTCCTTGGCAATTTCTGCAATAATTGGGGCGGCACCGGTTCCAGTTCCTCCTCCCATTCCTGCAGTGATAAAGATCATATCTGCTCCAGATAATAATTCTTCAATTGCAGCTCTATCTCTTTCAGCTGCAGCCCTTCCTACCTTTGGATCTGCTCCAGCTCCCAAACCCCTAGTAACATTATCACCAAGCTTTAAAATAGTAGATCCTTTGGCTCTGTCTAATGCTTGAGAATCAGTGTTTGCACAGATAAAATCCGCTCCCTGGATCTCATGATTTATCATATGGATAACTGCATTCCCTCCAGCACCACCCACACCGATAACTTTAATCTTGGCTAGTCCAGCATTTTCTTCAATTATTTCCCAATTCATTTTCTACCCCTTTAAAAAGATATTGTTTTTAAACTTTCTGGTAATACAACCTCAAGAATTTCGGTTGATAAAGCACCACCTGTTTGCCTCATTTCCCAATTTTTGTCATTCCAGACTTCAAATTTATTTCCCATGCCAATGAATGATACTTTTTGTTCCTTTTGAATTTCTGCATACTCTCTAAGCTCTGAAGGCAATAGTATTAACATTCTGCTTTTTGGATCAAATGAACTCTCGCTAGCATTTCCCAAAATTGTCCATTGTAAGTTTCTTACAATTGGATCAAGGCCTTGTAATGATTGAAGTTCAGTGGATATACTTTTCCAAATTGAGCCTGGATAGACTTTTAATGCTGGATACTGAGGGTCTCTTGTAACAACAATGCTTTCTTCATTTTGAGCATAAAGTTGATTTCGATATTTAGCTGGGACAGCTAACCTTCCCTTTGCATCTATCGAAATTGTTGTAAAACCAAACATAAAGTATAGTAAAAATTAATATCTACACACTTTATACTACATTTATCACACTTTTACACACTTTTTTTAAAAAAAATGAGTTGAGTTGATCTATAAGCCGGATTCTGTATTAAATGGCCATCTATCTAGGCAATATGTCGCCATATTGCTCAAGCAACCTACCCGAATCCTAGACGAGTAGCCTAAATGGATCCCTATTTGGTTTTGCTTCAAAGTGGGGTTTACACTGCCGTATTTGTTACCAAATACGCGGTAGGCTCTTACCCTGCCATTTCACCCTTACCAATTTCTTGGCGGTATAATTTCTGTTGCACTTGCCGTGAGCTCACGCTCCCCAGGAATTACCTGGCACTCTACTCTATGAAGTCCGGACTTTCCTCTAACAAATTGTTAGCAGCCATCCGATCAACTCGCATGCATTTTAATACCTTTTGCTATGATTTAGAAATCTCTAAAAGGAATTTATAAACTTCTTGCTTGGAAAAAGATGTAATTTTAGCTAAAAGCTTTGATGCGTCTGTTGGAGATAAATAATCAAGAAATGGACGACAAAAATTTTCATCTAAATTGATAGCTGTGCTGAGATATGAGCCAGGATAGATAAGAATTACGAACTCTCCCAATAATTTAATTTCATCATTTTTAATAAGAATTGCTATTTCTTTAATCGTTCCTCTATAAACAGACTCATATTCCTTGGTCATCTCACGACAAATTGCTACCTGAGTACCTGGTCTAAGGACTTCAGAAAAAATTGAAATGGTATTGCTAATCCTCTTTGCAGATTCAAAATAAATATTTGTCGCGTCAGAGTTTTGTAACTTTCTGGCAATTTTTCTTTTTGCTTCATGTTGTTTAGGTAAAAAACCATTAAATAAGAATTTATCTGATGGCAAACCTGAAAGAATAACAGCATTTATCACTGCCGATGCTCCAGGGAGGACGGTAAAAGAAATATCTTCATTGATGCACCTTTTAATTAATGGATAGCCTGGATCAGATATAAGCGGTGCCCCTGCATCAGATATAAGTGCTATTTTTTCTCCGCCTTTAATTAGATTAATAATTTCATCGCTAGCTTGATCCTCATTATGTTCATGAAATGGTTTTGTTTTCTTCTGAATATCAAAATGTTGCATTAGTTTTGCAGCAACTCTAGTGTCTTCTGCAAAAATTTTATCTACTTCATTTAAAGTTTTAATTGACCTCAATGAGAAATCATTTAAATTACCAATGGGGGTACAAATTATATAAAGCATGAAATTAACATGATGATTTTAAAAAAAAATAAATATTTAGCTCTTTTTATAACATTTATTATATTAGCATCATGCTCAACAACATCGAAAAATTTAGAAATTAATTCACCAGAACCTGAAACGCGTGACTCAAAAGATTTCAAAGAAATCATGGACTATCAAAGTTACTCTCTTTATGACTTAGAAACAATCCAGAGGATCATTGAAATTGATATTTTGGATGAAAAACAGCTAAGAGATGCAAAATTATTAAAAAATAATTATCAAAAAATTCTATCCAAGAAAAAATACTCTCTTGAGCTCAAGCTTGATCAGCAATACTCTAAAGAGATTATAGAATTAATCTATAAACTGAATCTTCCGGTTAAGATTCTGTGGAGTGAAAAAAAACAAAGCTCGCTCCCTGAAAATTTACTTACAGATAAAATTAATGGTTTCTGCTCAAGCATTTATGATGATGCTATTGATTCAATAAATAAGGCAATAAACGAAAAATCAAATTCAATATTAGTGATCTACTCTAAAGAATATGAATTCATTATTAAAGATTTAAAATCAAATAATTCAAACTTCATGACAGTAGAATATGATTCAACTAACTTCCAGGAATTTTCTGCTAAGGTGTTTGGAATTAATTTTAGCGAAAAAAGATTTAAAAAGATTTCAAACCTAAACCCAAATCAAAACTTAAATTTTATCCCTCGATCTAGATCTGATTTAAATCAAGTAATAATCCTTTTAAGGCCTCAAGAATACAAATCAATGATTCCAGCTCTAAGATATCATGGAGACAACCATTTTGAATATTTTAACTTTATCTCTTCTTTGGAAAATATTACCAATCCCCTGCAATTATTAGACTATGAAGATTCTTGGACCCCTATTTCAAGATATGTAACAAGAAAAATTCAAAAAGATGAGCTAACAGCTCTAGAAAAATTCTTAGAATTAGGGGCTCTGCATGAATGGTTAATAGTGGAGTTTCTAAAGCAAGCCGGAGTTCAATCTGCAAATATAAATGGCGTTACTGGCAGTATTATTTTTCAACCAAATTCATGCTCAAAAAGAATAATTCCTTTGCAGAAAATTAGCTCAGATTTATTTTCATCTTAGTCCCGAAGATCTCTTTCTATTAAAGATAGGCTGTCTTGAAAGCTAGGTCTAGCAAATATTTTTGCTTGATAATCCAATAAAGGTTTGAGGTGCCTATTCAAGGGAAGGTTTATTCCAAGAGAAGGCAGTCTCCACAGAATTGGAGCTAAGTAGCAATCAATTATAGAAAAGTCTTCGCTCATGAAGAAATTAAATTCTTTAAAAGTTGGTGCTACAGTGCTTATTTCATTTAATAATTCTTCTCTTACAATCAATAGTTCTTTTTCAGAAAGCTCTTTAGCAATTAATATATCAACTAATGGGCACCATTCTTTATTTATCCTTAGCATCAGGATTCTACTATTAGCTCTTGAGACTGGATATACTGGAAGAAGTGGAGGATGAGGGAACCGCTCATCAAGATATTCCAACATCACTCCTGTGTCATATAAGCCGAGATCTCTATCGGCTAAAATAGGTAAGGTGTGATAGGGATTTAAAGCTAAAACTTCTTCAGGCGCCTCTTCATTTGAAGTT
This sequence comes from uncultured SAR86 cluster bacterium, assembly GCA_902512655.1. Lineage (GTDB taxonomy): Bacteria > Pseudomonadota > Gammaproteobacteria > Magnimaribacterales > D2472 > D2472. The sequence goes on from CABXJR010000003.1 coordinate 60,415, forward strand.
TCCCTTATTTCACATGCAATATCCTTTTCAGCAAGGACAATTCGCACCCTATGGCTATAGTGGTCGTCGTTATTAGAATATAAAATCATAGTGCCTCTTTTTTGTTGTTAAAATCTAGTGATAATCTTTTTGATATTCTCTAAAAAGAAGATACGCAAACGATGTAAATACCACAAAAAATAATATTGCATACCAACCCATTCTTTCTCTGTCTGATCTACTTGGTTCCCCAATGTATGTCATGAAATTGACCAAGTTAAATATTACTTCATCAAATTCTTGCACGGACAATGAACCAGATCCCTCAATAGTTTTAAGGTAGCCACATTTCTTCTCAGTTATATCATTACCAAACTCATCCCTTCTAACTCCGCCATTACTTGCAATAATTGGTATATCCTTACACGATAAAATTTGTTGACCCTGCAACGAGGCCAAAGCGTTTGGCATTGCTGCACCAGGATAGACCATGTTATTTACCCCATAGGGTTTTGAGGAGTCTTCATAGAACGTTCTAAGATATGAATATACCCAATCTGATCCATGCAATCTAGTAACAAGCGTAAGATCAGGGGGAGCTATGCCGAACCAAGTTTCAGAAACGGCTGGTTTCATTGATCCCATCATTCTATCTCCCAGCTTTACGTTTGTGCCGAATACCAAGTTATCAATGAAAATGTCTTCAGGAATATCTAAATCCTCTGAAACCCTTCCCCAACGAGAATATTTAAGCGAATGACAGCCATAACAATGATTAATAAAAGTAAGTGCGCCTAATTGCAGTGACTCCATATTATTAAGCTCAGGTTTAAAAGTATCGCATTCTCCATAATCTCCGCATGGAGCACCTACTGCTGCCATAGATTCCATGGAACCAAAAAATAAGAAAGCTAATAACAAGGTTTTCTTCATAATCTTTCTGGTACCGGCTTAGTTTTTTCAATTGAAGTATATATTGGCATTAATAAGAAAAATGCAAAATAGATCACGGTACCAATTATGCTGAGTGTTGTTCTTAAAGCTGTCACGGGAACTGTTCCAAGCCAAGCAAGCATTAGCCAGCTAATAATAAATATTGTCATAGCGATCTTGCTAAGTATTCCTTTATACCTGATAGAAGCTGCTTTGCTCCTATCGAGCCATGGCACCACAAATAATATAGCTATAGCTGCACCCATAACTACTAAACCACCAAGCTTGTCTGGGACAGCTCTTAACATTGCATAATATGGTGAGTAATACCAGACAGGTGCTATGTGTTCAGGAGTACTTAATGGATTAGCTTCTTCAAAATTTGCTAACTCAAGCATATATCCACCACCTTCAGGGAAGAAAAACATGATAATTGAAAATACAATACCAAAGATTCCTATGGCAACTAATGCATTCAAAACTTTGTATGGAAAAAATGGGACGCTATCTAGTGGAACTCCATTCTCATCTATATGCTTTTCAATATCAACGCCTTCTGGATTGCCTGCTCCTACTTCATGCAAAGCAACTAAATGCATAAAAACTAATGCAATCAAGATAAGAGGCAAAGCTACTACATGTAATGCAAAAAATCTTGAAATTGTTGCGCCAGAAATATAGTAATCACCTCTAACCCAAATTTCTAATGATTCGCCAATATAAGGAATGGCTCCAAAAAGAGAGATAATAACTTGCGCACCCCAATAAGACATTTGGCCGTAAGGTAATACATATCCCAAGAAGCCCTCAGCCATCATAACAAGGTAAATGGTCATACCAAAAACCCAAACCAACTCTCTCGGCTTATGATAAGAACCATATAACAATCCTCGAAACATATGAAGATATACAACAGCAAAGAACATTGAAGCTCCGGTGGTATGCATGTATCTAATAATCCAACCATATTCAATATCTCGCATAATGTATTCAATAGAAGCAAATGCGCCCTCTTCAGTGTTCTCATATCCAAACATCAGCCAAATACCTGAAACAATTTGAATAATTAAAACAACGGATGCTAAAGCTCCAAACATGTACCAGAAATTTACTTTCTTGGGAACTGGATGCTTTGATAGATGACGCTCATATGTATTTACGATAGGTAAACGGGCGTTTATCCAATTAAAAAATCCTGATGATTTTTGGGTCATTATGCTGTGCCTCTTTCTTCCCCTATTGTTAATATATTTCCGTCAAAGTAATGAGGCGGAACCTTTAAATTGGTAGGTGCTGGGACTCCTTTGAATACTCTTCCTACAATATCAAACATCGATCCATGGCAAGGACAAAAAAATCCGCCAACCCATGATTCATCCCAGGGCTGAGATTCTATTTCAGGGTAATATTTAGGAGCGCAGCCTAGATGAGTGCAAACTCCAGCAATAACTGTATATTCTTGAGAAGTAGATCTAGTTGGATTGATATCTCTATAGGGCTCATCTATTTTCAGTGAACTTGGATCATCTAATTTAGATTCAACTTTTGAGAGGCTTTCCAATGCTTCTTTACTATGCCTAATAACAAAAACAGGTTGTTTCCTCCATGCAACCTGAATTTTTTGCCCAATCTGCATTTTTGAAACATCAACTTTAACAGGACCGCCAACTGCTTTTGCCTTAGCGCTTGGGTTCCATGAAGCAATAAAGGGAACAACTGCAAATGATGCGCCAACTGCTCCTACGGCTGAGGTCATGCCTATAAGTACTTTTCTTCGCGTGGTAATTTTTTCTTCCATTAATACCTATATTGGGAATGAACGGTAATATTTAAATAATAAGAAATTAACGTTTAGAAAATTGAGAGCTTTTTCTTGCTTTCTTTAATCCCGGTTTCTTTCTTTCAACTTTTCTATCATCTCTTGTTAGAAATCCTGCAGATTTCAATTGTGATCTTAGTGACTCATCAAATTCAAGCAAAGCTCTAGAAATACCATGCCGAATAGCTCCAGCTTGACCAAAACTACCCCCGCCTTTAACCATAGCCTTAATATCCACCTGCTCATCCAGCTCGGTCAATCTCAAAGGTTGCATCACTAACATTTGTGCAACCTGCCTTCCGAAGTAATGGGACAATTCTTTATTATTCACTAGAATTTTTCCTTTACCTTTAGAAAGATAGACTCTTGCAGATGAAGTCTTCCTTCTGCCGGTTGCGTAATGAATTGCTGTGCTCATAATTTTGGTTCCCAAATTTGTGGTTCTTGTGATTCATGAGGGTGATTATCACCTTGATATACCTTAAGTTTTTTGAACATCTGCTTTCCAAGTTTATTTTTTGGCAGCATGCCTTTGACCGCTTGCTCTAAGACGTATTCAGGCTTATCTTCAAGAACATTTTTAAACGCTTTAGTCTTAAGCCCACCAGGATAAAGAGAGTGAGTGTAATATTTTTTATCATCAAACTTTTTCCCAGTAACTTGGATTTTCTCTGCATTAATGACTACTACATAATCTCCACCATCAGTGTGGGGAGTGAAGGTTGGTTTATCTTTGCCTCTGATACGATCAGCTATTTTTGTGGCAAGACGCCCTAGAATTTTGTCAGAAGCATCTACAATATACCAATCATGCTTAGCGTCTTCTTTTCTGAGTGAAAGAGTTTTCATTACTTTTTTGTTTTAAAGAAAAAAATTAGATGCGAATGTTAATGTTTACGCGCTATTTAATCAATATTTTAATTCATTTAGTTTGATTTTTCTCTAAATTTTGAAGATATTTTGTTGAGGCTATTTGATTCAACCTGCTTTCGGTCCTGACCCATAAATGATTCAACAGATCCCCGGCATACAAATTACTAATTAAATTTGGGTTATAGAATAATTTTAATTTTTGCCTTTCTTGATAAGCGATATCAATAAAACTAATAAATCTTCTTAATTTATCAATATATTCATCATTGCAAGCATGAAAATTATTAATGAAAACCCACTCAAAGCTTTCTATAATTTCAATAAAATCCTTGCTTGCACAGGGCGAAGAAAAAAAGTCATCGAATGAAACCCAAAGAAATTTTTCAGAGCAACCTAAACATCTAAATTTTCTATTATTTACTGAAAATTCAGTTGAGTTTGTAATATTTTCGTTAAATGCAATTTGCAAAAAATTCTTAATGTATTCATCGCTATTTCTATCTTCAGAAGAACTATCAAACCTAGAAATTTCCTTAAGTCTATAGTCTTCATTACCCAAGAGATTATGAACTAAAAAGTGTTCATTGATAAAATCAATTGTTTTTAAGAATTTATCTCTCTGTAGCCCATCTTTATAAAGGCTATCTGGGTGGGAGTTAGATGAGACAAATAGCCTTAAACCCTTTTTAGATAATGCCTCAATTAAAGTTCCTATAATCATTGCATCAGCTATATCCTCAATCTGAAACTCATCTATAAAAATAATTTTATAGATATTTGATAAATCCTTAACTACCCTCATTAAGGGATCACTGTTTCCTGAAAAATCATATAACTTTTTATGCACAAGCTGCATAAATTCAATGAAGTGAAATTGTCCTGCATCAGAAAAATATGAATCCTGTAGAGCTTGGAGCAGCATTGTTTTCCCCCTTCCAACTGGACCCCATAGATATAAATTGCCAATAGAGTTGTTACTAAAAAAAAATGATGGAGGTTTATAGATTGAATCTAGCTTAATAAATTCTTTCAGAAATAAAGTTTGCGCATTATCAATAGCTATGCCTTGAGTAGATAAATTCTCTATTACAACTTTTATATCCCTCATATTATTGATTTAATGATCATATGAAATTTTTTAATAACAAACTTTCAAGAATAAATTTTTTAATCTTGATTGGTATTCTTGCATATCTTTATACAAATATGTCGAATGTTGATGGTTATGTAGAGGCAATTTCAAAAGCATCCCCATCAGTCATCAACATCAGTTCTAAAAAAAATATTAAATCAAGATCGTTGAATGGAGAATCTTTAAATGAGCTTATTGGCTCAGGAATCATTATTTCTAACGACGGTTATATTGTTACTAACCTGCATGTTATCGAGGGAGCCAAGATTATTAAAGTAGAGTTAGGTGATGGTCAGGTTTATCCAGCTTCCTTAATCGGTTTTGATGAACGATCTGATCTTGCGGTAATTAAAATTCAGCCAATGGATGCTTTGCGGCCTATTAAGCCATCAAATAGCTCATCAGTTCAAATAGGTGATCAAGTCATTGCGATTGGAAATGCATTTGGCTTAGGGAAAACTTTTACAAGCGGAATTATCAGTGCTACTGGAAGAGATTATGGGAACCCATATCTTGAACTTATTCAAACAGATGCTGCTCTCAATCCAGGAAATTCTGGTGGAGCTTTAATCAATCATAAGGGTAATCTTATTGGAATGAATACAAAGATTTATTCTAAAACTGGATCTTATGCAGGGATAGGATTTGCTCTTCCTGCCAATAAATTAATAGATATTGCATCAGAAATTATTCAATATGGATCAGTAAAAAGATCTTGGATTGGGGATTTCAGAGTCAAACTTAAAAGATTTGCCTTTGACAACAAAATAATGATTGGACTAGAAATTCTTGAGCTGAGAGAACATGGGCCTATTTTTGATCAAGGCAAAATAAAGCCTGGATCAATAATTATTTCTATAAATAATCAAGTTGCTTCTTGGGATAATTTAATCAGCGCTCTAAATAATTCTTTTCCAGGAGACAAAATAAATTTCAAAATATTACAGGGCTCTAATGAAGAAGATTTTGAAATTATCACAGAAGCCTATCCAGGCTAATTTGGCAATCTAGTTATATTAGCTCCCAAATATGATAGCTTCTCTTCAATTCTTTCATAACCTCTGTCTATATGATAAATACGATCAACAATAGTTTCTCCTTGAGCACATAATCCTGCCAGAATTAAGCTTGCAGATGCACGCAAGTCAGTTGCCATGACTGGCGCACCAGTAAGCGAAGAAACACCTTTTATAAATGCATTACTTCCCTTAACAGTGATATCACATCCCATCCTATTTAACTCCTGTACATGCATAAACCTGTTTTCAAATACATTTTCTGTCACAACCGCAGACCCATTTGATAGCGAATTTAAAACAGTGAATTGTGCTTGCATATCAGTTGGAAAGCCTGGAAATGGAGCTGTTGAAATATCTACCGGATTGATTGAATCTTTATTCATACTTAGGTGAATATAGCTGTCTCCAACATTGATAGTTGCTCCACTAATCTTTAACTTATCAAGAATATTGCTCATACGAATCGGCTCGATATCCGATATCGTTATATCACCCTCTGTTATTGCTGCTGCAATTAAATAAGTACCAGCTTCTATTCTATCTGCAGGAATTTTAAAAATAGACCCATTAAGGTCGGTAACCCCATCGATTATAATTTCATCAGTGCCAGCGCCTGTAATTTTTGCTCCCATTGATATTAAAAAATCTGCTAAATCCCCTACTTCCGGTTCCTTAGCAACATTCCTCAATATTGTTTGGCCTTCTGCTAGAACGGCTGCCATCATGATATTTTCTGTACCAGTGACAGAGACTCCTGGAAAAGTGATTTCACAACCTTTTAATTTCTTTGAACTTGCTTCAATGTATCCATTTTTTAGCTCAATTTTTGCTCCTAACTTTTCTAATGCATATAGGTGAAAATCAACCGGTCTAGTACCAATTGCACATCCTCCAGGCAAAGCAATTCTTGCAAACCCATGACGAGCAACAAGAGATCCAAGCACAAGAATAGAAGCTCGCATTGTTTTAACAAGCTCATAACGCGCTTCAAAGTCATGAAGATTGGATGTTGAAATAGTAAATTCCATGTTCTCATTTAGAGTAATATCAGCTCCCATTGAGCCCAAGATTTCAAACATAGTAGTTATGTCTTGGAGGTATGGTAAATTTTTAAAAGTAACAGGTTTGTCAGTCAATATCGTTGCGGCAAGCATTGGTAATGCTGCATTTTTAGCTCCTGAACAGGAAAT
>CABXJR010000004.1 GCA_902512655.1 uncultured SAR86 cluster bacterium
CCATCATGTCTGAAACTAAAATAAGCGCTCATCACATGGACGCAGTCGGCAATCCCTACGCCAAAAATAAGTAGAACCGTTAACCCGATCATTGTGGACACAGTAATACCCATCCAAACAGTTATTCCCCAACACCAAGCTACGCTGAGCGCTATGGTGACCATCGACCAGACTAGCGCGCTTCCGGAGCGGAATAAGACCCACAAGAGCAAAGAAAAAATTAATATCATCAGGACGCCCAGCACAGCCATCTGATTGAGCACCCCTTGCATTTGTCCCATCATGGGGGGAGTGCCAACCGGGTAAAAGCTTAGTTCATTTGTATATTTTTGATAAACCCCTGTCAGGGCCTCATCAAAAGAGAAATAAGCCAATTGATCGGTATCCTGAAATTCAATGTCTTGCACAACAGCACTGTCATCAAAAGTGAGATCAAAGTTAGCAAAGCCATCATCCAGCTCAATACCAGCAATGTCTACGACAGATTCATACCCCTCTACCGGGATTGTTCCGAAGTCTGTTTGAACCAGTATTGCTCCGTACTTTCCGTTTTCTGAATAAAACGCTCCTACATAATCCCGTTGATTTAAAGCCTTATCTTTAATTTTTTGAAGTTCGGTCTTACCGTTTGGAAGTTGTCTAGGAATTAGCCTATCTGATCTTAATGTATCTCCTGTGCTTTCTTGGACTTTAATATTTGCAAGAGATTGGATTCTACGAATATGGGAAAGCTCTTCCCATGGAATTTCAGGATATTCACTCCTGTCAAGATCTCTCCAGTTAACAAGATTATCGGTTAGTTGTTGGGCTGTGATTAAAGATTCACGGGAAAAAACATTGCCATCTTTCGGAGCATAAATTATAAATACCGAATCATCCCCACCAAATTGGCTACGAAATTCATCAAGCGCTATTTGTGTTGGATTTTCCTCTTCTAGAAAACTGTCTGTAGACATATCGAAAACGGTAAGATTAAAAACCCCATACAATAGAAATGCTGAGATAATAACCAGGCTAGACAGAACTTGCTTTTTATAGTCAAGAATAAGGCTGGGAATTTTCCCGAATAATTCTGTGAGCCCTAAAAGAATCTTATCCATGATTTCTTCCTTGATTAATTTTGATTAGAAGTCTAAAACCTAAAGTGTAACAAGTTTCATAATTGTGTTAGCTTTTACTCAGGCAAAAGTATTGGATGGGAGAAATAAATGGCTATGAGTTCAGACTTTTTCGTCACATTTAAACCCCTGAAAACCCTTTAAGTAATTGGAATTTATGTTTTCGATAGCTATTTTAATATCTTCTGGGCTAATATCCTTATCGGATAGTTAAGCTAATACTGCTGGAATAAAGGTAATCATTCCAATCGAAATGATGACTAACCTGTTAGCCTTTAAGAAGTTTAATTTCATTAATTTTATAATTATACTTTTTTATAAACAGGGAGAGCTTTAAGATATTATTACTCTGAAAGATCATGAAGAGTGATAAATTTACAGCCAAGTTCAGTCAATTCATGGTTATTTTTTTTAATGTCCTCAAAGAAATTCCATGCCAGCACTATAATATAATCAGGGGGGTCTTTCATAATATTCTCTTTACTTTTGATTGGAATATTTACTCCCGGTACAAATAAACCTTGCTTTAACTCATTATCTTCAACAATATAGTCGATATATTGGGTTGAAATACCAAAATAATTTAATACAGTTGTTGCCTTGGCTGGGGCGCCAAAACCTACAATCGTTTTCCCCTCTAATTTTAATTTTTTAATATTTTGGAGCGTCTTTACCTTGATAGTTTCAACTTTCTCACCAAAGTCTAAGTATGTTTTGTAATCAGTTAAGCCTTTGCTTTTTTCTAGTTCAAGGATTTCATTAACACTATTATCAATATTATGAGGATTATTCTCTACGTAAACTCTGATTGAGCCTCCATGAGTATTTATCCTTTCAATTTTTACAATCGTATAGCCTAAATTTAGAAAAAAGTTATTAATTGAGGTGGCGCTCCAATAATTCACATGCTCATGATAAATATTGTCAAATATAACGTTATCAAGCATGTCTATCATTGATTGCACTTCAACAATAAAAGTTCCATCTTCTTTGAGGATTTTAAAAACACAATCAGCTATTTCCTTGAGATCATCAGCATGCGCAAATACATTTGATGCTGTAACCAAATCAGCAGCGCCATGAGCATCAAGGATTTGATCAGCAACCTCATCATCAAAATATTTATTTAGAGTAGGTATTCCATGACTTTCAGAAATTTCTGCAATATTTTTTGCCGGCTCAACTCCCAGAACCTTAACGCCATGCTCTAATAATGGTTTTAAGAACACCCCATCATTTGAACCTATATCAACTACTAATGAATGTTCGTCTAATTTATAAGCCTTAATATATTTTTCAGCCGCCTCTTTAAAGTGATTTCTAAACGACTCTGCGGTTGAAGATACGTATAGATAATGATCAAATAACTTCGCAGGAGGAACTACAAAACTTAATTGACAATTATGACTATCCGGACAATAAGTCATTTCAAGAGGGAATAATTCGGCTTCATCATCATTATTTTTTAATAAATTATTTGCTAATGGTGATAGGCCCAATGATAGAACTGGCTTTATATTATCGCTACCAGTAGCTCTACATTTTGTAGAATAGTTTTCTAGTAGATTCTGCCCAAACTCATCATCGACCAAAGTATGTCTAACTGTATGATAAATTGCTTTAGATAGATCATATTTCTCACCATAATTATCATGCTTTCTATCGCCTCTGACTAAATTCAAAAAGATGGAATCTTCTAAAAAAACCATTGTATGAATAATATTAGGGTGAATATTACATAAATCTCCTGGATAGATAATCTTGGTTGTAACTGGTGACTCTGGATCTGCTAAATCTTGAAGAACGCTGATATATTTTCCGCTCATCAGAATAGTTTTTTGCTCCATCACAGGATGATAATGATTTGCTCTAATGGTGCCTGCAGTTGACTCAATATATCCAATCCAATTAACTGGCTCCTCAAGCACATAATTAGTAATTAGACCTCTTTCATCTTTAAAATCATCGCCATTTGGTGTCAGCCATTCCCAATCATTGGGCCGTTGATGTTCTGACCACTTAGCAATCATTTCATGAAGAGACTCTTCTAAGTTTACTCCGAATTCAAATCCAGTATTTAAAAGTTTCTTATTAGAAATTGAATACCCTAAATTTGGTATTGGATCATCTGTTTCAATCAAACTCAGCTTGGGATTAATTTTTTTACAGATCTCAGCCACTTCTTTGACTGTTACAATATCCTTGGCTACATGGAAGGTTTCCCTAGAAATCTCTTGATTTTCTGCCATAAATTTAAAACACCTTACAACATCTGCAATCGGAACAAGCGTTTTTAATTGAACGCCTCCCGAAAACAATTTGATAGTTCCATCTTGAGAAGCAATTTTAGAGAATAGGTTGGGCATAATGCCAATTCTAGTTGAGTCGCCTGAATATCCATATACTGATGCTAACCTGCATATAATGTAGTTCACAGAAGATTCCTGAAGATCAAGCTCCGTCTGATTTTTCCCTGTAGCATATTTTAGATAGGGATTTGTTGGTTCGTCTTCAGTAATATTTTCTACTTTTTCTGAAAAACCTTCATATACAACATGAGTTGAAGGAAAAATTAACTTACAGTTTTTTGGAATTGCTTCAATGACATTTCTGGACCCTTTTATTCCAACATTAGCAATTTCATTGCTCTTCTCTGGATTGCCTAGCTCTTCTTCAGTTGTGTATGCAACATCAGTGATGCCAGCAAGATGAAATACAACATCAGCATCATGCAATACTAATGAAAGTAATTCTTTATCAAGAATATCTCCCTGGATAAATTTAATGCTCCACTTCCTTAGTTGAGCAACAGAGGCAGATTTAAAGTTCTTGTCATAAACAATAACTTCCTTGAACCTGGATTCACCCGAATATAAATTACAAAGTTCTGTACCCAAGTATCCCAATCCACCAGTTATAACTATTTTTTCCATGATTTTAATCCTTAAATCTCTTCACCCTCTTGCCCTATAGTCTAAATCTTTTTAAAGATCATTATACTTAATCTAACCTTTTTCTGAAAAGAAACATTGAAATTGAAGATCATTAAGAAGTATAAAAATGCTTAGAATAAATTTTATCATTGCAATGGTGGGCCCGGGAGGACTCGAACCTCCGACCAATGGATTATGAGTCCACTGCTCTAACCAACTGAGCTACAGGCCCAAAAGAAGTAGCTATAATATCTTAGAAATCAGCGAATCATTATATAAGAATTATTTCTTTAAGTAAGTATTGATGATGTCGTTGTTTTTAACCTAAGGTATTATTTGGGCATGATTATTTTAAATGAAAACACTGCATTCGCTAAAGGTGGAAATAGAAATTGCTTTATAAGTCCTATAAATAGTAATCGATGTCTAAAAGTTGTTCATAAGAGTCTGCAAGAGAATGCTAAAAGGAATGTTGCCTGGTATAAAAAATTCCAACCTAAAAGTCACTTTGATGATAATTTAAGAGAAGAACGAGCGTATCAGCAGAATGCTTTAAAGGTTTCCCACGAATCCTCTGTGTGGAATCACCTGGCTAAGTGGTATGGAATGATCGAAACAAACCTGGGTCCAGCATCAGAAACTGAATTAATTAGAAATAATAATGAAATTGCTGAAACATTAGAAAGCTATCTTTTTAGAGAGGGTCTTACAGATGAGATCAATGAAGCCATTAAACTATTTGAAGCATGGCTAAGAGAGCACTTAGTCCTTACAAAAAACCTTATTCCCCATAATATAGTTCTGCAAAAAAATAATGGAGTCATTATTTTAAAAATTATAGATGGGCTTGGATGCAAAGCTTTAGTGCCTTTGCCAAAATACAGTAAATATTTTGCTCGTATTTATGTTGAGCGGCGAATCCAGCTTATGTGGAGCAGAATTAACTGGGATCTTAGTGGCAGAAAAGGTAATTGGAAATAGCGCTACTACTCATCCAAAAAATTCTTAAGATGACTTGATCGACTTGGGTGTCTTAGTTTTCTTAAAGCTTTGGCCTCTATTTGACGGATTCTTTCTCTTGTAACGTCAAATTGTTTACCCACTTCCTCGAGAGTATGATCAGTATTCATGCCGATACCAAAGCGCATTCTTAGAACCTTTGCTTCTCGGGCAGTAAGAGAAGACAACACGTCATCAGTTGCAAAATTTAAACTTCCCTCAGTAGCATTTTGAAGCGGGGAATGAATTACAGTATCTTCAATAAAATCGCCGAGATTTGAGTCTTCATCATCGCCAATGGGCGTTTCCATGGAAATGGGCTCCTTCGCAATTTTAAGGACCTTTCTAACCTTATCCTCGGGCATATCAAGTTCTTTACTTAGCTCTTCAGGAGTTGGCTCTCTACCCATATCTTGCATCATTTGTCGAGATACACGATTTAATTTATTTATTGTTTCAATCATATGAACAGGAATACGAATGGTTCTTGCTTGGTCAGCAATGGACCTTGTAATTGCCTGTCTAATCCACCAAGTTGCATAAGTTGAGAATTTATAGCCCCTTCTATACTCAAACTTATCTACTGCTTTCATCAATCCAATATTTCCCTCTTGGATTAAATCTAAAAATTGAAGACCTCTGTTCGTATATTTTTTAGCAATTGAGATTACAAGCCTAAGGTTAGCTTCAACCATATCTTTCTTGGCACGCCTCATTTTTGTCTCGCCCATAGACATTGCACGATTAATCTCTTTAATATCCTTAACGCTTAAGCCCACTCTCTCTTCAACAGCTTTAATAGCTTTCTGTGCTATCACTACATCAGGCTTAATATGCTCTAGTGATTTTTTAGAGTATTCTTTATTTCTCATCAAGGAGTCAACCCATTTCACTTTGGTAATATTATCTTTGTACATAGCAATAAAATCTTTGCGAGGAATTCTTGCAGATTTAACAAAAAAGAACTGGATTCTTTTTTCATGTAAGCGAATTTCAGCCAAGTCACTCCTTGCAAAGAAAGCCAAATCTTCAAACATTTTTGGTGAAAATTTGAGAAACTGGAATATTAATCCAAGTTTTGTGAACTCTGCTTTTGCTTCTTTAGAATGTCTACCTTTTGATCCAACTACTTTATGTGTCTTGTTAAATTGACGTTTTAAATTCGTCATGCGTCTTTGAACTTCAGCTAAATCAGGCCCATTATCAACCTCTTCATCGCTCTCTTCTAATTGTTTGGCCTTCTCACTTCCAGGTCCAGCCGAAGGAACTTCTTCCATTTCTTCCAAGAAACCAGTCAATAATTCGCTGAGCTTTTTATCTTCGCATTTAACTTGCTCATAAAAATCAATAGTATGCTCAACAATTCCCGGATAATGAACGCTTGCATCAAGCAGGTCACGCATACCTTCCTCAATACGTTTAGCAATTTCAATCTCGCCTTCGCGAGTGAGTAGATCAACGGTGCCCATTTCACGCATGTACATTCTGACCGGATCGGTTGTGCGCCCAGTTTCATTCTCCACGGCGGCTAAAGCTTCAGCCGCTTGCTCGAGAGCTATGTCATCTTGATCATCAGATGATTCAGATAGCATGAGGGTATCTGCATCAGGCGCAGTCTCGTGTACTTGAAGGCCTAAATCATTGATCATACCAATGATTTCATCAACCTGATCGGGATCGGAAATATCTTCTGGAAGATGATCGTTTACGTCTGCATACGTTAAATAGCCCTGCTCTCGGCCTTTTTCAATTAACTCTGCAATTCTTGAACCTTGTTTTTTTAGCTTATCCACTCAATGCCTCTCTCTAAATCATTCACTATATGTGATGCCAAACTTGATTTTTTCAATCTTGTTTCGAACTTAATTTTTCTAACCAATTTCGATCATCATCAGTGATTTCATGCTTTTTTAAGATGATTTGTTGTAAATCTCTTCTTTCTGCTGGCGTAATCGAGCTGACATTATACTTGTCTTTGAGTGTTTGCTCTCTATCTTTTTGATTTTTTAGCAAAATATCCATGCAATCGGTTACTAGCTTTAATGCATTTTTTTCTGATAATTCAAGCCCAGCTACAACAGCTTCAGAGAAATATCCTTTAATTTGATCTGATTCAAGACTTTCAATTACCCTAGATGGTTTTATGTCAGGTTTTTGCTTGTATAAATCTAAAATGACAAATAAAAAGTCAAACTTCGGATTATTCTTTAATTCATCAAAGAGGGGTTCTTCTGCAATAGCTGGAAAGGCCAATAAAGCACTAAAAATACTAATAACTGCTTTTACTCTAACTGGTGTATTTGAAGTTGATCTCATGACATGATCTGATTCTTGCCTAAGAGCTTGGCTTGAGGATACATCCATGGTTTTAACATCCATGCCGCATAATTTTGAGACCTCGGTGGAGTAAATCTCTTTAATCACTGAATTATTGATTTTATTTACAATTGGAATGGCAAAAGATGCTGCCTGAGCTCTGCCCTCCAACGTCTCTAAATTGAATTCTTTTACCTTCGATAAAAAGTATGATGAAAGGGAAATTGATTCATCTAGGAGTTTTTTAAAAGCCTCCAATCCATTCTCATTAATATATGAATCTGGGTCATGGCCTTGATCAAAAAATACAAAATGAATATTTATATCTTCTCTTATGATTGGAAAAGTATTTTCAACCGCTTTCCAAGCTGCTTTACCTCCGGCCAAATCTCCATCAAAAGCAAAAAATATCTTATTGGTATAACGCATTATTTTAGAAACATGATTTGGTGTTACGGCTGTTCCTAAAGTTGCTACTGCATTTTTGATGCCATGTTCATAGAGCCCTATTACATCCATATATCCTTCGACAACTATTAATGACGCAATATTTTTCTCTAATTCTTTAACTTCATATAAACCAAATAACTCATTTGATTTGTTAAAAAATGGAGTTTCTGGTGAATTAAGATACTTCGGCTCTCCCTCATCTATTATTCTTCCGCCCATGGCAATAAAATCGCCTTTAATATTTCTTATTGGAAAAATAACTCTGCCTCTAAACCGATCGTAAAATCGATCGTCCTTCCTGCTAAATAATCCAGACTCATCTAATTCTATGCTTGAGGTCTCAGCGCCCAAATGATTCAAAAGACCATCCCATTTATCTTGCGCATACCCAATATTAAATTTCTTTGCTGTGGCACCAGTAATCTTTCTATCCTTGAGATACTGAACTGCTTTTGGAGCAGTAGTTTCATTCAGATTGGCTTGATAAAATTTTACCGCTTTCTCAACTAAGCCACTAGGTTTAGATTTTTCTGATCTATTATTCTCGTATGGCACAGTCATACCCGCTGAACTTGCCAGAGTTTCGATCGCGTCAACAAATTCTAGATTTTCATATTGCCTAAGAAAATGAATTGCATTGCCAGACTCCTGGCAAACAAAACAATAAAAAAACTGTTTTTCTTGGTTAACAGCCATAGAAGGATTTGAATCGTCATGAAATGGACACTGGCACCAATAATTTGATCCCTTTTTATTTAAAGGTATGCGTCTGCCTACAACATCAACAATATCGGTTTGATCTAATAACTGATCAATAAAACTACTTGGAATTGACATAGCGCTCTATCCAATTATCTAAAAATATTTTTGCTGCTAAATCATCGATTCGATCATCTCTTGCATTCATTTGCGCCAACTGCTTAGCTTCAAATGAGGTTAATCTCTCATCAACCAATTCACAAGGAACATTGCTAATCATTTGGAGTTTTTTAAAGAATTGGTCAACTTTTTTCATAATTTCACTAGGGGTGCCATCCATGTTTAAAGGGTTCCCAACTAGCAATTGGTCAGGTTTCCATTCATTGATAAGATCTTCGATCGTATTCCAGATTTCTTTGCCTTCTTGAACAACATCAAGCACCATCAAAGGAGAGGAGGTCCCAGTAATTGTTTGTCCAACAGCGACACCAATATGTTGAGTGCCAAAGTCAAAAGCTAAAATCTGCATTGCTAAGAATTTGAAAAATTCCAGTCTCGAATAATTTCAAGCTGCTGGTAGTTTTCTAGCATTTCCCCGGGGAAAGGCTCAAATGGAGCTGATTGATATAAAATTTTTAAGGCTAAAGAATCAAGCATTGGATTCCCAGAAGATTGCAAAATATCAGCATCTATTAAATTTCCCATGTGATCAATGATCGACTTAACCTGAACTCTAAAATTGCCCTGAATGATATCAGAACGAGATATTTCATAATAACCAGCTGTCTCAACCTGTCTTTGCCAAGCATTTAAATAGATGGTCTCAAAACTTTCCATTGTTGAATTAGACTCTAAACGTCTAACACTGAACTGAGATTGATCTTGAAGGTTAGCATCTCGAGAGACCATTGCAGTTTTTTGAGTATTTTTTTGAAGAGATTCAAAGCCATTCAAAGAACTGCCCTGCATATCAAACTCTCCATTAGCAAATTTAATATTCACAATTGTTGCTTCATTAAATTCCCATGGTTGTTGAATAACAACAAAGCTGATCCCAAAAATAACAACTCCATGGAAGATTAAAGACGCAAGCATAGATTTCCTAAATCCCCATCTTTGAATTCTTTGTTTGTAAATCAGAGGCTGCATATTATATTGATTGAAGCAAAGTCTGAATTGGATTTTGACCAGTTTGGGACAAAATCTCTCTAGCGCCTGTTGGGCTTGTTATATTAATTTCGGTTAAATGGTTTCCAATCATATCGATTCCCGCAAACACAATGCCCTCATCCGATAGTAACTTGCCAATCTCTATACTGACTCTAGCCTGGGCATCAGTTAATTCTCGAGCTTCACCTATGCCGCCAGCAGCGAGATTGCCCTTAAAACTTCCTCCTTGAGGAATTCTTGCAAGCGCAATAGGAAATGGCTTGCCGTGAATGATAAGTATTCGATAGTCACCATCATAAATTTCGGGTAAGAAATTTTGGACCATGACCATGATTTGATAATTATTAGTGAGTGATTTAAATATGTCTAGATGATCTTTTGAGCTTTCATCAAATTTATAAATTGACTCTCCGCCCATACCATCAAGGGGCTTTAAAATAATAGTCGGATATTTTTTTTTGAATAGTTTAAAGTCTTCCTCTTTGCAAATAACGCTTGTATCAGGCATCCAATGAGAAAATCTAAGTGCAAAAATCTTTTCATTAAATTTCTGCAATGCTGAAGGTCGATTAATAATATTAGCCCCCTCAGATTCAGCCTGAGATAACAAATGCAAAGCATTTATAAAGTTTTCATCTACTGGAGGATCCTTCCTCATAAAAACATAGTCAAAATCTTTTAGCGCTTTTATTGCGTCAACTTTTGCACTAATCTGTGGATTATCTATAGGGTCCTTAATTTCAAAGAAGTTAGCAGAAATTTTTTTATCTTTGAAAATTAAATCACTCATCTCACACTGAAAAATCTGACCACCCATGCTATGTGCTTCCTGCATCCACAAGATAGTTGTATCTTTTTTTGGATTTAATTCATCTAGGGAATCGGTAATAAAAAGTGAGGAAGTTCCCTGCATTAATATTCCCCCAAAAGGCCATGAAACATAGATAATCCTACAACCGGCGCTGTCTCAGCTCGCAATACGTAATGCCCTATTTTGAATGACTGCAATCCTAGCTCATTCATGATTTCACGCTCAGCTTCTGAATAACCCGATTCAGGCCCCGTGATGAAACCAATACTATTTAAGTTCAAAATCTCATCCTCTTTGATAAATTGATTAGCAATTGTATCAAGAACGAATAACCCTTCTAAATCTGTATCTATCTTTTCACTTTGGAGGCATTGTTTAAGTCCATCAAAATAATCAATGCTAGGAATATAATTACATCCAGATTGCTCACATGCACTTATAATAGCCTCCTCAAGCTTATGGTTTAATTTGGATAAATCTTTTTTTGCTAATGATTGATCTAGATTTGCTGGCTTATATATAAGAATTGAGTTCACTCCTAACTCTACAAGCTTTTGTAATGAGTAAATTAAATTATCTCTTTTCAGATATGGGATGATCGCTAGATAAGATTTTTGATAGGGATTTTGCATAAATAAAATATCATCTATATGAAAATTTATATATGCTTTGGCAATCTCTTGAATCTTGCCATTAGCCAAAGCACCTTGACCATCAAAAAACTCTACAAGATCATCTGATTGCAACCTTAGAACCTTGGCAAGATGATGTATTTGTTTTATGTTGGTGCACTTATAGTTTGGTGCAGTTAATGCAGGACAAAAAATTCTAGGCTTTCTCATCAAATAATTATAATTGGTATTTTTTATAATGAGTCAAAGTCATATCATTCTTGTTAGACATGGAGAAGCATCTGCAGGATGGTCTGTGCATCCCGATCCTGGTTTAAGTGAGCTAGGTAGAGAACAAGCTGCTGAAGCTGGAAAGTCTCTTATTGAAAAAATTCCTTGCTATCAACTTATTTCAAGTCCCAAAAAAAGAGCTATTGAAACAATGGAAATGATGATTAATGAAAGAGAATGCTCTTTTCAATTAGATTCTAGATTTATTGAAATACCCTCAGACAATATTGAAACTGCTGAAAAACGTGACTGGCTTATTAAAATTTTTACAACTCCAATCAAAGCGTTACCGGAGGCTGTAAAAGAGTGGCGCATTAATTTAATAACCTGGCTCGAGAAAATTGAAGGCAATTTGATTGTGACGACACACTTCATGGTGATCAATGCATTGGTTTCATACATCACAAGCAATAATAAAATTTCATATTTTCATCCTGATTACGCATCTAGAACAGAAATATTTTTTAAAAATGGCAAAATGACGCAATTGATTTTGGGTGATGATAAAAAAACTGTAATAAATCTCTAAAAATAGTTGAGCAATTTTTAATCAGCTGTAGAATTTATATTTTGCAGAAAAATATCTACTTAATGACTAAAACAGTCTCACAAAAACCAAAAAATAAACCTCTTAGTGAGCAAGTAAGAAAGGCTATGAAGAAATATTTTGCCACTCTTGGTAATACAAGCCCAGCAAATGTTTATGAAATGGTTATGGCTGAGGTTGAGCCTGAACTCTTGAAGGCAGTAATGAAGTATACCAACAACAATCAATCTAAGGCTGCAATTGCTCTGGGATTGAACAGAGCAACCCTTAGAAAAAAATTACATCGATATAACATTACAGAAGAATCATGAGCTTAATTACCCCAAAAACTGCTCTTGTGAGTCTTTCAGATAAATCTAATTTAGATGAATTGATAAAGTTTTTACTTAATCAAGAAGTAAAAATTATTTCAACCGGAGGGACTTATAATGCTATTAAAAAAATTACAGATCAGGTCGTTGAGGTTTCAGAATTTACAGGATTTGAAGAAATGATGGATGGTCGAGTTAAAACTTTACATCCAAAAATTCATGCTGGAATTTTGGCCAGAAGACAAACAGATTTAGAAGTTTTAACTGAGCGCAGCTATGAGGTCATTGATATGGTTGTTGTTAATCTATATCCATTTCAAGAAACAGTCGCCTCAGGGTGTGAATTTGATGAGGCTATAGAAAAAATTGATATAGGTGGGCCAACGATGATTAGGTCAGCAGCAAAAAACTTCAAAGATGTTGCCGTCATTTCTGATCCAAATGACTATAGTCGGTTAATAGATGAGTGGAAAAATCAAGGGGGCATCAGTTATGAATTTAGAAAGGAGCTTTCACAAAAAGTTTTCCAGCTCATGGCTGAATACAATTCAGCTATTGCAAATTATCTAAAAGATATCTTATCTAATGCACATCAATATAATTTCAGCAAGAGTGAATCTCTAAGGTATGGAGAAAATCCTCACCAAAGTGCAGATTTATTAACTTTTTCTAATTTAGAACATAAAAATATTGCTAATGCAGACGTTCTTCAGGGCAAAGAGCTTTCATACAATAATATTGTAGATGCTGATGCTGCCTGGGAATGTGTCAGAGCATTTGATGAACCGGCTTGCGTAATTGTAAAACATGCAAATCCCTGTGGGGTTGCTGAGGCAAACTCTATCTTTGACGCTTATGACCTAGCATTTAAAACTGATCCAACGTCTGCTTTTGGTGGCATTATCGCGTTTAACAGAGAACTGGATAAAAAAACTGCTGAAGAAATCAATACTCGTCAATTTGTTGAGGTTGTGTTAGCTACCGGTTTTGAAGAAGCTGCGTTGGTGGAGCTTGCTAAAAAGAAAAATGTACGAGTTTTATGTGTAGATTTGGAGCAAGATAACCCATATCCAGGCGTCATTAAAAAAGTGTCTGGGGGAATATTAATCCAAAGCGATGACACTATTATTGTTTCCAAAACAGACCTTCGGTGCGTTACTAAAAGGGAGCCAACCCCTGAAGAAATTGATGATCTAATGTTCGCATGGAAGGTTGCTAAATTTGTTAAATCGAATGCTATCGTTTATGTCAAAAATAAACAGACCATTGGCATTGGCGCCGGTCAAATGAGTAGAGTTATTAGTGCTGAAATTGCTAATCTTAAAGCAAAAGAGGAGGGTTTAGAGGTCAAGGGTGCAGCAATGGCCTCAGATGCATTTTTTCCATTCAGGGATGGTATAGATAAAGCTGCTTCGAATGGAATAGCAACAATTATTCAGCCTGGTGGATCGATTAGAGATGAGGAAGTGATCGCAGCAGCTGATGAAAATAACATTGCTATGGTCTTTACTGCAATGCGTCACTTTAGACATTAAAAATGTACATTTTGGTTATTGGATCAGGCGGAAGAGAACATGCTTTAGCTTGGAAATGTGCGCAAGATGCTTCTGTATCAGAGGTTTTTGTGTGTCCAGGAAACGCAGGTACCGCATTAGAAAATAAGGTATCCAATGCATCTATTGATATTAGTAACTTTGAAGAAGTAAAAGATTTTTGCATTGAAAAAAATATTGCTCTTGTGATTGTTGGGCCAGAACAGCCTCTTGTTGATGGGCTGGTCGATTATTTGCAAACTGTTAATATTAAAACCTTTGGACCTTCTAGCGCTGCTGCTCAGTTAGAGGGCTCTAAAACATTCTCAAAAGACTTTTTTATTCAATATGGTATTCCTACAGCAACTTATGTGGCCTTTAATAACTTTGATAGTGCAAAAGAGCACTTAAAAAAGATTCCATATCCAACAGTAGTGAAGGCAGATGGTTTAGCAGCAGGTAAAGGAGTGATTATTTGCCAAACTGAAAATGAAGCTTTAGAAGCCTTGATCAGTATTTTTAAAGACCAAGCATTTGGAGATGCTGGAACAAGCGTGGTTATTGAAGATTTTTTAATTGGAGAAGAGGCAAGTTTTATTGCAGTGGTGAGTAAAGATAAAATTATCCCCCTTGCAACCAGTCAGGATCATAAAGCCGTGGGTGATGGCGATGTGGGGTTAAATACAGGTGGCATGGGCGCATATTCACCTGCGCCGATAGTTGATGAAAAGCTTCACCAAAAAATTATTGATGAGGTGATGCAACCAACTATGCAAGGTTTAATAACTGAAGGCTCGCCCTATCTTGGATTTTTATATGCTGGGCTAATGATCAATAATGGAGAATTGAAAGTTCTTGAATTTAATTGCAGATTTGGAGATCCTGAAACTCAACCTATTCTGCTGAGATTACAATCAAGTCTGGTTGAGCTTTGTCTGGCAGCGATCGATGATAGGTTAAATGATTATCAAATTCAATGGGCTGATGAACATGCCTGTGGCGTGGTGATTGCGAGTCATGGCTATCCTGAGGACTATACAAAAAATAATGAAGTAACAATTAAATCCTCTGACGTGGGTGGAATGAAGCTGTTCCATGCAGGCACAAAACTTCAAAGCGATAAGGTGTTAACATCAGGAGGAAGAGTGTTTTGTGCAACTGCTTTAGGTAAAGATCTGCAAGAAGCTCAATCAAGAGCGTATGATCTGGTAGAGTCTGTATCCTTCGAGGGAGCTTTTTATCGAAAAGATATCGGCAATAAAGGATTGAAATGAATTTATTAGATAATTTTATAAATGAGTGCGACATTGCTTTGAAAACATTGTCGTTCAAAAAGAGTGGGACCGGTAGATCGTATCCAGTGAATGAGGCTCCCTCCTCTTTATCAAAAGAAGAAAAAAATCTGTCAGCACAACTAATGCGAGTAAATTTAGCTGGCGAAGTTGCAGCTCAGGCGCTCTACAGGGGTCAAGCAATGGTTTGCAAAGATGCCGAGATAAAAAATCATCTCGTGCAGGCTGGAGAAGAAGAAACAGATCATTTAATTTGGTGTAAAAAACGCCTTGAAGAGTTAAACGGAAAACCTTCAATCCTCAACCCTGTTTGGTATGCAGGATCATTTGCTATAGGTGCAATATTTGGAAGCTTTGGAGAAAAAACTAGTTTAGGATTTATTGAAGAAACGGAAAAACAGGTAGTAAAACATCTTGAAAGGCATTTAGATAAAGTACCAAAGAATGATACTGAGACAATTGAAATTTTAAAGACTATGCGAGCTGATGAAAATGAGCATGCTCAAGAAGCTGCAGAAAATGGGAGTGAATCATTATCTGAGCCAACCAAAAAACTTATGAGCTTCACTGCAAAGGTAATGACATCATCAAGCGCTTATATTTAAAAAGAGCCTCTCATTAAGCCTTCTCCAACAAGAAAGACTGTAATATTATTGAATTTTAAATAATTCATATCTTCCCTAGATTTAATTCCTGACTCTGCAATAAAGATATTGTTTTGTTTGAATAAATTTCTTAAGCGAACAGAATTATCCAGGTCAACTTCAAATGTTTTTAGATTTCTGTTGTTTACACCTATTAAAGCATCTTCAAAATGCTCAACTCTATGGAGTTCATTTTCATCATGTACCTCAATTAAATAATCCAGGTCTAACTTTTTAGCAATATTAACGAAATCCTCAATTTGCTGATCAGAAAGAATGGATGCAATCAATAAAATACAATCTGCGCCAATCAATTTAGATTCGTAAATCTGATATTCATCAATCATGAAATCTTTTCTTAAAATCGGTAAGGCAGTAATCTTCTTAACCTTTTTTAAATAATCAGCACTCCCCATAAAAAAATCTTCTTCTGTCAAAATTGATAATGCGGATGCTCCAAAAGCCTCATACTCAATTGCTTTTTTTACTGGATCAAATTCCTCTGCAATGACTCCTGCGCTTGGTGAGGCTTTTTTTATTTCTGCGATAATGGCTTCATCTTTGTTGGAAATATTATCTTTAAATCTTCCTCTTGGAAGATCGAGATCTTCTAAAGAGTTCTTTATTTGCTCCAAAGATAATTCTGCTTTCTTGTGAATAAGGTTAGCTTTTGTGTTTGCAACTATTGCTTGGAGAATAGTCATTAGCTATTTGAGACTCGAACGTATGAAGCTAATTTATCTGCAGCCATACCGTTATTCATTAATTCAAACGAAAGCTCAACACCACCTGCAATTGAATCTACTTTTTTTGCTAGATATAAAGCTGCACCAGCATTAAGAGCAATCATATCTTGGACAGCTGATTTATCACCTGAGAAGGCTTCTCTAATTAATTGCAAACTGTCATCAGGTGAAGTGGCTGAGATTTCAGGCAGTGTTCCAAAAGATAAGCCAAAATCTTTTGGAGAAATTTCATACTCAGAAATAGTATTATCCTTTAGCTCTGCAACATATGTGGAGTCGGTGATAGTGATTTCATCTAAACCATCGAAACCATGAACAATAAGAACATGGTCCATGGATAAATTCTTTGCAACCGATGCAAAAGTTCTCACTAAATCTTTTTGATAAACACCTAGGATTTGCCTTTTTGCACCACATGGATTTGTATGAGGGCCTAGCAAATTAAATAAGGTTTTTTCTCCTATTTTTTGCCTGGCGGGCATAACATATTTCATTGATTCATGATGCAAAGGGGCAAACAAAAAAACAAAACCCACTCTCTTAAAAATGACTTCTAACTTTTCTCTATCATGTGCTATGTCAGCTCCAGCTGCTAATAATAAATCTGCACTTCCAGACTTACTAGATACTGCCTTGTTGCCATGCTTAGTTACTGCTGCGCCTCCTGCAGCAGCCACAAAAGATGAGGCGGTAGAACAGTTAAAAGTATGCAGGCCCGAACCCCCTGTACCACAAGTATCTATATGATCTCCATCACCCAACAGAAAACTAAGAGACTTTTCTTTCATGACTCTGGCAGCAGCAGTAATCTCAGTTTCCTGAATGCCCTTCGCATTTAAGGCTAATAAAAATGCTTCGATAGAATGATCATCAACATTTCCGGTCATGATTGATTCAATTGCGTGCTGCATAGAATGAAAATCAAGGTCCTCTTTCTTTTCTAGCTGATTAATAAAATCCTGGATCATATATTTAAAAAATTTTTAATTAATTGCATGCCATGATCAGTATCTATGGATTCAGGATGAAATTGAACACCAAATATAGGTCTAGACACATGCTCTACTCCCATAATGATTGTGGGCTCATCAATAATCGTAGATATAACCTTTAAGTCTTTGGGTAAAGTTGAACTATCAATTATGAGGCTATGGTATCTGACCACTGAGTATGGGTTAGGAATATCTTGAAATAATGCGGAATCAGAATGATTAATAGAAGATTTTTTACCATGAAAGACTTCAGGAGCCTTAATGATTTTAGCTCCAAATGCTGCACCAATTGATTGATGGCCTAAGCAGACTCCTAATAATGGAACTTGGGATTCTTGAACAATCTCTACAGAAATTCCCGCTTCCTTTGGAGAGCAGGGACCAGGAGAAATAACAATTTTTTCTGGATTGAGGGAATGAATTTCAGTGATAGTTAGTTCATCGTTTCTTTTTACCAAAACCTCATAATTGCACTCTCCAATATAATGAACCAAGTTGTAAGTAAAAGAGTCGTAGTTATCAATGATTAGAATCATGAGATCATCTCCATCGCATCCATGAATACTTTAGATTTTTGCCTACACTCTAACCATTCATTTTCAGGAATAGAATCAGCAACCACTCCTGCCCCTGCTCCTACATGAATTCTTTTATCCTTAATTACGGCAGTTCTTATTGCT
This sequence comes from uncultured SAR86 cluster bacterium, assembly GCA_902512655.1. Taxonomy (GTDB): domain Bacteria; phylum Pseudomonadota; class Gammaproteobacteria; order Magnimaribacterales; family D2472; genus D2472. The sequence continues at coordinate 18,143 of CABXJR010000004.1, forward strand.
ATGGCTGTATCCATATTTCCATTCCATCCTATGTAACCTATTGCTCCACCATATATGCCTCTTGAGCTTGGTTCTAATTCATTAATTATTTCCATTGCTCTAATTTTAGGAGCGCCCGATAATGTTCCTGCCGGCAAGGAAGCCTTAAGCACATCAAAATAACTTAATCCAGAAGCGATTTTTCCCATCACATTCGAAACAATATGCATAACATGGGAATATTTTTCAATGGTCATTTTATCCGTCACAAGAACTGAGCCAATTTCAGAAACTCGTCCCACATCATTTCTCCCAAGATCAATAAGCATTAGATGCTCGGCTATTTCTTTTGGATCATTGAGTAGGTCATCTTCATTGAGTTTGTCTTCTTCAGGATTTTCTCCCCTTTTTCTAGTTCCCGCCAAAGGCCTTAAGTTAATTTCATTATCTTCAAGTCTTACTAAAATCTCAGGAGATGCTCCAACTATCTGGCATTCATCTAAATCTAAAAAATACATGTACGGAGAAGGATTTAATTCGCGTATTGCTTTATATAAATTAAAGGGATCGTTATCAAAGTTAGCTGAAAAATCCTGCGCTAATACAACTTGCATCACATCGCCTTCTGCAATGTAATTTTTGATAGTATTTACAGCATCACAATATCCTTCTTTAGTAAAATTTGATTCAAACTCAAAACAATTTGTAATTGGTTTAAATTCTTTAGCTTCACTCTCTGCCTGCGTGGTTAATATTTTCTCAATATCATCTAATTTAGATTGAGCAAATTCATATGTCATGTTTTCAAGATTCGCATTAAAAATAATTTGAGTTGAGTTATTTAAATTATCAAAAATGATTAGTTGCTCTGCTTTAACAAGCATAATATCTGGCATATGCTCTTGAAACTTAGAGTCTTTACCAGGCAACGATGCTATTTTACTCTCAGCATATTGGGCGCTTTCATAAGCAAAAAATCCTATATAGCCTCCATGAAATCTTGGTAAATTTTCAATGTTGGGCGAGCGATTTTTTGAGATAATTTTTTCAATTGCTTGCAGGGGATTTTTAGCTTCAAACATATCCCTACTTCCATCAATGATTGTTTCAATTCTTTTTCCAGAAATTTTAATTGTGTCAATACAGCCAAATCCAATGATTGAATATTGGGCCCACCTATCTCCGCCTTCGACTGATTCAAACAAAAAATTATTTTGTTGATCAGCTATCTTTGAATATAAAGACAGGGGAGATTCACCAGGAGCCACGATCTCCCTACTCATCGGCAATACTGTGTAATCAGCATCTTTAAAATTTTTGTATTCTGTATTTGTGATCATGAGTTTTCTTAATTAAAGATTGGTTTTATCTCCAACTGAAATTTTATTACTTGCAAACCATCCCTGATTAACTTCTACTGCCATTCTAACGTTCTGCATGGAGCAGACTGAGTCCTCCGAGAATGGGACCATATCATAAATCTCTAAAATTCTGCCGTCAGATGAGAGATAAGCAACGCTGAGCGGCAGTGAAGTGTTTTTCATCCACATGCATTGTTTCTTGCTTGATGGCCAAATAAAGAGCATGCCAGTATTTTCTTCTAAGTGAGCTTGATTCATTAAGCCTCTTCGCCTTGCAGCATCAGTATTAGAAATAATTAAATTTAACTTTGCATTTTTACCTTCAAAACTCATCTCCAACGCAGCAAAAGAAATTGCAGAAAATGAAATTAATGAGAGATTAAGTAATTTTTTGACGGAAGCTTTGAATTGTTTTCTCATAATCTGATGATCCAAAAATAGCAGAACCTGCCACAAAAACATTTGCTCCTGCTTCCGAAACTCTTGAGATAGTTTCGTTATTGATGCCGCCATCAACTTCTAAGAATATCTGATGATCTTGTTGATCAATAAGTTTTTTTGCTTCAGCAATCTTTTCAATCGTATCTTCGATAAATTCTTGACCGCCAAAGCCAGGATAAACACTCATTAACAAGATAAGATCTATTTCGCCAATGACATCTTGTAGCACAGATAGGGATGTATCTGGATTAATTGCGATACCAACTTTACTTCCGCACTGCTTAATAATATTGATAGTCTCAACCACGTTATTCACGGCTTCGGGATGAAAACTAATGAGATCTGCGCCAGCATCTGCAAAACTCTTAGCCAATTCATTTACAGGAGTAATCATTAAATGAACGTCTATAAAATCTTTTATGCCATCATCTCTTAATGACCTACATACCATTGGACCAACTGTAAGATTAGGTACATAGTGATTATCCATTACATCAAAATGTATCCAATCTGCACCAGCTTGCATTACAGAATTTACCTCTTCTCCAAGTCGAGCAAAATTTGCTGATAAGATCGAAGGCGCTATCAAAGAATTAGAATTCATTTCCTTAATTTTCATCTTTTAAAACTTTCCTTGCAAGCTTTAATCTATCCTCAGTTCCAACATCAATCCACAATGAATCATCAAAATGAGCAGAAACCATAGATTTTGCGATCAAAGGCTTCAAGATGGTATTCCAGAGATCAAATGGATACTTTCTTGATAGGTGCGCATCTAAAATCTTTGGGTTGAGTACAGATATTCCTGAATAAGTAAAATCATTTATTCCATCATTTATAAAAACGGAGTTTACTTTCATTGAGAAATCTCCTCTTTGGTTGTGCTCAGGATTTTTCACCGCAACTAAATGAGCCACCTCAACAGTTGCAGGTAATTGATGAAAAGATAAGTCAAAAATAATATCTGCTGTTGAAAGTATAAAGGGGTCGTTCCCTAAAAAATTCTTTGCATTAACCAATGCCCCGCCCGTTCCATAAGGAAAAGGTTCATCTATAAAAATCATTTTAGATATTGCATCAATTGATTGAAGAGATTCCTTGATCTGATCTCCAAGATAAGAGATATTAATTACAAATTCACTGACTCCAAAAGCAATTAACTGATTTATCGATCGCTCTATCAATGAGATTCCACCTACATCTATAAGTGGTTTGGGTAACTTCTCTGTTATAGGCCTCAGTCTTGAACCAAGCCCCGCTGCTAAAATCATGGCTTTCATAAATTTGCCAATTTATCTTCTAATGTTTGCGAGACATTATCAATAAGAAAATTTGCCAAACTTACTTGGTTTAATTCCTTGGATATTATTGCTGTGTTCATCACTATTTGAGGTAAATCATTCATTCTGAATGAACGATTTAACCTCAGATAAAGTGCGGTTAGGGTTCCCATGATCCTTAAATTCCTTTGCAGGCCTCCCCATAAGGTTGCACTAAAAATATCTTCTGCAGATAGGTCATAAACGGAAAGCTCTGAAAAACTCATGCAATATTTTTTTATTGTATCAATCTTACAAGGAATATAGTGATCGATCAGAATCCCTGCTAAATCAATCCCTATTGGTCCAAAACACATATCTTGAAAGTCAATTAATGCAAGTTCGCCATTTTCTAAAAGGTGAATATTTCTTCTTTCGAAATCAAAATGACAGTTAGTCCATTGTTGATCCATTATTTGAGGCCTCATATCGACATAAAGATCTTTGTACCCATCAAACATCTCTAGGCCAAGGAATTCCTTACAAAAAACTTTTGAAAATCTTTTTGAATGCGATTCTAAACCCATCCAAAAAGTTGAGTGCAAATCAACATGCTTGGATTGATGCATTTGATTAAGAAGTTCTAGGGATAAATTAACTAGCTTATCTTGTTGATAAAAATTTTTTTCATCAATCAAAGAATAATCTCCAAGGTCTTCTATTAAAGTTAAATTTCTATCAATATCATACTGGAAGATCTTGGGAGCTCGAACATTACAGTCTGATAGTTCTTTCGCCCTATTGATAAAAACTAATTGGCCGTTCACTGGCCTATCATCATAAGAAATTACATAGGAGCATTCTTTAGAAGCAACTCTAAAATATTTCCTTCCGCTTGCCTCTAATTTCAGAGGCTCTAATGATGTTAGATTTTCATCAAAAGATTGAGCATACTTAAGAATATTGGCTTTTGAGAATTCAGCTATTTTCAATCTCCGAAGGCAAGGGGGTATCATCTGGCAAAAAGAAATCCGGGGCTAATTCAGCAAATGGAACATCTGCGTATTTAGAAAAATCTCTTATTCCTGCATCATATAAAACTAGATCATCAATACAAAAATTGCCAGTGAAACTTGATGGATCTTTAGTAAAAATTTCGTATGCAGCATCCGCCATAATTTCTGGAGTTCTAGAAATACTCATTAATTCTTCACCGCCCAAAACATTTTTAACAGCAGCAGTTGCAATTGCAGTCCTTGGCCACAAACCATTGACACCAATGCTATCGGACTTCAATTCTTCAGCCATACCTAAGACACACATACTCATAGTAAATTTTGCCATTGTGTATGCTAGATGAGGGCCAAACCATTTTGGTTTCATGTCTAGAGGTGGAGCTAAATTTAATATATGAGCATTATTAGATTTTTTCAGATGCGGAATGCAATATTTGCTTACTAAATATGTTCCCCTGCCATTAATTTGATGCATTAAATCATATCGTTTCATATCTGTGTCTGGTGTGCTAGTCAGTGAGATTGCAGATGCATTGTTCACACAAATATCGATTCCGCCAAAATGACTAACGCTTTTTTCAACAGCCTCTCTAACATTAATCTCATCACGCACATCTAGAATAATGGGTAATGCTTCACCGCCTGCAGCTACAATTTCATCGGCTGCAGAGTATATGGTCCCTGGAAGCTTTGGATGCGGTTCTGCTGTTTTGGCTGCCAAAACTACCTTCGCACCATCTTTAGCTGCACGTTTCCCTATTTCAAGGCCTATTCCTCTGCTGCCACCCGTAATAAATAAGACTCTGTCTTTTAAACTCATCTCATGTCTCCAACTTTTATAATAATTATTGCTTGATGTTGCATTTTTAAACTGGTTGATGCAAGTTAAAGAATTATTATAAGCATAAGAAATGAGGACGACTATGAATGTAGATTTTATTTTTGACTTTGCGAGTCCAAACGCCTACCTATGTCACAAGGCAATTCAAAATATTGAAAAAACTCATGACATAAAATTTAATTACATTCCCTGTCTTTTAGGCGGCATCATGAAGCTGTCGAATAACCAGCCTCCTATGATTACTTTGGCTGAAATCCCTAATAAATCAAAATATCAATTTGATACTGCTTTCAATCGATTTATGAGGGAACACAACATCACAAAATTTAAAATGAATGAGCATTTTCCTGTCAATACTATATCCCTTATTAGAGGCGCAATAGTTGCGCAAAAAAATGATTTTTTTGATTCTTATGTTGAAATAGTCTTAAGCGGACTTTGGGAACAGTCTCTCAAACTAGATTCCCCTGAGGCGCTTCATGAACTATTAACCAAGAATGATTGTCATGCCGATCAGGTCATTGAGGGCATTGCTAAAGATGAGACCAAAGCGGAACTAATTGCTAATACAAGTGAAGCCGTTGAGAAAGGAGCTTTCGGAATTCCAACATTTTTCGTAGAAGAGGAAATGTTTTATGGAAAAGATACTCTAAGAGAGCTTAAAGAAATGTCTTCCTGAAACCCTAATTTTTGAAATCTACTGAACTACAAACCCATCCAAAAAAGAGATTATTTATATTTCTTTTTATAGCTTTTGTTAATCATCAGATAAATGCTGCTGCTTTAAATAAGCCAAGTTCATTTAATCTTCAGCCTAGTGAGGCTTGTGCAAACCCATATTATTCTAGGCTAGATGATCAATATGAATCTGGCTCTATTGATGCTGGAAAAATAGATATTCAGTCAAATGGAGCCCTATTACTTGATGAGGATGTGTTGATTGGACTTGATGAAGGAATCATTAATGCTTCTAGTGCAACGTATCTTCAAAATCAAAATTTTGTAAAAAATATCAAGAATGGAAAAATTTATCACTCTGAAAACTACTTCAAATTTTTGAGCGGCTCACTAGAAAAAGATTCTGGAAGATTGAAATTGGCTAAAGGAGAGACATATCTAAGAGAAAGGAATTTATTAATTCAATATCAGTCATTGGAAGGAAATTTAGGTAAAAATCTTAAATTTCAAAATACCGCCCTCACCTCTTGCAATAATAAGTCTGAGGGTTGGGAGATTGAAGCAAAAAAAATTCTTATCAGCGAGGAATCAGATCGTGGTCATATTGAAGATCTAACTCTTAAAGTCCTAAACAAAACAATTTTAAAACTACCTTACTTACCCTTTGCAGCAACAACAGAAAGATTAAGTGGCTTTCTCGAGCCTGAATTGAGCCTTACATCTGATGGAGTTGATCTTTATTTACCTTATTTCTGGGTTTTGTCTAGAAAATCAGATCTTACAGTCGCCCCAAGAATATTGAAGGAGAGAGGAAGTGGTTTGGAGGCAAATTACAGGTATTTAACTCCATCAAATTCAAATTCTTCTAATTTTTTTGATCTAATATTTTTTCCAAAGGATAAAGAATACAGAAAAAAGTATGCACGTGAGGACAATAACAGATGGGCATTTCGTTTAAAAGAAGAAAGAAGCTTTTCAAAAATTACAACTGCTATTGATTGGGCAAGATCTTCTGACTCAATGGTATTACTTGATTTGCCCTCAAGTCTTACAAGTATAGCTAATCAACGAGATCATTATCTTGCACAATCAGTTTCAGTAAATATGTCGATAAATGATTTCTCAGTTAAGATTATGCGACAAGGTTTTCAAAGCTTGAATCCATTCATAACCAATGGATATATAAAAAAACCAGAAGTAAACCTTGAGTATAAGAAATATGGTGCTTCACTTTCATATTTTGCTAAAGCGAATTATGTAGACTTTGATATAAATAAGGATAAGCATTTACCTATAAATATTAATAGGATTAATCAAACTGGAAAACGATTGATTGCAGAAATTGGAATGGAAACTCTGCATGATCTTAAGTATATTGACTTATCAATCAAGGGGCTGCTTTTAAATAAAAAATATAGACTTAACAATGTCAAAAATAATACCAAGGCCACCTCAATCCCAACAATTGAAATAAAAATCTCCTCCTTCCTAAGGCAGTCACATGGGAAAGGCCTTGCACTTCTAGTCCCCGAGCTTCTATATCAAAAAACAAATTATAAAGATCAATCAATGGATCCTATTTTTGATCTTCATCAACAAAATTTTGGGAATTTAAATAGGTTAAATCCAAAATATTTTTATGGTAAGGACAGGGTTCCTGATACAGAGTTTTTACTTGCTAAATTCAAGTGGCAAAAAAAGATAAATCAGGATACAAGATTAAATCTCGAATTAATTAAAAAGAATGAATTGGAATCGAGCAAAGTCTTTAATGAGATGCTTAATAAACCTATTGAAAAAGATGGCCAAATTGGTACAAATTTATCTTATGAGAATAAGAGGGTAAGAACATATTTTGCTGGAAATTATTCCCAAAAGAGAAATAAACTTAATTTTGGAATGACAGGCGTAGAGATTAAACTCCCAGAAACGCGCCTTAAATTTTCAAGAAACTTTCACGACAACATGCCCCTTTTAAATTATACAAATAAGTTGGACTACGCAGAATTCTCAATAGAAAAATTAATGTCGAATGGCTATAAATTTATCGGTGGAATAAGTAAAGATTTGGATTCCAGCAAGAACTTAGAGACTTATTTCGGTTTTAGTTATGAGAACTGTTGTCTAGCTTTTAAACTCTACACATCAGATAAAAAATTATCTAAATATAATCTTCTTGATTTTCAATCTTTACAATTTCATGATACTAACTGGGATAAAATGATTGAAATCGAAAATAAAAGTAGGATTAATTTTGAGTTTGAGCTAAAGGGATTGACTGGTGGTAATAAAAGAATAAATAGCTTCTTCTCAAATGCTTTCTCGAACCTTTAGTAAAATAAAGTATCTTAGTGATTAAATTTTCTTGATGCTCAATACCTCTGTGAACATTTAATTAAGTACAATAACCATTATGAAAAAATATATTTACATCGCCCTGTCAATCTTAGTCATGTTGCCAGTGAAGGCAAAAATTGAAATCCTTGATAGGGTTGCAATTATTGTTGGTGAAGGGGTTGTTCTTGAATCACAGGTTAAAAGCATGCTTGACAACATAGAACAAAGATATCAAGAGCAAGGTGCTCCTATGCCTCCCAAAGAAATTATCATGGAGCAGATTCATGAACGCCTTATTATTGAAGAGCTTCAATTGCAATTAGCTAATAGAGCTGGGGTAAGGGTAAGCGATGGGGAGTTGAATAATGCATTTGAAAGAATCGCAGCAAATAATAATTTAAACTTAGAAGAGTTCATTCAAACTTTGGAAGTAGAGGGAGAATCATATGAATCTTTAAGATCACAAGTTAGAAAAGAGATGGTAATTCAGAGAGTTCAGCAAGGCAAGGTTAGCCAAGAAATAAATATCACAGAACAGGAATTAGAAGGGTTCTTGCAGACAGATATAGCAACAAGGGAGCTGTCCCCAGAATTATTTTTAAGGCAAATACTTGTCTCAAATAATGAGTTAGCAAACAAAATTTTAAATCAAATAGCTGAAGGTGAAGAGTTTGCTGAGCTTGCCAAGCAATACTCAACAAATAGTTTAGCTAGCAAAGGTGGTGAAATGGGTTGGAGAAATCTTGCTGACTTACCCAGCCTTTTTGCAATCGAGCTAAAAAATAAAAAGAAGGGATATATATCAAGCCCATTAAAGGGTGGGTCTGGTTTTTACATATTAAAGATAGATGATAAACGTGGCGACCTTGTACGCTTTGAAGAACAATGGTCAGCCAAGCATATATTAATGATGCCAACCAAGTTAAGAGATAAAACATTCACCAAAAAAGAGTTAGAAGAAGTAAGAGTGAGAGCTTTAGAGGGCCAAGATTTCTCTTTGCTAGCAAAAGAATTCTCTGAAGACCCGGGTTCTGCCAGTAGAGGTGGCGATCTAGACTGGTTGAGTATTGGTGAAACTGCACCAGCTTTTGAAAAAATGATGCTTGAAACACCGCTAATGGAGTTCTCACCAGTTTTTGAATCTGAATTTGGATTTCATTTCCTCCAAGTTCTTGGCAAAAGAACGGAGGACCTTACAGAAGAAATGATAAAAGATAGAGCTTATGGGATTTTATTTTCTCAAAAATATGACGAGGAACTAGAGAATACCCTCAGAACTATGAGAGCAGAAGCCTTTGTAGAATTTAAAGAACTAGATTGAAGCAGCTTTTATATTCCCATGGTGAGCCAGCTGGCATAGGTGTAGATATAATTCTGTATCTGTCAAAATTAAAATTTTGGGAAGAGATAAATGTCCCTTTGGTCTGTATTGCTGATGGCAAAATTTTAGAATCAAGATCCAAAATTCTTGGGCTTAAACTCAAGTTTATAGAATTACAAAAACTTGAAGAAGCTAAAAAAAATAAAACTGGCTTAGTGCAATATATAAAAATCGCAGATTGCAAAGACCCTAATCCTGGAAAACTAAATCCAAGCAATGCAAAATATGTAATTAGAAATTTAGACTTTGGGATTAAAGAAGCAACAAAAAGTAAGAAAATTGGGTTAGTAACTGGTCCAATTCAAAAAAGCAATATTATAGATGGGGGATTTAAAAGCTTTCAAGGTCATACCGAGTGGATCCAAAAGAAGACTAAATCTAGTAATGTGGTTATGCTCCTTTCTTCAAAGAAAATTAAAGTTGCACTTGCTACGACTCATATTCCATTGGCCAAAGTTACAAAAAATATTCAAAAAGCAAGATTGGTTAAGATAATCCAGATCCTACATTCGGGTCTAAAAAATAAACTTAAAATTAAGCACCCTACAATAACTGTCCTAGGATTAAATCCACATGCTGGTGAAAACGGAAAAATGGGTGAAGAAGAGATCAAAAAAATTAATCCAGCGGTAAAATCTTGCAGAGATATGGGCATCAATGCCTCATACGCCATTTCAGCTGATACTGCTTTCAATCGAGAAAAGTTGAAGGAAACTGATGCTTATCTTGCCATGTATCATGATCAAGCCTTACCAGTCTTAAAAGCCTTGAGCTTTGGTGGAGCGGTAAATATTACGCTGGGAACTTCTATTGTAAGAACTTCTGTAGATCACGGGACAGCATTAGATATTGCTGGAAAAATCAAGCCAAATCTTGGATCAATCAAACAAGCAATTAAATCAGCAGAAACTCAGCTTTAATGAATGATAGAACTCATAGACGAAAGCTAGGTCAAAACTATCTTATTGATCCGGTTATTTTATTTGAAATAGAAAGAGCAATCAGCCCTCAAAAAAATAATCTTTTTTTCGAGATTGGTCCTGGAACAGGCGCCCTAACTGATCACTTGATGGGTCACAACAGAAAAATAATAGCCATGGACCTTGATCAAAAAAATATAATTACCCTCTCAGAAAAATTTCCAAAAGCTGAGCATGAGTTTATTCATGGTGACGTGCTAAAAGGGTCTTTGGACTTTTTACACAAAGCTAAGCACAGGGTTGTGGGGAATCTTCCATACAATATTTCTACACAAATAATTATTAAGTTAATCAATTACTTTAATGGAATCGAAGATATGCATTTTTTAGTCCAAAAGGAAGTGGCGCATAGGATCTGTGCTTCAAATCAATCAGGTGATTGGGGCAGACTCGGGGTAAAGATTGCTGCATTATTTGAAACAGCTATTTTATTTGATGTTCCTCCTGAATCCTTTGATATTAAACCCAAAGTTCAATCTTCATTTATCAGGCTCATCCCTCGAGTTAATCCAATGATTCCTTTAAATAAATTCTCAGGGTTTTCAAATTTAGTTGACCAATCTTTTGCCAATAAGAGAAAGGGAATTAAGAATAATCTTAAAAAATTAGAAATCAATTTTGAAAAGCTGAATATTAATCCGCTTGCAAGAGCAGAAGAGTTATCTATTGAGGATTTTGTTTCAGTTTTTCAAACCATAGATCTATAGATGAGTACATATGTAATTGGGGATGTGCATGGCTGTTTTGATCAGTTTATTAGCTTATTAGATAAAATTGATTACAACAGCCAAGTAGACAAAATTATCCTAACAGGAGATTTAGTAAACAGAGGCCCAGAATCTCTTGCTGTTTTGAATTACTGCATGGCAGATAAGAATATTACCTCTGTATTGGGCAATCATGATCTTTATTTACTTTACTTGATGAATATTAATCAAGGTAAAGATGAGTTAAAAACAGTGGTTAAAGCAGAAAATAATATGCAAATTTTTGAATGGCTCATCACACGCCCTCTGCTCATTGAAATTTCTGATCAATCTAATCAAAATAAATTTATTATTACGCATGCAGGTATTCCAGAAATTTGGTCTATAGAAAAAGCACGGGAACTGGCAGAGGAAGTCTCAACGGCACTGCTTGGAAATGCATCTAAAATACTCCAAGCCATATGGGGGGATGACCCAAATATTTGGAATGAATCATTGGAAGGCAATGATAGGTATCGAATTGTTATTAACTACTTAACTAGAATGAGATTTTTAGGCAATGCTGCAAGTCTAGACTTAAAAAATACAAGCACAAAAGCTACAGAGGGTTTTAAACCCTGGTTTGACTATGATTCTGCAGCCTATCAAAAAAAGAACCAATATTATGTATTTGGTCATTGGGCATCTTTAAATGGTCAAACCAATAACCCTCACTTCATTGGTTTGGATACTGGTTGCGTTTGGGAGGGTAATCTTACAGCCCTGAGGGTTGATGATTTAGAAAAAATTTCGGTACAGTATTAGCATGAAAGTTTTTCAAGTTGGCGGATCTGTAAGAGACGAGTTGCTTGGGGTTGAGCCTAAGGATCGTGATTGGGTTGTGGTAAATTCAAGCCCAGAAGAAATGGAAGAAAATGGCTTCAAACCAATAGGTAAAGATTTTCCAGTTTTTTTACATCCAGAAACAAATGAGGAATATGCACTGGCTAGAACTGAAAGAAAGTCTGGTGTTGGCTATAAAGGCTTTGAATTTTATTTTGATTCAAGCGTCACGCTTGAAGATGATCTAAAACGAAGAGACTTCACAATTAATTCTATAGCCAAAGATGAGAATGGAAATATCATTGATCCTTTTGAAGGAAGACTGGATTTACAAAACAAGATATTTAAACATACCTCACCAGCTTTTGAAGAAGACCCTCTTCGAGTCTTGAGATTTGCAAGATTCAAAGCATATGAGCAACTCCATAAATTCAATCTTCATGAGGAAACAAGGGGTTATTTTGAAAAGATTATTACATCAAAAGAATTGAAAGACCTTTCACCGGAAAGAGTTTGGATGGAAACTAAAAAGGCTCTTGAAAACAATTTTAGTAATGAATTTTTTAAGGCTTTAATTGATTACCATTTAACTGATCCATGGTTTATTGGCTTGAAGAATATTTCTTGTGATGGAGATTTACCGGGACTTAAATGGGCTGATATGCAAAGAATAAATGGCTTTCAGCTCTGCGCATCCTTGCCAACTCCAAACTCATTTCTAAAAATACAAGAATCTTTAAAACAAGTAATTGATTTTATTGCCTGCAAAGAGAAATCAGAAAAATTGAAATTAGTTGGAAAGATAAATGTGCATCGTAACTATGAAATATTGATGCGCTTCAAAAAATATAATTTTTTAAAAGATAATTGGGGCTACTTAGAGAAAATATTTAAATTGGTCATGGCAATGGACTTTTCAGTATTAGTAAACGTTGATGCATCTGAAGTTTCGCATCAAAAACAATTGCTTTATTATGAAGCCTTAAAAGAGATCATATGAATAAAACAATTCTTATCACTGGAGCAGCTAAAAGGATAGGCAAGGAGATGGCCTTATCATTTTTTAGTAAAGGTTGGGATATTGTGATTCACTACAATGGCTCAGAAGTAGAAGCTGAAGCACTGGCAGATAAAATGAATTCTGAAAGAAGTAATAGCGCTATGATTGCCCAAGCAAATCTTGAAAATGCAAATGAAGTTGCAAAATTGGTGGAAAAAACACTATCAAAAAATTCCCGTATTGACGCATTGATTAACAATGCCTCGACCTTCTACCCTACTCCAATTGGAACTTTCTCTGAAGAAAGTTGGAATGCTCTTATGGGAAGTAATTTAAAAGCGCCGCTCTTTTTAATTCAGTCATTTCATAAAGAGCTAGAAAAGAACAAAGGTTTTATTATCAACGTCACTGATATTAATGTTGACAGAGCTTTGGTCAATCATTCAATTTATCTTGCTGCCAAGTCTGGTTTGCAAACTCTCACAAAGTCCCTAGCAAAAGAATTAGCTCCCAACATTAGAGTTAATGCAATAGCTCCCGGTGCTATCCTGGAGCCACCCAATGCAGAATGGACAACAGAGCAAAAAAATAACATTGTTAATGCGGTTCCATTGAAGAGAATGGGAGCTGAGAAAGATATTGTAGATGCGGCAATATATCTATCTGAAGCAGAATATGTGACGGGTCAGATATTAAACATAGATGGAGGAAAGTCTCTCTAATGAATGACTCTAATGCGAATAATCCAGATGGTAATGTACTTTTTTCAGGAACCATGGAAGTTGCCGAGAACCTTAAGTTTAATGAGTCGGGCTTACAAGAGTGGTTTGGAGACAATATTTCTTCAGCGGGGAAAATTTTAAAGATTGCTCAATTTAAAGGCGGTCAATCAAATCCAACATATAAAATTACTACTGAAAAACAGCAATTTGTTCTACGCAGAAAACCACCAGGTGTCTTATTACCATCTGCTCATGCTGTAGATAGAGAATATAAGGTGATGACTGCTCTTCAACAATCCAGGGTCCCAGTGCCTAAAACTTATGGTCTGTGTGAAGATGAAGAAGTCATAGGAACGCCTTTTTTTGTCATGGATTTCCTCGATGGCAATATTTATTGGGACTTGTTATTGGGTGATAAATCTCAAACCGAAAGATCTGATATTTATGCAAGTAAAAACAATGTAATTGCTCAACTTCATATGGTTGATTATGAATCAGTGGGATTATCTGATTATGGTAAACCTGGCAATTACATTGCTAGACAAGTTTCTAGATGGACCAAACAATACATAGCTTCAGAAACTCAGGATATTGCAGCAATGAACAAGCTAATAGATTGGCTTCCATCAAATATTCCTGATGAAGATGAGACATCAATTGTGCATGGAGATTATCGACTAGATAACATGGTGTTTAATGCAAATAATAATGTCATGGGTGTTTTAGATTGGGAGCTTTCAACATTGGGACACCCTATTGCTGACTTTAATTATCATTGTATTAGCTGGAGAAATATTCCTGATCTAGCCGATGAAAAATTCTGTAATGAAAATGGCATTCCAACTGAAAAAGAATATAGAAATATGTATTCTGAGATTACTGGTAAAAACCTTGATGAGCATTGGGAGTTTTACACTATTTTTAACATCTTTAAACTTGCAGGAATCTTACAGGGGATCATGGGCAGAGTTAGAGATGGGACTGCTGCAAGTAAGCATGCCGAAGATCGAGGCAATCAAGTGGCTCCTCTAGCAGAAGCAGCCTGGGAACTAGTCGAAAAGAACTACAAATAAACTCATAATAATTCTTCGAGCGGGTCAGAAACAAAACGATATTTAGCTATCTCATAGCTCTCAAAAAGTATCTCCTCATCATCGTTTAGCTGCAATACAATATCTATATCAAGTGTTCTCGATGAGAATTTTTGAGCATTTCTATCTCTACCATAGCTATCTTCTATGTCTTTCAGCTTCTTCTTAAGATCTTCAAAGGCAAGAGAAGATACTCCAGAAAAAATAAGATTTAAGAAATCATCTCCATCAAAACCCTCTGCTTGGGTTTTGTGGATTGAAGAGCACTCTGTTTCGGTAAGAATTTTATTCAGCGCAGAAATAGCCAACTCAAGGTTTGATTCCGGATTAATATTACTTCCAAGCGAAAGATAGTACTTCATTATCTATGAATAATAACTCCAACATCCTCGGCATGCCTTAATGCACCCGGCTTCGAGACTCTTAACTTAAGTGAATTAACTTTATATTTAGTCTTTACAAGATCAGCAATGCCTTCTGCCAAAGTTTCTTGCAGTTGAAATTCAGATTCCTCTACAAACTTAATAATTCCTTTGGTAATTTTTTTATAATCAATAGTATCTTCAATGGCATCTGTTTTTGCAGCTCTCTTGCAATCAAACGCCATCTCTAGATCAATGCTTACTTCTTGGCGAACCTCGCGCTCCCATCCAAATATTCCTATGATCGTTTGAGCTCTTAGATCTTTAATATAAATGATATCTTGCATTCTATTTCATCCCCAAAGGCCAGCGCGGTCTGGCATGCGATTGCAGCTGATGTGTTGCTTCATCTATTTTGAGGCTTCCTAGGTATGCAATCATTGCAGCATTGTCTGTGCAATGCGCAATTGGTGGATATAAAACTCTTATATTTAATGATTTCTGGAGAGTAGAAATTTTCTCTCGAAGCAATTTGTTTGCTGCCACTCCTCCAGCCAAAATAATTCCCTCTCTGCCACTGTCATTTAAAGCTTTAGATATTTTTTTGACTAGCACCTCTGTAGCTGCATGCTGAAAAGATGCGCAAATATCCGCCTGAACTTGCTCAGTGATCTTATTCAGATCTTGAACAGCGTAAAGTACTGAAGTCTTTAAACCGCTAAAACTAAAATCATAATCATCGCTATGTAGCATTGGCTGGGGAAACTTAAATTTTTTAGGATCACCTTGTTGTGCCATCTTTTCTATCTCTGGACCGCCCGGATAACCCAGACCGATAAGCTTAGCCACTTTATCAAAGGCCTCTCCGACGGCATCATCCCTAGACTGACCTAGAATCTTATAATCATTCAAGCCCTTTACATCAATAATGAGTGAATGACCCCCAGACACAAGCAATGTTAAAAAAGGAAAATCTAGTTTATCTCCACTAAGAAAAGGAGCCATTAAATGACCCTCAAGATGATTAACCGGTATTAATGGTTTATTAAGAGCAAGCGCTAGTCCTTGAGCAAAATTTTCACCTATTAACAATGTTCCCAATAATCCAGGACCAGCTGTGTATGCTATTTGATCAATGTTGCTTGAATCTATATCTCCTAAAGCTTTTTTATAAATATGAGTAATTTTTTGGCAATGATCCCTAGAAGCAAGTTCCGGTATAACACCGCCATACTCTCCGTGAAGCTCTATCTGAGAAAAAACTGCCTCGCCAATCAACCCTTTATCAGAATCATAAAGAGCAACGGCAGTTTCGTCGCATGATGTTTCAATACCTAAAGTAATCATAAAAAAGTTTTTGCATTCACTCTATAAAAAGAATAAACTACCCAGCAATTATGCCTTCTATAATAATAAAAGATACAGAATACTTCGACGTTGGTCTAAGAAAATTTAAGCGAGCTTGTGAGAAAGCTGCGATCGTTCCAGAGATCCGCGCTAGAGAATTCTATGAAAAACCAACAGCTGTAAGAAAGAGAAAGATGGCAGCTGCAATCAAACGAGCACACAAAACTAATAGAAAATTTAGTTTCTCAAGGCAAAGATCCTATCGCTAATTTGTCTCTCTTAGACAACATCAATCAAGATTTAAAGGCGGCCATGCTTAGCAAGGATGTTGTCACGCGTGATACTTTACGAATGTTGATCTCAGACATCAAAAAATTCGAGATTGATGAAAGAGTTGAAGCTGATGATGCCAAAATTTCTAATTTAATTAACAAGAATGTAAAACAGCGAAGGGACTCAATAGAGCAGTTTAAAAATGGGGGTCGTGATGACCTTGTTGCTACCGAACAAAGCCAGCTAGATGTAATCCTAAAATACTTACCAAAGCAATTATCAGAAGAAGAAATCCAGTCGCTCATCCAAGAAGGAATTGCAGCAGTCTCTGCCGAGGGCATGCAAGACATGGGCAAACTAATGGGTCATCTTAAGCCGCAATTTGAGGGCAAAGCTGATATGTCAGTTGTCAGCAAACTGGTAAAAGAGCTCTTAAATTAATTACCCTTAATGTTTATATGAAGAAGGTTTATCTTCTTTATTAATATATCTTTCAGTTAATTTAGAAGATCGTGAACTTAAATCTTGTAACCTACCTTCTATCATGACAATTTTAGGAAAAGAAGCTGGCTCCAATGGATCTCCGTCCCAAACAATAATATCAGCTAATTTACCAGGCTCAATTGATCCCCTGTTATCAAGATTAAACGTTTGAGCTACTGTCTGTGTCATTCCCTTGATTGCAGTCTCATAAGACATACCATGAGCAACTGCATTTCCAGATCCCTGCCTCATAAGATGATAATTGTGACTTCTTTGAGTACTAAACATAATTGGTATGCCCGCTTGATCTAGTATTCTTCCTAAATCCAAACTTGAACCAAGCTCATCGAATGAATTAGGTATATTATCCATAGGGTCTATAATCACCGGGGTATTGCTTTCTTGAAGTTTAGTTAAAACCATTGGCGCCTCTTCAACGCTTGCTAATACTAAATTTAAGCCATATTTTTTCTTCATAGCTAATGCTTGAAGAATGTCAACGGCCCGGTTTGTTTCTATAACAAATGGCATATCATCATTTGCCACTTTGCCTAATGCAATAATGTCTTGAGCTTGCAGCTCTAACTTGTCAGCAATAGTCATTTCTAGAATTTCTTCAACGGGAATACTCTTTGACAGTTTTCCTATTTCTAATAACGACTCAAGCAGTGATAAAGTTTCAGCACGAGACCCATAAGAAGAACCCAACCTACCAAACATAGCTATATCTTTGGATCCCTTAATTTCAAGACTTCCATCTAAAACAAAATGTGAACCTAGCCCAAAAATTGGAAAAGAGGATGTGCTTGGAGTGCTAATTGCGCTAGTGATTCCATTACTTCTATTCCAAGGAATTCCAGTTGAGTGAGGATTAAATGCATTAAAAATGCTAAAGCCAGCACTTAAAAGATCTGACTCATCATCACGGGTAACATCCAAAGCATTAATCTCAACTATTCCTAAATTGCTCATTGGTGAAATTAATCCTGGCGTAACTGGTAGCCCATTCACCTCAATCACCCTAGTATTGCCATCAATAATTAAATTATTACCCACGCCAACAATAATATTTTCAGAAATAAGAATGTCTTGGACGGTTGCAGCTCCATTATTTCCTGAGTGCACTAAACCACCTTTTAACAAAACTGTTCCTGACAAAGTAGTAGCTGTAAAAAAAACTAAAGCTAATGTTGTAAATAATCTTTTCATGTTATTGAACTCTATTGTCTTGAGGTTTAATAATTCCTAAATCAAAATCAGTGATAGGCTGAATTTTGGGGTTGTTCATATCGAATGCTAAGGCACCATCTATCAAAACTTTTTCTGCTATAGAATAGACACTAAAAGGATTGCCAGTCCAAACAACTAGATCAGCATCTTTGCCAACTTCTATGCTGCCTGTTTGATCAAGTATTCCTGCTGCTTTAGCAGGATTGCTTGTAATCCAGCGCATGGCATGAGCTTTAGAAATTTTATAGCCCGCCCTATTACCTGCAGCCATTGCCTTGGCTGCTTCTTGATTGAGGTGCTGAATTCCCACCGCATCATCTGAGTGAACTATTGCGCATCCAGTTCCATTTCTGGCTTGATCGATTATTGCTACATTTGCCTGAACCATGTCATATGCTTCATGCTTGAAGCCCCACCAATCGGCCCATAAAGCAGCGCAAATTCCTTCGTCTGCTAAGAGGTCAGCTATCTTATAGGCTTCAACGGCATGGTGAAAAGCAGTAATTTTATAATTAAACTCTTTTGACAACTCTATCATCATTGCCATTTCCTCGGCCCGATAACAATGATTTTGAATAAGAATCTCTCCATTTAAGACTCCCATTAAAGTATCCATGGCTAAATCCCTTGTAGGTCTTCTATCTGAGTTTTTTTCATCCATCCCATCAGTGTATTCAACTGCGTCTATCCAGGCACTTCGATAGCCTGCCATATTGCCCATTCTCGTTGAGGGAGCTCGCTTGCGGTTACCATAAACCCTTTTAGGATTTTCACCACAAGCCATTTTAAGTGAGTGTGGCGCACCAGGAAATTTCATTGCTTGAATAGTATTTTGCGAAATGTTTTTAAATGTTGCGCCCCTACCACCAAATAGATTTGCTGATCCTGGTAATACGTGGAACGCAGTTACTCCACCTTTTAATGCGAGAGCAAATTGAGGATCTTGAGTCCAAAGTGAATGCTCGGCCCAAACTTCAGCTGTAACTGGAGAAGTTGCCTCATTTCCATCAGAACTAGTAGAAACTCCAGGAGCAGAATAAACACCCATGTGAGAGTGAATATCGATAATACCCGGAGTAATCCATTTATCAGTTGCATCAATAACCATAACGTCAGGAGCTGTTATAGATTCACCAATTTCTAAAATTTTGCCTTCCGAAAGCAATAAATCGTAATTTCGAAATTCTCCTCCCAAACCATCATAAATGTTAGCTGACTTAAAAAGTATTGGCTCTGAATTCATTGGAGCATAAGTTGAAGCAAATGCATTATCAATTCCTGGATTGATTGAGTCTGATGCAGAATCTCCAAATGAAAGATCGATATTAAAACTTTCAGAGCAACTGATAATAGTAAAAAGTAGTAAAGGTAAAAGTACTTTGTTATTCATAATAGATTTTCCTCTTATAAAGATTATAGGACCATTTAAAGAGATATAATATTTATATGACAAGAAAAGATAATAGATCAAATGATGAAATGAGGCCTTTAGAAATTGAGGTTGGTGTTAATAAACATGCTGAAGGTTCTGCCTTAATAAAGTTTGGAGATACTCATGTAATTTGCACAGCAAGCATTGAAAATCATGTACCTAGATGGATGCGAGGCTCAAATGAAGGCTGGATTACTGCAGAATATGGAATGTTGCCTCGATCAACAAACGAACGAATGAATAGAGAGGCTGCCAGAGGCAAACAAAGTGGCAGGACCATGGAAATTCAACGACTGATAGGCAGATCTTTAAGGCAGGCTGTTGATCTAAAATATTTAAAAGATAAAACAATCAATATAGATTGTGATGTCATACAAGCAGATGGCGGAACAAGAACGGCATCTATTTCAGGTGCATGTGTAGCTTTATTTGAAGCTATCAAAAACTCTCATGATGATCAAAGAGCAATTAAAGAGTATGTTGCAGCTGTTTCAATAGGATTAAAAGATGGTCGTCCTCTTTTAGATTTAGATTATGATGAAGATAGCTCTGCTGATACAGATTTGAACGTGGTAATGACAGAGAGTGGAGGAATCATAGAAATCCAAGGAACTGCTGAAGAACACCCTTTCACCAAAAATGAACTCGATGAAATGATTGAATCTGCTTCAAATGGCATTGCAGATATAGTAAGTTTTCAAAAGTCATGTATGAGCTAAAAGATTTTCAAAAAACCTTCATTGAATTGGCACTTCAATCAAATGCCCTAGAGTTTGGGCAATTTGAACTCAAATCTGGAAGAAACAGCCCTTATTTTTTTAATGCAGCAAAAATGCTTAATGGTTGTGATTTATTCAAGCTTGCTAATTGCTATGTAGATGCTATTGAAGACTCGCACATGGAATTTGACTGTCTGTATGGTCCTGCATACAAAGGAATCTTTCTAGGATCAATTGTTGCAACGGTCTTAAGTCAAAAGGGGAGCCCCTGTCCTCTTTCTTTCAATAGAAAGGAAATCAAAGATCATGGTGAGGGTGGCAATATCATTGGAGCTGATCCAGTTGGAAATGTGCTGATAATTGATGATGTGTTATCTGCAGGAACGGCTGCTAGGGAGTCTATTAAGCTATTAGAAGATCTAAATTCAACCCCCAAGATCTTCCTTGTTGGCTTAGATAGACAGGAAAAAGGAAAGAGTGACTCATCCGCAAAAACAGAGCTAGAATATGATTTTGGTATTCATGTCTCGTCTATTATCAACTTAGATGCTCTTATAGAGTACTCTCATAACAATCAAAATTTTCATTCCTATGTAGTTGAGCTAGAGCAATATAGAAGTAGTTGGGGCGCATAATGTTTACTGGAATTGTTACCGGCAAGGGCCATGTTCAAAAAATTATTAAATGCAAAGATTACATATCATTGATCATCAAAGCCCCAAAAGGCTTTTCTAAAAATTTATTAAAAGGTGCTAGCGTCTCAGTAAATGGAGTCTGCCTAACCGTAAAAAAAAAGAAAACAGATGCCTTGGAGTTTGATGTTATTGAGGAAACGCTAGATAAAACTAATTTAAAAAATATATCTAGATCAAGCAAAGTTAACCTCGAGCGCTCCATGACAACTAAAACAGAAATTGGTGGACATCTAGTCTCTGGTCACATTCACGGAACCGGAGAGGTTCTAAAGGTAATTAATAAGCATGAAACAAAAGATCTGCAAATCAAAATTCCTGTAAACTTGAGAGAATATATTTTTTACAAGGGCTATGTAGCTCTAAATGGGTGCAGTCTAACCATCGGAAAAGTACTTAAGTCATCTTTTTATATTCATCTTATTCCCGAAACCATTTCAGTTACTACTTTTCAAGATATAAAAAAGGGAGACTTAATTAATATTGAAGTTGAGCAAACAACAATCAACACAGTTGAGACAGTAAAAAGAGTTATACTTGAGAAAAAAGTTTAGTCAAGATTGCCATCCTCATACCAACACCATTAAAGATTTGGTTTCTAATTTTGCAATTTTCTAACTCACTAGCTTCTTTGCTTAATTCAATTCCAAAGTTTACCGGTCCAGGATGCAATAATATCATTTCAGGATCAGCCACTTGCAATGAGTCAACATTTACCTGATACCTATCAATATAATCTTGTGCTCCAATGGAAAGTTTCTCTGATAACCTCTCGTTTTGGATCCTTAATGCCATAACCACATCAGCATCCTGTAATGCTGTTTCTAATTCAGATTCAAAACTCCCAATAGGGTTATCTATAAAATTTTTGCAAAGATCAGGATGGCCGCAAAACGTCATACCTTTATATCCAACGACTTGAATTGCTTCCATAAAAGAATTCGCCACTCTAGAATGATCAAGATCGCCAACGATGGTGATGTTCAGGTTCTCGAACTTTTCTTTTGATTCATGAATGGTCATTAAATCAATTAATGTTTGGGTAGGATGGGAAATTGAGCCTTCGCCTGCATTAATGAATTGCATATTTGAAAAATCTTTTACAAGGTCATGGATCACCGATTCAGTGTGACGCAGAATGCATAAATCAACTCCCATCATTTCCATCGCTTCTAAAGTATCCTGGAGAGTTTCACCTTTGTTCATGGATGAATTAGATAAATTAAAATCTATAAATTTTGCGCCTAAGTTATGAGCTGCTATTTCAAATGACAGTTTGGTTCTAGTGCTTGGTTCACAAAACATAGAGACAATCTTCTTATCAGGAAACAAATTCTCATTTCGATAATCTAAAGATTCTTCAGACTTAAAATTGTTTGCAAGCTCAATCAGATCAAATATGTCCTTCTTGGTAAGGTTGGTAAAATTGATTAAGTTTTTAGACATTAAATCTCGATAGATAAAATAGCGTCCATTTCAATATCCACTCCTTTGGGAAGCTTTGAAATCTCTACAGTTGCTCTGGCTGGAAAGGGCTCAGAGAATCTTTTGGTCATAATCTCATTGACCGCATCGAATTTTGCAAGATCAGTTAAGTAAATTGTTAATTTAAGAATATTATCAAGGTCGCCCCCTGCTTCCTTGCAGATTGCTTCCAAGTTATCTATCACTTGTGATGCCTGATCGCTAAAAGAGTTGTTATTTAATTCTCCAGAAGACGGGATTAGTGGTATTTGTCCAGAAATAAAAACCACATCTCCCCATTGAATTGCTTGAGAGTATGGGCCTATTGCCGCTGGGGCATTATTTGTAAAAATTGGTTTTTTCATTTTTTGTTTTGGTGTCGTTAACAATCCTTGAGCAACTTGTAACGTATCTTAATGAGCGTAATTTTACCATCAATTTATTCAATGAATTAGTGTTCAGAACCTCCACCTCTACAATAAACTCAATGATCATTGCATCAATATCTCTGCTTTGAATATTAACAATATTAAGGTTAGATTTAGTAAAAACTGATGCAATATCAGCAAGTATCCCAGGCCTATCTTCTGCGTGGATTTTAACATGCCCTTTGTAATGAAGTTCCTTACTATCAGTGCCCCACATCGCTGGGAAATATCTTGATGAAACATTGTGACTTCTGTGTGGAGCAACCTGCCTGCATCTTGCATGATGAATTACGATCCCTCTATCTGTATCTGAATGTGCGGTTATTGGATCTCCATGAATGGGCATGCAACATTTTGCATATATAACTGACACTCCTTCAATTTGATGATCAGATAAAACCATTGCCTTGAGTTTAGGATTTTTATTTTTTTTAATCTTTAAACCTGAAAAGAACCTCTCAGCAACCAATGCTCCTGTTTTTTTTCCGGACCCTAGATCAGTTAAAAGCTCATTAAGTGATTTCACTCCTATCATCTCTAAAACCCTAGACATTTTGCTGCCTCTATATTGATCAAGGGTGACGCCTCCTCTCTTTAATTCACTTTCAAGCATTAATTTGCCCGCTTTCCTAGATTGAGAAATCTTTTGATTACGAAGCGCTAAGCGAATTGAAGATCTGGCCTTGCTAGTTACTACGAAATTAAGCCAGTCTGGACTAACCTCTATTTTGTCTGAGGTAACAATTTCAATTGATTGTCCATTTTCGAGACGAATATTAAGTGGAGCATATTTTCTATTTACCTTACATGCAACTGCATGATTACCAAGGTCTGTATGAAGCTCATAAGCTAAGTCAATTGGCGTTGAGCCAGATTTTAGATTTACAATTCTGCCTGTTGGTGTAAAAACATAAACCTCGTCATAAACTAGATCAGTCTTAATTGCTTCAACAAATTCATGGGTATCAGCAGAAGCGTTATTCAAATCAGTGAAACTTTCAATCCATTTCTTTGCACCCATTGATTCTGAGGTTGCCTTATCTTTTGTTTTATATGACCAATGTGCCGAGATTCCATTCTCAGCAATAATCTCCATGCTTTTAGTTTGAATCTGAACCTCAATTGGAACGCCGTCAAGCGCTATTAAAGAGGTATGTATGGCTTGATAACCATTTGTTTTCGGAATAGCAATATAATCTTTAAATCTATTTCCGATTGGTTTGTGCAAATTGTGAATTACTCCCAATGCTCGATATGCATCATCCACCGAATTAACAATAACTCTAAAAGCATATACATCTAATAATTGTGAAAATGGTTTTTTCTTATTTTTAATTTTTTTGTAAATACTATAAAGAGATTTTTGGCGTCCTTTAGCTGTAGCAACAATATCATTATTTTTAAGGTGATATTTAAATTGTTTACGAAGCTTTGAGATGATTCTTTTTCTACCGCCAACAGATTGTTTGACAGCTGACTCCAGCATTCTTGCTCGCATGGGGTGAATGCATTTAAAAGCCAAATCTTCGAGTTCACTGCGAATATTCTGCATTCCAATTCTAATTGCAATAGGCCCGTATAACTCTAAAGTCTCGATTGACTTCGTAATTTGTTTTTCTCTAGGAAGAAAATCAATTGTTCGCATGTTATGGAGTCGGTCGCATAATTTTACAATTATTACTCTTATATCCTTGGACGTGGCTAGGGCCATTTTTTGTAAATTATTAGCATTCCGCTCTTCTATATTTACAAAATCGAGTTTATTTAAATTGCTGACGCCATCTACAATAGCAACTATTTCTTTGCCAAAGAGCTTTTCTAAATAAGATTTTTTTATAAAGCTATCTTCTAAAACATCATGCATTAAGCCTGCACAAACTGTTTGAATATCTAAATGTAACTCCATTAAGATAGATGCAACTGCAACAGGATGAGTGATATAGGCTGAGCCTTCTTTACGAAATTGATCCTTGTGCGCCTCGAATGCAACATTGTATGCGGTTTGCAAAAGGTCCAACTCTTTCTCGGGAAAATAGACTTTTGCAGATTCGTAAAGTTTTTTTGGAACTGGTGAAAGAAGTTTTCTGTTAGAGAAATCTAAAAGAACTTGGTTGGGTATAGCCCGGTCACTCAATTAGAAGCTCCAGGATTAACATTAGCCGATAATTTCGTCTTGTGGCTTGTCTCTATCGATAGCAAACTCATCTAACAACATATCCTCTTCAAGAGTCTTATCAAGGATTTCTTTTGTAATAAGTCCTTCTTCGATTTCTCTCAAAGCAACAATAGTAGGCTTATCATCTTCCCACTCCACCATTGGTTCTCTACTAGTTGTTGAAAGTTGTCTTGCTCTTCCAGATGCCAATAAGATTAATTCAAATCTGCTTTGGACCTTGTCTAAACAACCTTCTACTGTAATTCTTGCCATAATGTTTTCTCCGAGGGCGTATTTTAGTGTTTATTTACCTAATAAGACAATAGCTGAGCTAAAAACTGTTGAACTTCTTCTATATTTTCTTTATTTAACGGCTTTTCTTGAGCAATAATGTTAAAAAGTTCTTTTTCTGCATCATCAAACGTATCGTTAATAATAATATGCTTATATTCATTTGCATAAGCCAATTCATCTTTTGCATTTTTTAATCTTAAATTAATTGACTCTAGGTCTTCATCTCCCCTGCTTTTTATTCTTTCTTCTAAAGAGTGAATTGATGGGGGAAGAATGAAGATCGAATCATAATTAAGAGACATGTCATTAATCTGCCTAAACCCCTGAACATCAATCTCAAGAATCAAATTTACTCCTGAGCTAAGTTTTGATTCAACAAAATCTACAGAAGTGCCATACCAATTCCCATGAACCTCTGCATGTTCAAGAAAAAAATCAGAATTTTTTTTATCTAGAAAATCTTTTTCAGAAATAAAGAAATATTGATTACCATTTGACTCGCCTTTTCTTGGTGATCTTGTTGTGTAAGAAATAGATAGCTCTAAAGGTAAATCAGACTGATTTGCTAAGACTAAAACGGCATCAATAAGAGATGACTTGCCAGCACCAGATGGAGCAGAAACCAAAAAAAGCTTTGGATCTTTCATCATTCTAAATTTTGAGCCTGCTCACGCAGTTCCTCTACCTTTAACTTCATGGTTAATGCTAAATCTTTTAAGTCTGGTTTTTCTATCTTAACTGAGAGAGTGTTTACTTCTCTAAATAATTCTTGAAGAATAAAGTCCATTTTTTTACCATGCGCATTTTTTAGTCTGAATAATTTATTGAGCGATTCTATATGAAAACTAATTCTTTCAAGCTCTTCAGCTATGTCATGTTTTAAGGCCACATTTGAGAGTTCATTAGCTATCTCATCTTTATTAATATCAACATTCTTTTGAATGAACTTATTCTTGATGGATTTGACTCTATGCTTCAGCAATGAGGGCGCTGACTTTAATAATTTTTGATGTGCATTTTTTAAAAATAACGTCTTAGCTAGAATGATTTTCTCTATTTTTTCGCCTTCCTTGGCCCTGGATTCTACTAAGTTCTTTATTGCTATGTTTAATGCTTTCTTGCCTAAAATTGAAATATCCTTTTTTGACGTCCTAACTGTTAATAGACCAGGGATATCTCTAAGATCGCTTAATTTAAGATTCAAGTGTTTAAAATCTTTGCTATCTTTTAAGGTGCTCTTCAAGTTCCTGATGCTATCTTGATTAAGCTCATACGAATGGTCTGATTGGAAATTATCATGGATTTTTACTTCAAAAGAGCCTCTCAGGAACTTTTTCTTTATCTGATTTTTTATATATTCCTCTAGATCATTTGGTAGGCTGTATCCTCTGAAAGAAATATCTACGAACCTATTGTTAACTGACTTAATTTCACACAAAACCTCCATCTTCTTTGAGGTAGCTTGCCCTGTCCCATATCCTGTCATGCTGTAAAACATATGATTCCTAAATGCTTTTCACTATTATCTCATTAAACCGCTTTCTAATAACTTTTGTGGGTCAAATGATTTTCCAATATTGTCTGAACTTATAAAAAAATCTTTAAAAGAATGCCCAGGGCATACAATAGAAAAAATCTCACTGTACTTTCGAGCTTGCTCACTGCAAATCAGCGGCCCGGAAATATGGGCTGAATCTTTATTGGAGATATAGTTTGCTATCACCAATGAAAGATTATCCCTGCTAAACATATTAGCTTCAGCAAAGCGAAGAGGATATTTTTTTCCATCAAAAGCATTTACATGATTTCTCATCCAATGAGTTTGTTCATCATATAATCCTGATGGGCGCAAAATCAGTGGCTCTACTTTTGATTCACGCGACACAAACTCTTCATACTCTAAAATAATTCTTGCTTGATTATCATCAGGCAAAGGTTTCACTGCTTCGGTGATCTTTCTTCCATTGTTTAAGCCATAAACCCTAGTTGAACTAACAATAACCAATTTCTCATAACTTATATTATTATTAAAAAAATTCATTATTTGGTATGACGCATCTAAGAATCCTTGCTGATAGCCATCTATGTCTGATGAGGTTGGTTTTAATATCAAGATAATGGTTGAAAAATCTTTAGAAGATAGATTTAAACTTGATTCGCTGATCCAATCTTGCTTGATGAATTCAACATTGGCTAAGTTAGTAGGCACGCTTCTAGAAACTCCTATAAATTCTTGGTCAGGAAGGCTGGCTGCAACCCGTCTTCCAAGATCTCCGTAACCTATAATCAAAACTTTTTTCATATATATGTTTCTAAAGTCCTTATATTAAAAGTATTATCGTTAAGTGGCTAATATTGAACTAACTCAATTAAAGGGTATTGGACCTTCTATAGTTGAAAAACTTAACCTTATTGGAATTTTTAACTTAAGGGATCTTTGCTTTCATCTTCCCTTTGGATATCAAGACAGAACAAAAATTTCAAATATAAGTGATCTACAACCAGGAGATGAAAAGTTAATAAAAGTTAAGGTAATTTCTTCACAAGCAATATATAGACCTAGAAAGATGATGGTACTTAAATCTGCTGACTCTTATTCTAATATTAATATTCGCTTTTTTTATTTCCATCCTGCCCAAACGAAGCAGCTAAAAGCTGGAACTGAACTTTTATGTTATGGGAAAGTGAGCTTGAGTAGATATGGGCTAGAAATGATTCATCCAGAGTATGAAGTTATATCAAGTGATCACAAATTAAAAGATAAAAAACTAACTCCTGTATATAGAGTACCCAAAGGGATAGGACAAAAAAAAATAAGGGGATTTATTCAAGCCGCAATCTCAAAATTAAATTTTGAAGAAGACTTTCTAGACGTAGAAAGATATGACGCATCTTTAAACATGAAAATTATCGATGCCCTAGCAATCATCCATAACCCCGAAGCAGATATAGACATTGATGAAATGCTTCCCGGAGGCTCTCATCCAGCAAGAGTAAGGTTATTAAAAGAAGAAATGATTGCTTTTCAGGCTGGTATGGCTTTTTTAAAACGTAAACAAAAAAGACATCGCTCTTTTCCATTATCTAAAGAGAATGAATGGACAGCAGAAGTTAAATCAAATTTTCCTTTTGAATTAACTGGCGCCCAAACAAGAGTTGTAAGTGAGATTAAAGAGGATTTATCTCAAGAAGTTCCCATGATGAGATTGGTACAAGGAGATGTTGGCTCAGGAAAAACAGTGGTAGGTGCATTAGCTGCAGCGTTAGCCCTTGATTCATCTTTTCAGGTTGCGTTTATGGCACCGACCACATTGCTAGCAGAGCAACATTTTTTTAGCTTGAAATCTTTTTTTAATAAACAAGCAGCTAAAGTAGCTCTTCTAACAGGTAGCACTTCTGCAAGCAAAAGAAAAAAAATCTTACAAGATCTTGAGGAAAGCAAGATCAAATTATTGATTGGAACCCATGCTTTATTTCAGAAAAGTGTTGAGTTTTCTAACCTTGCTCTCATTATCATCGACGAGCAACACAGGTTTGGAGTGAATCAACGCCTAGCCTTAAGAAAGAAAAATGATTCTGAAAAATCAGCACCTCACCAGCTGACATTAACAGCTACTCCTATTCCAAGAACGCTTTCTATGAGCGTATATGCAAACATGGATGTCTCTGTGATAGATG
>CABXJR010000005.1 GCA_902512655.1 uncultured SAR86 cluster bacterium
TGTTTAGTTGATAAGCCCTCGTTTCTAAAACTCCTATTTATTTCAAAAACCTTATCAAAACCTCCCACCAAAAGTCTTTTTAAATAGAGTTCTGGAGCTATTCTAAGAAATAACTCTCTATCTAGAGCATTGTGTTGCGTAATAAAAGGCTTCGCAACAGCACCACCAGGAATAGCGTGCATCATTGGTGTCTCAACTTCTAAAAAGCCATCATCGAGCATGGTAGATCGTACAGAAGCAACAATTTTAGAGCGTTTAATAAAAATATCCTTTGACTCAGGGCTGCTCATTAAATCTAAATATCTTTGGCGATACTTAATCTCAATATCAGCAAGGCCTTTATGCTTTTCAGGCATAGGTCTTAAAGATTTTGTAATTAGTAAAATATCCCAGGCTTCCATGGTTAATTCTTCTGTCTTGGTTTTAAAGAGCTTGCCTGTAACTCCAATGATGTCCCCTAAGTCCCAACTTTTAAAATCTTTATATAAATCTAGATCAATATTATTCTTACTTACATATACTTGGATATCACCGTGACCATCTCTAATGGTAAGAAAACTAGCATTTCCCATTACTCTCTTTAAGACTATTCTGCCAGCTAAAGAGATACCTTGAGTATTCTCTTTTTCAAGCTCCTCTTTGTTTAAATGGCCATAGGTTTTATGCAAGTGCTGAGAGAAATGCGATGGTGTGAAGTTATTAGTATAAGCTTTATTTTCAGCTCTTAGCCCTTCAAGCTTTTTCCGTCTTTCTTCTAGGATAGAAGCTTCACCGCCTATATTTGAATCGCTCATTTATACTCCTTGGCTTAGACTAGCTTTAATAAATATATCTATATCTCCGTCTAAGATTGAAGAGATATTACCACTTTCGACGTTAGTTCTTAAGTCTTTGATGCGAGATTGATCCAATACATACGATCTTATTTGACTACCCCAACCAATATCAGACTTGCTATCTTCTAATAATTGCTGCTCATCTTTTTGTTTTTGTAATTCTAGCTCATACAGTTTTGATTTCAGTTGTTTAAAAGCATTATCTTTATTTTTATGTTGAGATCGATCACTTTGACATTGAACAACAGTACCTGTTGGAGTATGTGTTAAGCGCACTGCTGAATCTGTTTTATTAACATGCTGGCCCCCTGCGCCTGATGCTCTATAAGTATCAATTCTTACATCTGCAGGATTTAATTCCACTTCAATCGATTCATCAATTTCTGGTGAAATAAATACAGATGCAAACGAAGTGTGTCGCCTACTTCCTGAATCAAAAGGTGATTTTCTAACCAATCTGTGTACACCAGTTTCTGTTCTGAGCCATCCATATGCATAACTACCTTTTATCAACAATGATGCTGATTTGATCCCTGCTACCTCTCCTGGAGAGTGCTCAATAACAGAAACTGAAAATTCATGTTTCTCAGCCCATCTTGTATACATTCTTAATAACATTTCTGCCCAGTCTTGCGCTTCAGTTCCACCCGAACCAGATTGAATATCAATAAATGCTGAATTAGGATCCATTTTATTAGAGAACATTCTGTTAAATTCTAAATCTTCTACGCTGGAAATAAGTATTTTTGTTTCATCGGTGATTTCATTAATAGACTGCTCATCTGATTCTTCGATCGCGATATCAAAAAGAGCAAGGTTATCGTTAATAGACCCATCAACTGATAAGAATGAATTTAAAAATTTTTCAAGGTCTACTTTTTCTTTGTTAAGAGATTGTGAGAGCTCTATATCAGACCAAGTAGATTCATCAGATAATTTACTATTAATCTTCTCTAGAGACTTTTGTTTTTCAGTAACGTCAAAGATGCCCCCGGAGATCAATCATGCGATCTCTAAGATTAGCAAGAATAGATTTTATTTCGCTTGTTTCCATGAGATATATTTTAATCTCTTTACATAGAGTGTGAAAGAAAAACTAGCTATTAGACTCTCTTATCATGGGAAATGCTGGCGGAGAGTCCTCAAATTGAACTCTTCCAATTTCTACAAAACCATGTCTTTCATACAAAGCCTTGTTCTGTTCATTAGATGCCTCCAGATAGGCCCTATCCCCCCTTTCATCTATCATCTGTAATGCTTCTTTGAGCAAAAAAGACCCTATGCCTTTTCTTTGTTGTGCTGGATCAACAGCTATGAATGCTAAATACCATGCATCTTCTGGATGATATTTCTCAAATTCCTCAAAAAACTTCACAGCTACTTCAATACGATCAGATGGAATATATTCAAAGGTTGGCTCCAAGGCCAAATTATCAAACTCAACTCCTGGTGGGTGCCAAAGAGACGAACCATAGAAATTTTCTTCTGAATAAACAATATTGTTTTCAAAAGCAATTTTTGAAAATTCTTCCATCCATATGTCAAAGCATTTTAAGAATGACGATGCATCAGGAAAAACCCATCTCAATAATGCATCTGATGCAAAACCTAGTTTGAGAACTCCCTTCACACGCTCTAAATCTTTTGAAGATGCTTTTACTATCTTTGGTATATCCATAAATTAAATATTTAGTTATTAAGGCTAATAAAATTGATAATTTGATTGTAATCAGCATCAAAAGTATAAAGATGCTCGTCTTTTTCATAAAGGTTACTTAAAGAAACAGGTAGTGAATTTATTTCTATGTTTAATTCTTGATACACTTTAGGGAATTTCGCTGGGTGGGCAGTAGATAGCACAACATAATGATTGCGTTGATAGCTTTTCTTGAAAGCTTCAACCGCTGCAACTGCCGTATGAGGGTCTAAGATATAACCATTTGATTGATAAATTGCTTGTATCATGTTTCTTGTATCTAAATCGTTAACCTTACTTGAAGAGAAAAGATTATCTTTCTTTTTCCAGATTTTGCTATCTAGCTCAATAGGATTAGCAGGAAAATTATCAAACATTGCCGCACATTGAGAGGAGTCTCTATCTAAGAAAAGATCGTATATTAGTCTTTCAAAATTACTAGCTACACTTATATCCATACTGGGAGATATGGTTTCATGAACTAGTTGCTTTGAATAATCATTCTCACTAAAGAAACGGTGCAAAATATCATTATTATTGACAGCAACAGAAATTTGATTGATTGGCAGCCCCATTTTGTGAGCAGAGTAGCAAGCAAATACATTGCCAAAATTTCCTGTTGGGATAGAGAAATTCAAATCTCCTTTTTGATGTAATTGATTATAGGCATAAAAGTAATAACAAATCTGGCCTATGATTCTAGTCCAGTTAATTGAATTAACTGCTAATAAATATTGACCTGTATTTAAAAAATCACGTTTTCTGAAAGCAAGCTTAACGAGATCTTGGCAATCATCAAATGTTCCATTAATCCTTAAGGCAAAAACATTTGAAGCCTTGATAGTGCTCATTTGCCTTCTTTGAACTTCAGACATATTTCCATTTGGAAGCATGATAAAACTCTTAATTCGATCATAGCTTTTACATGCATCAATTGCAGCTGATCCAGTGTCACCTGATGTTGCCCCTAGAACAATTGCAGTTTTATTCTCAGACTCTAAGACCTTATTAAAAAAAGCCGCAGCTAACTGTAATCCAAAATCTTTAAATGCCGCAGTGGGGCCATGAAAAAGCTCAAGAATTGATACTGAATCAAACTCTTTGATACCAATAAGATCTTGATGCTCAAAATCATGCCAAGTTGATTCAACTATGCTTATTGTTTCATCAAAAGAGAAAGATGATGATGTGAATAATGGCACAATGCATTTAGCTATTTCTATAAATGATGTTTTAGACTTAATTTCATCTAAATCTACTCTTGGCCAGGAATCAGGCATAAAGAGACCGCCATCGTCAGCAAGGCCTTGCATTAAGATTGAAGCAAAATCTTTATTGGAATCTTTTCCTCTGGTTGAGTGAAAAAGCACTAGAGGTCCTCAATTCTGATAATTTTAGAATTTAAGATTACTGGATAATTCTCTAAATCCTGTAAAGCTATTTGCATTTCGCTTTCGATAATTGGATCAGTAAAAATTACCACCGGAACACTGCTATTATCTAGCTGGTCCTTTTGGATTATCTTATCAACACCAATTGCGTGTTCAGCAAATATTTTACTAATTAATGCTAAGACACCAGGCTCGTCTTTAACTTCCAAATAAACATAATATTTAAAGATTAAATCATCAAAGTTAAGCAGATTAGGTTTTTTAGAAAAATCTGGATATTGCATAGGAGAAGATTTTTTGGATTTAGAGAGTGCGAATAAATCCGAAATTAAACCAGATGCTGTTGATTCTCTTCCAGCTCCAGAGCCAGCAAGGAGAAATTCACCCAGAAGGTTTGTATCAAATTGAATGCCATTCCTAACACCCTTTAATCCTGCTAAGCTTGAGTCCTTGCTAAGCATTACAGGATGACTTCTTAATTCAACCCCTTTGTTATTTAATTTCGCAACAGCCAAATGCTTAACCGTCATATGAAAGTCATTTGCATAAATGAAGTCCTGTGACTGAATATTTTCTATGCCTTCGATATGAAAATCTGATGCAGGAAGACCGCTATTAAAAGCTAAAGCTGCAAGGATTCCAATTTTATGAGCGGCATCAGTTCCATTTACATCTAAACTTGGATCAGGCTCTGCATATCCCTTTTCTTGGGCTTCCTGTAAAACAGATTCATAAGAAGCGCCCTCTTCCATGTTACTCAAAATAAAATTTGTTGTTCCATTAAGCATTCCTGCAACTTGAGAAATTTTATTTGCACTTAAGTCGTTTGAAAGCATCTTTATAACAGGAGTGCCTGCACAAACAGCAGATTCAAATAATAACTTTACATTATTTTTAATTGCTAAATTAATTAATTCTTCGCCATGCTCAAAAATT
The DNA here is from genome assembly GCA_902512655.1 of uncultured SAR86 cluster bacterium. GTDB lineage: Bacteria > Pseudomonadota > Gammaproteobacteria > Magnimaribacterales > D2472 > D2472. The sequence goes on from CABXJR010000005.1 coordinate 4,860, forward strand.
ACAGCTTTATTTGCAGTTACAACATGCTTGCCTGAGTTAAGAGCTCGAGTGATTAAATCTTTTGCTGTTTCAACTCCACCAATTAATTCAACAAGAACATCTATATCTGCTTCAACTACTTCAAAAATATCCCTAAAAATTTTTGTGGAGCCTGAATTGCATTTTGGATTGTCACGTCGAGCACCAATACAGCATATTTCCCAATCAGCATAGATCCCATCTCCGTTAACTAATTGCTCATATAATCCGGTTGCAACATTTCCCCAACCGCAAATACCTATTTTTAATTTAGCCATATTTAATTTAATCTATTTAATAGCTCTTCTGGAGGAAGATATCCTGGAAGCAGCTCTCCATTCGATTTAATTATAGCTGGAGTCCCTGTAATGCCAATCTTTTGACCAAGGAGAAAATGGGTTTCAACAGGATGGTCTTGACACATAGATAGCTGGACGTCTATGCCTTGCTTCATTTTTGTTAAAATGTCCTTCGGATCTTTTGAACACCAGGCTGTAACAATTTTATTATAAGAATCCGAATCTAATCCTGACCTTGGAAATGCAACATAATTAATGGTTATACCAAGATCATTGAAATCCTTAATCTCATTGTGAAACTTTCTACAGTACCCGCAATCGACATCAGTAAAAATAGTGACTTTATGTTTTTCGTTTTCAGATTTAAAACTAATGAAATCATCTTCAGATAATGCTTCATCTAAAATACTTTTTCGTTTTAAATTAATTTCATCTTTAGTGGTGTTTTGTAACATATTGCCATTCACCGCATATAACTCTCCATAAAAAAAGAATTCTCCATCTTTAGAAGCATAAATAGGTTGCAGATCTCCGATATCTACAACAAATAAATTTTTTATCTGTGATTCTTTTATACTTTGAACAGACATTCCCTGAGGAAGAACCGCGTTAATTTTAGAAGAAATTAAAAGTTCATCCGATTTTACATCAGATACAAAAATTAGAATTAATACAAATAATAATATCTTCATAAAAAATTAACCTCTTGGATGGTGTTGCTTAACCATATCGCTTAGTCTTTGTTTTGCAATATGAGTATATATCTGAGTTGTAGAGAGATCACTATGACCCAGCAACATTTGAACAGACCTAAGGTCTGCACCATTATTTAATAAATGAGTTGCAAATGCATGTCTAAGAGTATGTGGAGAGATATCCATAGACAGACCTGCTGCTTTTAAATATATTTTAATCCTATACCAAAAAGCCTGACGAGTAATTTTTTTTCCCTGTTTGCTAATAAAAAAATCTCTTGAATTAAGAGATAAATTATTTTTTCTCCTAAACTCAATGTAATCAATCAACCATGAGAGAGCATTATCTCCAAAAGGAATCATCCTTTCTTTTCTTCCCTTGCCCATTACCTTGATCAAAGATCTGTTTAAATCAATATTGCTGTATTGTAAGTTAATAAGCTCACTAATTCGTACGCCGGTGGCATACATTAACTCAATCATCGTTCGATCTCTTAATCCAATAAAAGTAGAGCAATCTGGAGCATCAATTAAACTATTTACATCAATAATTGATAAAGACTTTGGCAAGACTTTAGCATTCTTTAAGCCAGAAAAACTTATCAGAGGATTAGATTTTAAAAGTTTTTTTTTGCTGAGATAATGAAATAAATGCTTCAAAGATGAAATTTTTCTATTGATACTTGTATGAGATAGATTTAAGGCCTGAAAATGCTTTAGATAATTTTCTATATCTTTTTCAGTGGCGCTTAATACTGGATATTTTCTTTTTAAGAGCAGCCATTCACAAAAAGCATTACAATCATTTGAATAAGCTTTTATAGTATTTTCAGACAAACCTTTTTCTAATTGAAGGCTTACTAAAAAAGAACCTACCAAGGGATCCTTTTTTGAGTCAGAAGACATGAGGTTAGTCTAATCTTTCTTTGATTCTTGCAGATCTACCAGATCTTTCTCGGAGGTAATAAAGTTTAGCTTGTCTTACATCACCCTTTCTTTTCACATTAATAGAATCGATCATTGGGCTATGAAGCTGGAAAGTTCTTTCAACACCTATGCCACTAGATATTTTTCTAACTATAAATGCTGAATTTAAGCCAGCATTTTTGATATTCATTACCACTCCTTCAAAAGCTTGAAGCCTAGTTCTGTCTCCTTCTCTAACCTTTACAGAAACTACAACAGTGTCTCCAGGTCTAAATGAAGGGATGTCATCTTTTAGCTGTTTAGATTCAAACGTTTTAATGATCTGACCTGGGGATTGCTCATCAATCTTCACAGGTTTTGATTCGGTTTCTTCTGCTGGTTCTTCCGCAACTGCTTCTGCTACTGGTTCTTCCGCAATTTCTTCTGCTGGTTCTTCCGCAACTGCTTCTGCTACTGGTTCTTCTGCAATTTCGTGCTGATTAAAGTGCTCATTCCATGATTCTAATAATTTTACCTTTGTCAGCTTTATATCTAATTCAAGGCCTAATTCCGCTGCAGCTAAAACAATATCAGCTTTTTTCATCTTGCTTAAGACTGACTTAGAGAGAGTATTAACTTTGTTTTTAGATGTTTCTGTGATTGCATTTGTCACATCATCAGTTCCAGAAGCTGATGAAGCTTCCTCCGCTTGGGGTAAAGATTTAGAATCTTCTATAACTGCGTTCTTTTCTAGTTCATTTGATGCATCAGCATTATCTGATCCGCCAAATAACTTTGAAAAAAAACCTTTTTTCTTTGTTTCTTTATTATCACTCATAACTTATAGCCCGAAATGTGCTACAGGATATCCTTAGATGCCAATTCTTCCAAGAGTTTTTTTTGTTTTTTTGTTAATTTTGCACTTTTTAATAATTCAGGTCTTCTTTTGAATGTTCTTTCCAAAGCTTGATTATCCTTCCATTCTTGTATTTTTTTATGATCTCCAGACAATAATACCTCTGGGACTAGTTCTGAGTTAAAATTTTCTGGCCTCGTAAACACAGGTCCTTTTAGAATACCTTGACTTAATGAATCCTGTTCAACAGATATTTTATTGCCAATAACCCCTGGAATAAATCTTGACAAAGAGTCAATGAGACTCAATGCAGCAAACTCTCCTCCACTTAAAACAAAATCACCAATTGAAATTTCTTCATCAACATATTGGGAAATAAACCTCTCATCAATTCCCTCATATCTTCCTGAAATAATAGTGATACTTGTTAGAGAAGAGAATTCTTTCGCTTTTTCATGATTTAAAAGTTTTCCTTGAGGAGAAAGGTTAATTACCTTGCCTAAGACATCTAGCGGGATATCCTTTAATGACTTCTCTAAGGGTTCAGCCATAAGTACCATACCCTCTCCTCCACCATATGGCTTATCATCAACTTGGCCATGCTTGTTAATTTGATACTCTCGTAAATCCAGGATGTTAATTTTAATATCCTCCCTATCTATAGCTTGACCAAGCAAACCATAATTTAGGGCTTCAAAAATTTCAGGAAACAAAGTGATAATATTGATATTCATAAAAATTAATAATCTTCCTGCCAATCAACTAATATTGAATTTTCTGATTTATCAACAGAAATAACTACTCTATTCTTTATATATGGAATTAAAAGATTTTTTATTTTTTTGTTGATAGGTTTAACCACAAGAACATCGTTGGCTCCAAAGTTATTTACCTCTTGCACATGGCCAAGATGTTGACCCTCAAGGTTGATAATTCCCATACCTTCTAGCTCAAACCAATAGGCTTCATTAGCGCTCAATTCTGGGAGCTCTGATTTGAGTATATATATATCCTTTTGACCAAATGATTTAACTTCATCAACATCACTAAAAGATTTAAGTTTCGCAATAATATTTGAATTACTTTGTTTCATATATTCAAAATGCACTTCCTCCATTGCTGATGGTAAAAGGGCATAGAATTTTTTAAAGGAAAAAAGTGTTTCTGGACTTTGGGCGAATGATCTAAGAAAAAACTCTCCCTTGAGGCCTCTTGTCTTGCCTATTTTGGCAATGAGGATAAACAGTGAAAGATTTACTGAGTTATTTTTTCTCATCATCTGAAGATTCTTCTTCTGCTTCTTCTGCTGCTGCTTCTTCTTCTGCTGCTGGTGCCGCTGCTTCTTCTTCTTTAGCTTGAGCTTCTAACTCAGCCACCTTCTTTGCTTTTATGGCATCTCTCTTTTGTGCTCTTTTATCTTTTTTTGCATCAAGCTTTGCTTGAAGTTCATCTGGAGTCATTCTTGCATCTTTTGCTAATTCTTGAATTTTATCTGAAAGCTGCGCACCCTGAGAAATCCAATGATCTAACCTTTCTAGGTTAAATCTCATTCTTTCTTCAGACCCCTTTGCTGAGGGATTAAAAAAACCCAAGCGCTCAATAAATGCGCCATCTCTTGGTTTTCTGGAATCAGCAACCGTTATAAAATAATAAGGGTTCTTTTTGGCTCCGCTTTTTGCAAGTCTAACTACTACCATAATAAAAAATCAGTTATGTATTAATAAAAAGGTGTGTATTTTAGGTTAACCTTGACGAATTTGATAGTGTTAATATATAAAGATTACAAAAAAATAAGATTGTGTCATTTCCATTAACTACATTAATTGCTTTAATTAGCTATTTCATATCCAGAGCTGTTTTAAAGTCGTCAAAACAAGTATACATAGGACTATCTGTAGCTTTGTTAATGATTACTGTTCTCATGGCTTACTCAAAAGGCATTTCTATATTGGGCCTTCATGTTTCCGCTACAAGCTTTAGTATTGTGATATTGATTGTTACTTTTTTTGAAACAACATTACTTGAAAGGCACATTGCAAAGATCAAAAAGGGTGAGATTGGTTCTAATGTAAAATCTGTAGAAAGAGAATATAACGAAATATTTGTCTTAATTGGGTTTGGGCTTTTGGGTATTGTGTTATCACTTATTTCTGGGTTTATGGTTGTTGGTGAGCTAGATTTAGAATTAATATTTAAAATTATCTTTACTTCATTTGCCTTAATTATTTATTTGCTAACGTTTTTAGGGGTAAAATACGCAAATTTGAAGGTGCGATATGCAGTTAGAGGAACCATTCTTTCTTTTGCTATGGTCCTTCTGGCATATTCTGGCAATTCAATATTTTTAATATACTACTTATAAATTCTTCTTGAGCACTAATTCAATTTCTTTTCTATTCTTGGCACTGTTTGTGTTATTGATCTTTTCTGCATTTTCCTCTGGCTCTGAGACTGGAATGATCGCATCAAATAAGGTGAAATTAAGAAACTTATCCAAGGGCTCTAAAGGAGCAAGGAGAGCTCTTAGATTGCTTCAAAGGCCAGATGTGTTGCTTGCATCAATCTTGATTGGTAATAATTTTGCTAATATTTTAGCTTCTGCATTAGTAACAATAATAATGATTGATTACTTTGGTGGCAATGTATTGCTTGGCTCAATTATTCTCACTCTTGTTATCTTAATTTTTTCTGAAATAACCCCAAAAACCATTGCAAGTGTATACCCAGAAAATTTTGCAACTAAATCATCTTGGCTATTAAAGGTATTAGTAATTATTTTTAGGCCTCTAGTTTGGCTAACGAATATTCTTAGCTCAAGAATTCTTAAAGTATTTAATGTCGATCCGATGCAATCAGCTACTAACGATAATTTAAACTCTGATGAATTGAGAACATTACTTGAAGAGCATGGTGATTTAATTCCAAATCAATCAAGAGAAATGCTTTCATCAATCTTAGGCATGGAAGAATTAACAGTTGAAGATATCATGACGCCTCATGCTGAAATTATTGGAATAGACATTACAAAAAATATCGAGGATGCTCAAAAGATTATTGGCTCATCTTATTACAGCAGGTTGCCAGTGTTCAAGAAATCTATTGATCATATAATAGGGATGTTGCACCTAAAAGACTCACATGAATTCATGGAAGCCCTTGAGGCTGGGAACGAGGTGAAAAGCATTCTTTTTGATACAACATTCATATCGCAGTCTACGACTATTTCAACTCAGCTAAGTAAATTCCAAAAACAAGATAACAACCTCTCATTAGTAGTTGATGAGTATGGTGAAATACAAGGGCTTTTAACTATGGAAGATATTTTTACAGAAATAGTTGGAAAATTTGGTGCTGCTAAGGCAGATCTTGAAAAAGAATTCCTTGTAAAGAAAGATGGTTCAGTGATTGCTGATGGCAACTCAAAAGTCAGAGAATTAAATAATTTTATGAATTGGGATATTGATGAAGATGGTTCAAAAACGATTAATGGAACAATTACTGATTTCCTGGATCAAATTCCCCAAGAAAACGTCTGCTTAGAAATCGATGGCTACAGAATAGAAATTTTAAATATAGATGATAATTCCATTGAAAAAGTAAAGATTAAAAAAAAGGAGAGCTAGGCTCTCCTTTTTAAAGTTTTTATCTGATTACAAATAATGAACCAGCAGTCCAAATATTACTGTGAGGGCAACTCCAGAATGAATGACTGCTTTTACAGAGGTAATCATTGCATTCATTTTCCCAAATAATGCATTTGCCTCAATTAGTAAAATAATTACCAAACCAATCCAAAGACTATTCATACCAGTTTCAGCAATCATTGGTAATGCGCCGCCGTGAGCAGAATAGACCATCAAGTAAAGCATTGGTAATGAAAACAAAGTATTAGTACGGGAAGCTAATCCAGCTTTTGCTCCAGCTTCGGCTGCATCAGGAGAACCAGCAATAACTTTCTTTTGATTTGGCCAGATCACAAACCAAACATTTGCAGCCATAAATGTAGCCATTACTGCACCCAATACAATACCAATATTAACTGTAATGCTTAACCAATAAAGTAAATATAAGCCAGTTAAAAATGTAAATGCTGCCGCCCATCTAAAGTACCACAAAGCATTTGGAACCAATTTTTGAACCACATCAGACTTTGCAGAGGCTTCTGATTCTTTGAAATATTCTGTTTGGACAAAATTAAAGTAATAAAGAAGTCCTATCCAAAGCACTCCAAAAAGAATGTGAGCAAATCTGATTAGCACTGTTCCAAGATACGCTTCCATATTCATACTCCTAAAATTCAAGTTGTGATTTAATCATTATATATCTTGCAAAAAAAAACGGGGAGGAAACCCCGTTTTTTTTAAATTGTAGAAATTGGCTTACATCATGCCAGGCATTCCGCCCATACCGCCCATTCCACCCATATCAGGCATTGCAGGTGCTGCAGACTCATCTTGAGGCATATCTGTAACCATGGCTTCAGTGGTGATCATCATTCCAGCAACTGAACCAGCTGCTTGAAGAGCGGTTCTTGTTACTTTTGCAGGATCAAGAATACCCATTTCTATCATGTCGCCGTATTCTCCATTTGCTGCATTAAAGCCGAATGAACCTTCACCATCAATTACTTTTGCAACAATAACTGATGATTCTTCACCTGCATTTGCAGCAATTTGTCTTAATGGAGCTTCGAATGCTTTTCTAACAATGTTGATGCCAACATTTTGATCATCGTTATCACCCTTCAATTTTGTGAGTGAATCTAAAGCTCTTACTAGGGCAACTCCACCACCAGGGACGATACCCTCTTTAACGGCTGCGCGTGTAGAATGCAACGCATCTTCAACCCTTGCTTTCTTTTCTTTCATTTCTATTTCAGAACCAGCTCCAACTTTAATGACAGCCACTCCACCAGCTAATTTTGCAACTCGTTCTTGCAACTTCTCTCTATCGTAATCAGAAGAAGTGTCTTCTATCTGAGTTCTGATCTGATTAACTCTTGATACAATAGCTTTTTGGTCGCCAGCTCCATCAACAATAGTGGTGTTATCTTTATCCAATGAAACCCTTTTTGCTGTTCCAAGATCTTCAATGGTTGCACCTTCGAGAGAAAGTCCAACTTCTTCAGAAATAACAGTACCGCCAGTTAGTATTGCAATATCTTCAAGCATGGCTTTTCTTCTATCACCAAAACCGGGAGCCTTACAAGCTGCAGCCTTAACAGTTCCCCTTAGATTATTTACTACAAGCGTTGCAAGAGCTTCGCCTTCAATATCCTCGGCAATTATCAACAGGGGTCTTCCTGCCTTAGCGACTGATTCAAGCAAGGGCAACATATCTCTTATATTTGAAATTTTCTTATCATGCAAAAGGATAAAAGGGTTCTCAAGCTCTGATGTCATGTTGTCTTGATTAGTAACAAAATATGGAGATAGATAACCTCTATCAAATTGCATCCCCTCAACTACATCTAGCTCGTTATCAATTCCATTACCTTCCTCAACGGTAATGACGCCCTCTTTTCCAACTTTTTCCATTGCTTCTGAAATAATTCCACCAACATCTTGATCACCATTTGCAGAAATGGTTCCTACTTGCGAAATAGTGTTGTCATCTGAACAAGGAACGCTCAATTTTTCAACAAATTGCACGGCCGTTGAAATAGCCTTATCAATTCCTCTCTTTAGATCCATAGGATTCATTCCAGCTGCAACAGATTTGTGGCCTTCATTTACTATGGACTGAGCAAGAACAGTAGCTGTTGTTGTCCCATCTCCAGCTTCGTCTGAGGTTTGTGAAGATACCTGTTTAAGCATTTGAGCGCCCATGTTCTCAAACTTATCTTCTAATTCAATCTCTTTCGCAACTGAAACACCATCTTTGGTAACAGTTGGTGCGCCGAAGGACTTATCTAAAACAACATTTCTACCCTTAGGACCCAGGGTAACTTTAACTGCATCAGCAAGAATATTAACACCCTGAAGCATTTTAACTCTTGCGGAATCTCCAAATTTTACATCTTTAGCTGACATATTTTTATTCTCCTAATTATTAATTAAATTGTTTAACTGAAAATGCCGTAAATATCACTCTCACTTAGCATGAGATATTCATCACCATCTATTTTTACTTCGTTGCCACCATACTGACCAAATATCACTAAGTCACCAACTTTAACGCCCATGGAAGAAACTTCTCCATTATCTTGTCTTTTACCAGGCCCCACAGCAACAACTTCCCCTTGAGAAGGCTTTTCTGTAGCTGAGCCAGGCAAAACAATCCCACCAGGCGTAGTTTGTTCTTCGTCTGTTCTTTTAACTAAAACTTTATCGTGTAAAGGTTTCAATTTCATTGCAAATCTCCTACTTAAAAAATAACAATAATCCTTATAAATAAAGGCTATGGATTATGTATGGCTTAAAAATATTAATTCAATACTTTGGATATAAATATTTAAAGAAATTTATGAAGAGGCTTCCTGCTAAAATTCCTAAGAAATCAGCAAAAATATCCAAAAATTCAAAAGATCGATATGGTATATATATCTGCACTATCTCAATCAAAATTCCGTAGGCGAGGACTATAACATAAAGCCATAATTCCTTGTAAATTATTCTACTCAGCCAACTGATAATAGTGATATATAAAAAACAAAAGAGATGCAGCAATTTATCACTCAGGTTAACTGAAGACTGAAAATCAATTTCTTGAATAGAAAGAATTGATATTATTACTATAGAAATCCCAAGAATAAGCCTAGAACTATACTGAATTAGCTGCATAGTTTTTTTTGTATATCATTATTAATAACAATGCCGGAATAGACATAGCAGAAGTAGTATAAAAGAAGTATGCCCAACCACTTTCTAACGATGAAATTGATAAATAGTAATCAGCCAGAATACCTGAGAAGCCACTTAAAAATTTTCCTGGAAGCATCATAAATGATGTCAACATAGCGTATTGTACCGCAGTAAATTTTTTTGAAACCAAGCTTGTTAAAAAAGCAATATTTACAGTTCCCACCAAGCCAGCTGCAAAGCTATCTAAGCCAACAATTAAAGATAGGAGAGAGATATTTGCTTGCGCACTTGCAACATAGGCAAAAAATAAATTAGTAAATAAAACACAGAAACCTCCAAATAGCAGCGCATTAAATAAAGAAATTCTTTTTATTAATAAGCCGCCAATAAAAAAGCCAATAACTGATCCAAAAAGAGCTATAGTTTTTACAAGAGCTCCTATTTCAGTTTTTGAAAACCCTAAATCTAAATAAAAAGGCATTGCCATTGGCCCCATTACAATATCGGTAAGCCTATATGTAGAGATTATTAACAAAAGCAAAGCTGCAGACCATAAACCAAAGCGATTGAAAAAGTCTTTGAAAGCTTCAAAGAGAGCCTCATCAAATCTTAAGATAGCAATTTCCCTATTATTTGGTTCGTAACATATCAATGCTCCTGCTGATCCTATCAACATAAGAATACCCATTAATTGATATACATAAGACCAACTGTATAAATCAGCAAAAATTAATGCCATAGATGTAGCGACAAGAATTGCAACTCGATATCCTAACTGGTAACTGGCTGCTAAATCACCTTGCTCTTTTGCTTCACCAATCTCAATTCTTAAAGCGTCTACAGCAACATCTTGTATTGAGCCAAAAAAGGCTGCAAAAAATGCAAACAGTGCTAATAATTGAATATTTTGAAGTGGGTCTATTAAACTCATTCCAATTAATGATAAAAATATTACTGATTGGGAAAAGAGAATCCACCCCCTTCTTTTTCCAAAAACTTTAAATCCCGGGATCGAATATCTATCTACAAATGGTGCCCACAAAAATTTTAAAGAGTATGTGAGGACTAGCCATGCAAAAAAACCAATTTCAGTTAAAGAAATGCCTACATCTCTCAGCCAAGCCGTTAGCGTTGAGAAAACAAGCATATAAGGAAGGCCAGATGCAAAACCAAGCAATAAAATACCTATTAACTTTCTTCTCATAACATTGATTGTAATAAACTCCAGTCGAATAATGGCCCTGGATCTGTTTTTCTTCCCGGAGCTATGTCTGCATGACCCACAATATCTTGTTTGTTAATTTCTAAATCGATGGATAAAAAATTAATCAATTTTAATAAAGAGTGGTATTGTGGCTGTTCAAATTCCTCGTCATCGCAGCCCTCTAACTCAATACCAATTGAGAAATCATTACAGTTCTCACGACCTTTATAAGAAGAAGTGCCAGCATGCCAAGCTCTCTTATCAGTGGGTACAAACTGAATTAATGCTCCTTTACGCGTAATTAAAAAATGGGAAGAAACTTTAAGATCCTTAATCGATTCTAAAAATTTATCATTTCCTGGATCTAAGCAGTTTAAAAACAAATCTTTAATTAGCTGGGTATTATAAAGACCTGCTGGAAGGCTAATAGCGTGTATCACAATTAAATCAATTGCAGCATTATTTGGTCTTTCATCAAAATTAGGAGATGGACAAAATTCTGCAACATCAATAATGCCATATTCAGAGATCATATTTTTCCTCTAGACATAGAAATAGTGTAATGGATGAAATTTAAGACATAAAATTTTTTTATCTCTAAGATCAGCGTAACTCAGGAGGCAGTCTAAAATATATGTTTTCTTTGTTTTCACCCAATTCTTCGGCAACAGTATTTAATTCAAGACTAATTGCTTGTACCACACTCTGAACAATTGATTCTGGTGCAGATGCTCCGGCTGTTATACCAATATTGTTATATTTAGATAAAGATTTTAAATCAAGCTCCTCAGGACCATCTATCAAGACAGAAGTAGCACCACACTTCTCAGCCAACTCTTTAAGACGGTTTGAGTTAGAGCTATTTCTTGAGCCTATAACAACAATAAAGTCACTCTCTAAAGCAAGTTGCTTTACGGCATCCTGTCTATTTTGAGTTGCATAACAAATATCATCGCTTTTTGGTTTTAGAATTTTAGGAAACTGTTCATATAAGATTTTAACTATGGCAATAGTGTCATCAAGGCTGAGAGTAGTTTGTGTAACATATGCAAGATTTTCAGGCTGTGAGACAATTAATGATCTAGCTTCTACCTCGTCTTGCACAAGATAAATTTTGCTATTTGACTTGATGGGATTATGTCTTCCTAGCGTTCCTTCTACTTCAGGGTGCCCCTCATGACCAATTAAAATAATATCTCTGCCGGCCCTGACATGTCGCTGAACCTCGCTATGAACCTTGGTTACTAGAGGACATGTAGCATCGAAAGAAAGCAAGTTAAATTCTTCAGCTTCTTTCTCAACCTTCTCAGAAACCCCATGAGCACTAAAAATAACATGAGATGATTGAGGGACTTCACTGAGTTCATCAACAAATATTACGCCTTTGGACTTTAATTCATCTACTACAGTCTTATTATGAACAACTTCATGGCGAACATAGATCGGTGGTCCAAATTTTTTTAAAGCTTGGTTGACAATATCAATAGCTCGATCTACACCAGCACAAAATCCTCTTGGATTTGCCAATAAAACTTTAGTCTTCATCGTGATCTATTTTGAAGAAATTTTTTAAACTCCGTCAAGAAAAATAATGCAGCGCCAATTGAAATAAAAGCATCAGCAAAATTAAAAATAAAAAATGAAGTATTGCCAACATGAAAAAATAAAAAATCAGTTACCACTCCATCCGGCAATCTATCAAGAATATTTCCAAGCGCTCCAGCAATAATCAAGATCAAAGAGGGGCGGTTAATAGAAGATTCTTCATTTTTGTATAGTGAATGAAGATAAGCAACTATCACTAATCCAAAGAGAGATAAACCAAAGCTAAATACATTATTATTAAAATCAAAAATACTAAAAGCTATCCCGGAATTGAATACCAACAATAAGTCTAATATTGGTATAAGTGGAATTGCCTGCCCATAGACTAGGTTTTCTTCAGCAATAAATTTTGACGCTAGGTCGATTACAATTAAGCAAAATATAACAAGGTAGCCTTGTTTGATGCTAAGCAAATCTTCTACCCTCTCCTGGACCGTCTAAGTTTTCTACACACCTATTACATACTTCTGGATGCTTGCTACTGGAGCCAACTGATTTATTTCTATGCCAACATCTCACACATTTCTCTGCAGATGATTTAGATACAGATATTTTGAAAGAATCTCCTTGAAGAATATTGCACTCTGAAACTATAAAAAAGAAATGAATTTCTGATGCAGACTTATTGGCTAAGTTAAAATCATCAGAATCAAGAATTAACTCAATTGATGCATCCAATGAGCCCTTTATAACTCCAGCAGCTCTAGACTCTTCAATGCTCTGATTAACCTCTTCCTTTATCTCCAGCATTCTCTTCCAATCTTCATTTGAAAGATCACTATTAAAACTTTCTAAATCTTTTAAGGTTGCCAAAAATACTGAGTCTGCCTCTGCCAAAAGAAAATCATTGCCTTGCCAAATCTCCTCAGCTGTAAAAGATAAAACAGGCGAGATTAATACGACGAGCTGATTAACAATTAATTGCATTGCGGTTTGAGCAGATCTTCTTATTTGAGAATCTTGCTGAGTGGTATATTGCCTATCTTTAATGATATCTAAATAAATGCCACCTAATTGATTTACACAGAAATTATGTATTCTCTGAATAACTTGGTGATATGAATATGCTTTATATAATTCCTTTACATCCTCTTGTAATAGAGCAAGCTCATGCAAAACCCATTTATCAAGTTCAAGTAAATTATTTAGCTCAATTGAATCCTTGTTTGCATCAAAATCATTGATATTCCCCAATAAAAATCTAAAGGTATTTCGGATTCTTCTGTATTGATCTGAAACCCTCTTAAATATCTCATCAGAAGCAACCATTTCACTCCTAAAATCAGTTGAAGCAATCCACAATCTTAAAATATCAGCTCCTAATGTATCCCAAATTTTTTGAGGTGAAATGGTATTGCCTAAAGACTTAGATTGTTTTCTGCCTTCATCATCAACTACGAATCCATGAGTGAGAACTGAGTGATAAGGAGCCATGCCATTTGTCGCAATTCCAGTCAGTAAGGACGATTGAAACCATCCCCTATGCTGATCTGATCCCTCTAGATAGAGATCTGCAACCACATCTGCACCATACAACTTATCTAAAACACACATGTGTGTTACACCCGAGTCAAACCAAACATCCAAGGTGTCATAAACCTTAGAATAGTATTCAGCATCATCAATCAATGAATCAAGGCTTAAATTATCCCAACCCTCAATACCCTCTTTATCAATAACATCTGCAATTTGATTAAAAAGTAGATTCTGCTTGGGATGGATCTCGCCTGTTTCATTATGAATAATTAAGGTAATTGGAACGCCCCAATTTCGTTGTCTCGATATGCACCAATCAGGGCGATCTTCGAGCATTGAAAGAATGCGTTCTTCTCCCCAGCTGGGCTCCCAATTAACATCTTTAACTGCATTCACCGCTCCATCACTAAGACCAGATTTCTTCATTGAGATAAACCATTGTGGGGTTGACATAAAAATTACTGGTGACTTATGCCTCCAACAATGCGGATATGAATGATCGTATTGTTGATGAGCAAGCAATGCTTTATTGTCCTTTAATAATTCAATAACTATCGGATCTCCCTTCTTAGTGCTTAAGCCGCTTAATGGTCCGTATTCTTCTTTAAAAATGCCACGATTATCCAAGGCTTTTACAGATTCAAGACCATTCTTTATGCAAATAAAGTAATCATCCAACCCGTGCGCTGGAGCAGTATGCACACAACCTGTTCCACTTTCAGTGGTAACATGGTCTCCGTGCAATAGCTTTGATTCCCTTTCATACAAAGGATGAGCCATGACGATCCCAGTAATTTCTTCTCCTAACGCTGATCCAAGAATCTCTAACTCTATGCCCCATCTATCAGAGCATTCATCCAATAGGTCTTTTGCAATAATAAAATGATCGTTATCGCCTCTAACAAAAATATACTCAATTTCTTCATGGATACATACAGCTACATTTGATGGGATTGTCCATGGAGTTGTCGTCCAAATTACGAAATATGCTTCTTCAACTATATCAACTTGAAATATAGAACAAAGTGACTCAATAGATTTGGGTAACACTTTAAACTTCACATCAATAGAATGAGATTGCTTATCCAGATACTCTACTTCAGCCTCGGCTAAAGCTGATCTGCAATCCATGCAAAAATGGACAGGTTTTTCTCCTTGCTCAAGATGTCCATTAGCAATGATTCTTCCTAATGCGCGAACAGTGTCTGCTTCAAAACTTTTATTTAATGATAGATATGGATTCTCCCAATCACCCAATACTCCCAATCGAATAAAATCTTTTCTTTGCTTATCAACCTGAGATTGTGCATATTCTCTGCAAGCTTTGATAAATGATTTTTTATCTCTAACAAGATCGCTTCCCTTCCCATGTTTTTTTTCAACATTTAATTCAATCGGCAAACCATGACAATCCCAACCAGGAACATATGGCGCATCTTTTCCAAGCATGCTTTGAAATTTTATTGTAATGTCCTTAAGAGTTTTATTAACGGCATGACCTAAATGGATATCTCCATTAGCATAGGGAGGCCCGTCATGAAGAATAAACTTTTCCTTGTCAGCATTTTGCTCTCTAATTTTTTGATAGAGGTTAATAGAGTTCCAAAATTCTAATATTTCTGGTTCTTTTCTAGGCAAACCAGCTTTCATCGATAGATTAGTTTCAGGGAGATTTAAAGTATCCCGATATTCTTTACTCATAGAGAATTATTCCAGTATTTCTTTAGCTTGAGATATGTCTTGAAGAATTTGTTCTTTTAATAGGTCAATGTTATCAAATTTCTTCTCATCACGAAGTTTATTTTTGAATTCTACAGTCAATCTTTGACCATATATAGACTCACTGAAATTAAATATATGGATTTCAAGAACAGGTTTAGATCCGTCTAATGTGGGTCTGATACCCATATTTGCAATTCCATTCAATGACTCTCCCGCCAACGAACACTTGACTGCATAAACACCAGCTATAGGAAGTCTTTGTTTTGGTATCCATAGATTAGCTGTAGGGACGCCGATAGTTCTACCTAATTGTTTTCCATGAACCACTTTTCCTGAAAACGTATAGGGTCGCCCGAGTAATTGTGCTGCCAACTCAAACTTGCTCCGTAACAGAGCCTCTCTTATTCTTGTAGAGCTTATTCTTAAACCATCTCTTGAGACTGTTTTATTGGCAATTACTTCTGTTCCATTGCTCTTGCCCCAATCTTTTAATAGCTGAAAGTCACCAGCCCGCTCAGCTCCAAATCTAAAATCATCACCAATGATTAAATGTTTTAAGTTAAGTTGGGCTAGAACATCATCAAGAAAACTCTGTGGAGTCATTGTTTTTAAAGATTTATTAAATTGAAGAAAAAATGCAAAGTCTATACCAAAATTTTTTAGCAACTTTACTTTTTCTCTCCAAGGGCAAATTCTCGGAGGTGCTGAAGATTTTTTATCTTTAGCTGCAAAATACTCAGATGCATGTGGCTCTGTAAAAAATACTAAAGACGCGCTTGAGCTCTCTCTTGCCTTATCTTTTACCTGATTAAGGATTGCTTGATGCCCAAGATGCAAACCATCAAAATTCCCAATAGTTCCACTCATTGACTGATTTGGAAACTTCCTGTTAAAAGTTTCTATGTTTCCTATTCCTCTAATTAAGTACATTATTTAAAATCAGCTGGCCTAACTCCTAATATAAAACTCGCTCCAAAATAAATTATTAATGAGCCAATGACAGCAGCAACTAAATGCAAAAGCCTTTGAGCTTGAGTAAATAATTCAAAATCAAAATATTGATTAAAAATTGATAAAAAAGATATCAAAGCAATACTAGCTATTAACACTTTTAAAGAGAAGGCGCTTAAAATTCCAGAGAAAGAAATTAACCCATCTCTTTTAAGAATAAGGCTTAAAATTATTACACTTACTATTGCAGAAATAGAACTGGCAATTGCTAAGCCAAGATGCCCTAAACCAAAATAAAATGCTAATAGGTAGTTCAGACATATGTTTATCAATAAACTTAAAAATGCTATCAACATAGGAGTTTTGGTATTTTGTCTAGAAAAAAATGCTGGAACCAATACTTTCATGGCCATAAAAAAAGGTAATCCAAATGAGAAGCCTATTAAACTCAAGCTGGCCTGCTGCACGTCACTCCACAAAAAAGCTCCTCTTTGAAAAATAGTAGCCAGCAATGGGGATGCAAATAAAGCCAATCCAATTAACGAAGGGATAGCTAGAAAAAGAACTAACTTAAACGCATGCTCAAGCTGTTCAGTATAAGCTTGAATTTCTTTTTGAGCATAAGCCTTAGAAAGGCTGGGTAAAAGAACAGTTCCAATAGCAATAGCAAATATTCCCATTGGGAATTGTATTAATCTATCTGAAACATATAGCCAAGTTGGACTACCTGTAATTAATAAAGATGCAAAAATAGTATCAATTAGTAAATTTATTTGAGCTATGCCTCCTGCAACAATAGCAGGAAGAATAAGAATAAAAAATTTTTTAACGCCAGGGTTCTGAAAATCAATTTTTGGTACGGGGATTTTTTTTATCGTTGCTAAAGGCGCAATCTGGAAAAGTAATTGGAGAAATCCTGCTAGAAATACTCCCCAAGCAAGAGCCATAACTGGTATGTCTATTTTTGGAGCAACTAGCCATGCTGAACCAATTAAACTCAAATTGAAAATTAAAGGAGTTATCGCTGGAATAGAAAATTTATTATGAGAATTTTGAATGCCAGCTGCAAAAGCAACAAGAGAAATTAATGCAAGATAAGGAAACATAATTCTTAAAAGACTGACAGCTAAATCCTGTTTTTGTATATCAAAATAAAAGCCCGGAGCAAATATCAAAATAAATATTGGTGCAAACAATAAAGCCAAGGCTGTAAATATAAAGAGTGATGAGAGCAAAATACCAAATAAAGCATTTAGAAAATCTTGACTGCCCTTATCATCTTTGCTGCCTATATACTCAGAGTATATTGGAATAAAAGCTTGGCTAAATGCCCCTTCAGCAAAGAGCTTTCTAAAAACATTTGGAATTTTAAGTACAACCACAAAAATATCATGAAAAATACTTGCCCCAAGCAGATTGGTTGTAAAGATATCCCTGATTAAACCGGCCACTCTTGAGATAAAAGTCCAACCACCTACCTTAATAGTTGAGAAAAAATTTAGATGAGAAGCAGTTTTGGCGATCACTTAATTTGAAGATGTTTCTTTTTCAAAATCTAAAGCAGCAGAATTGACACAATACCTCAAACCATTAGGCTGTGGACCATCTGTGAAAACATGACCAAGATGCGCATCACACTTTAAACATCTAATCTCAGTTCTAACTCTTGATAAGGAATGATCCTCTAATGCATTAATTTTATTGTTATTTGCAGCTTCATAAAAACTAGGCCATCCACAGCCTGCATCAAATTTTGATTCAGATTTAAAAAGCATCTCGCCACAACAAATACAAGTGTATACCCCATCCTCAACATGATCCCAATACTGACCTGTAAAAGGTCGCTCTGTCCCGCTTTCCTGAGTTACATAATAAGATTCAGGTGAAAGTTCTTTCTGAAGCTCCTCTTTCGATTTTTTAGACATATGTTAATTTAAATAGAATTTCTTTTGGTATAAGTATAATCCATACAAGCGTTTTCTAAACTAAGATTTAATTTCCCAATTTCTCACCCAATATATAAAAATAGTGTCTATTAAAGCTATTAATACCTTAATAACGTATTTTGCAATAGAGATGGCAAAGGCTTGGGTGAATGTTAAATCTGTAGCAAGAACCCAAGTAAATTGATATATCAAGGTATCTATTAGTTGGGATGCCATGGTAGAGAGATTATTTCTAAGCCATAGTTTTTTTCCATTCGTTAAGTTTTTTAAGTAATGGAAAAACCATACGTCAAATCTTTGGCTGACAAGGTATGCGGTTAAGGAACCAATAATAAAAATGGGTGAATAGAAAGCTAGAACTGAAATAGCATCATGGACCTCTGCCGCCGATCCAGTTAAATCAGATGGCAAAAACTTGGTACTAAGCACCAAAGTCAGCATGACTGCTATATTTGCAACAAATCCAAGCATGACAGCTCGATTAGCCTCATCTTTGCCAAATTTCTCATTTAAAAGATCTGTGGCAAAGTAAATACCTGAGTATAGAATTGCGCCCATGCTTACATTGAATTGCATGCCAAATAGAGTTAATTCGCTTACTTTTCCGCCCTGAAGATTTCCAAGGACTATTCCAAGGATTACTGCGCAATACAAACCATACTTACCAAAGAACCTATATAGAAAAATAGCGAGTGATAAATCGTAGAAAACAACTAATAACCATAAAGTTTCTTGATTTAAATTGCTAAACAGGGCGTCCATTTGGAAATCATTATTACATATAAATTTATATTATTAGGTTACATTAATGAATTACCAAAGTTAGAATTATTAGTTCAATAAATATATAAAGAGAGACATATGAGTGAATTAGGTTTTTATAGATTTGGGAATTCACACCCAGATGAAATTGCTATAGTTGAACCGTCAGAAAAGATTTGGACAAGAGGTGAGCTACTAGCAAAAACCAATCAATTAACGCATGCATTAAGAGAGTTTGGGGTTAAGAGTGGTGATGTGGTGGCAACTGTATTACCTAATTCAGTTGAATACTACATAGCTTATTTGGCTTGTGCGCAATCTGGTTTTTACATGGTGCCTATTAATTGGCATCTAGCTGGACCAGAAATAGCATATATTCTTGAAGATTCAGGAGCTAAAGCATTCATTGCGTCTGGTGAAGTGCCTGCTATGGAAGAGGCATGCCAAAAAGCAGTTTCAGCTATTAATTTTCCAGAGAATGGGTGTATAAGTACAACTCAAATGAGTGGCTTTACACATTTAGATGAATTTATAAGCTCTCAACCAATTACCAGCCCAGAAGAAAGAACTGCGGGTCAAGTGATGAACTATACATCTGGTACAACCGGAAAGCCTAAAGGTGTAAAACGTGCATTAATTCCTGGAGATCCTGATGATGTTTTAAGTATGTTTGCAATGATACTTAGCTTCTTTGAAATTCAACCGCAAGAAAATAATGTCCACATCGTTGGATCACCTTTGTATCACACTGCTGTCTTAGTTCACTCTTCAGCAGCATTGCATTATGGGCATTCTGTTGTGTTGATGGAAAAATTTGATGCGGAGCAAATGCTTTATCTAATTGATAAATACAAAGTTACAACAAGTCATATGGTTCCTACTCAATTTCATAGATTGTTGCAGCTTCCCGATGAAATCAGAGCAAAATATGATTGCTCATCAACTCGAGCCATGATTCATGCTGCAGCACCCTGCCCAATTCATACCAAGCAAGCAATGATTGAATGGTGGGGAAATTCTATATGGGAATATTATGCTGCTACTGAAGGAGGCGGAACAGTTGTCGATGCTGATTCATGGTCTAAGTTTCCTGGAACAGTTGGCAAAGCATGGCCAGGTGCTGAAATCAAAATCATTAACGATGATGGGACTGAGGCAAAACCGGATAATCAAGGTACAGTCTTTATGAAACTTGGTGAAGCAACAAAATTTGAGTACAAGGGCGATCAAGCAAAAACAAAAAAAGAGAGACTGATTTTTGATGATCAGGTTTATTTTACTGTTGGTGATATTGGGTATTTAAATGATGAAGGATATTTATTTTTATGTGACAGGAAGATAGATATGATTATTTCTGGCGGAGCCAACATATATCCAGCTGAGATTGAGAGCGCTTTTCTAATGCATCCTGCTGTTGCTGATGTAGCTGTATTTGGAATTCCTAACGAAGAATGGGGGGAAGAAGTTAAGGCAGTTGTAGAGCTTAACCAAAATTTTGATTCTTCTAATGAATTGCTTGCTGAATTGATGAATTTTGCTCAGGAAAATCTTGCAAAAATGAAGCTACCAAGAAGCATAGATTTTATTGAAAAGCTTCCAAGGGACGAGAATGGCAAGTTATACAAAAGAAGATTAAGAGATCCCTATTGGGAAAATCACTCTTCAAACGTCTGATGGAATTTAATGCTGCTGACATATTTGAAGGAGTTGTAGATAGGATTCCTGACAGAGAAGCAGTGGTGCTTGGGTCCACTCGTTTAACTTATCAAGAGTTAGATGCAAGAACAAATAAAGCAGCAAATGCCTTGAAAAAACTTGGAATAAAAAAAGGCAGTCATATTGGAATTTATGCTTTTAACTGCATAGAGTGGCTAGAGGTGATGCTTGGAGCATATAAGTTATGTGCAATTCCCATTAATATTAACTACAGATATGTTGAAGAAGAGCTTAAGTATCTTATTGGTAACGCTGATATGGAAGCTGTTTTTTATCACAAGCAGTTTGGCACAAAGCTCAACAATATTAAAAATGATCTGCCTATTTTAAAAGATTTTATTTGTATAAATGATAACTCTGATACTGATGTCATTGAAGGAAGTTATGATTTTGAAGCTCTAATTTTAGATGAAGATGATTCTAGGCTAAGTGTTGAAAGATCAGGGGATGATAAATATATACTCTATACAGGGGGTACCACTGGAATGCCAAAGGGAGTGGTCTGGCGTATGGAAGATGTCTTAATGACACTTGGAGGAGGCATAGATGCAGTAACGGGAGAAAAATATCCTACACCCGAAGCTTTTGCAGATAAATGCTTGCAAGACCAAACAACTGCTCTTGCATTAGCTCCATTAATGCATGGCGCCGCTCAATGGCAATCATTTAATGCTTTCTTTTCAGGATGGAAATTTATAATCAATGATAAAATTTCATTTGATGCGGATTATATTTGGGAAATTATTGCTAAAGAAAAAGTAATGAACCTAACTATCACAGGTGATGCTATGGGAAGGCCTCTTTGTGACGCACTCCCCTATGCACTCGAAAAAGGTTTAGACCTATCCTCATTATTTGTTCTAGCAAGCACTGCGTCTGTTTTCAGCGCCTCTATCAAAGATACTATCCTAGAATATCTACCTAATCTTTTCCTCATAGATGCTGTTGGGTCCTCTGAAACTGGAGCAACCGGAGTGAATATACATATAAAAGATGGAAAATTAAAAGACTCTGGCGGGGGCCCAAAATTTACGAAGCCTAATTTTAGTGAAATTTTAAATCTTGATACTTTAGAAGTTATTCAGCCCAGTGATACAGAAACAATTGGATATTTAGCAAGGAAAGGTCATGTACCCGTTGCTTATTACAAAGATAAAGAAAAATCTGAAAAAACATTTATTGAAGTTAATGGAGAAAGGTATTCAATACCAGGAGATATGGCTAAATATGAGGAAGATGGTCAAATGACTTTGCTGGGGAGAGGGAGTGTTTCCATTAATTCTGGTGGAGAGAAAATATTCCCAGAAGAAGTTGAAATGGCTCTTAAGGCTCACCCAAATATCTTTGATTGCCTTGTTGTTGGTGTGAAGGATGAAATATGGGGACAAAAAGTAGTAGCTGTTATTCAAAGAAGAGAAATGGTCGATCTGCCTATTGAAGAAATAAAAGAAAGCGCCTCAAAATACATAGCCAGTTACAAGATGCCGAAAGAAATAGTGTTTTCTGAATTAATCGAAAGAGCTCCATCAGGTAAACCTAATTATAAATGGGCTCAAAACCTCGCAAACTCAAAACTAAAGATAGAATAAATATGAGAATAGAAACCTACATACCTGGTTTGTCAAAAAATACTATCGAGATAGTCAAACATGCAGAATCTCTTGGGTATGATGCGCTCGTTTCTGGAGAGCTAAACAATGAGCCTTTCCTTCCTGTTCTACTTGGATTGGAACATTCCAAAAAAATGATTGTAAGGACTGGATTAGCTATAGCTTTTCCAAGGAGTCCTATGACCGTTGCAAACATGGGTTGGGACTTACAGTCATTTAGTGATGGTCGTTTTCAACTTGGCTTAGGAACGCAAGTTAAAGGACATAATGAAAGAAGGTTCAGCGTACCTTGGTCTCCACCTGCACCAAGAATGCGAGAATATATTCTTGCTGTCAAAGCCATTTGGAACACTTGGAAAACAGGAGAAAAATTGGACTTTCAAGGCGAACACTATACCCATACCCTTATGACTCCAATGTTTACTCCCCCACCTATGGATTGTGATGTGCCTCCAATTTATGTTTCTGGTCTTGGGCCTGGAATGGCAAGAATCGCTGGTGAAGTAGCTGATGGATTATTACTTCATCCTATGTGCTCTCCAAAATATATCAATGATATTATTTTGCCAGCAGTAGCTGAAGGAGCAAAAAGATCAAATAGAGATCCAAGAGACTGTGAACTTCTTTGGGGCGGCTTTATTGCTACTGGTGAAACAGAGGAAGATCTTAAAACAGCGAAAAGAAATGTTGCTGCAAGGATTAGTTTTTATGCTTCAACTAGAACCTACAGACCGGCGCTTGAGTTTCATGGATGGGGAGACATAAATGAAGCTCTTCATAAATTATCTATTGAAGGAAAATGGGAAGAAATGTTTGCTCTCGTAACTGATGATATGGTTGAAACGCTCGGTTTCTGCGGAACAGGCGTTGAGGTTGCAAATGCGCTCAAAAATGATCTTGGTCCGATATGCAGTGCAGCTATGTGGAATGAGGTTGAGCATTTAGGTGCTGACCACTCTAAAGATGAGCATGTTGCTAATTTAATTCAAATCGCCAAGGCTTAAATGCCCTCATTTCTAACTCATAATTTTTCAGAACTTCCAGAAGAATTTTACACACTCCAAGATTGGAAAGGGTTTGATAATCCCAAAATAGTTATTGAAAACCATGCTATGAAAAAGGCACTCGGCATGGAGGATACAGACCATCAAGAGCTTTTAGAAATTTTTAATGGCGCCAAAAAAATAGACTCTTTAAAACCATTGTCTATGGTTTACTCAGGACATCAATTTGGTCAGTATGTGGAACAACTTGGTGATGGAAGAGGATTGCTTTTCGCGCAGATAAACTCTAATGAAGGGTTATTAGATATCCATCTAAAAGGTGCTGGCAAAACTCCTTATTCACGCTTTGGAGATGGCCGAGCTGTTCTAAGATCTGTAATAAGAGAGTACTTATGTGGTGAGGCAATACATGCTCTATCAATTCCCACATCAAGAGCCTTGATGATTATTGGCAGTGATGAGATGGTAATAAGAGAAAAAAGTGAATCTGCTGCAATACTTGTAAGAACTGCGAAAACTCACATCAGATTTGGAAGCTTTGAATACTTTCACTACAACAATAAACCTGAGCATGTTAAATCTCTGGCAGATTTTTGTATTAATTCTTATCCTCAATATTTCTCTAGAACTAGAAATGCGTATGAAGATTTTTTTAGAGTAATCGTCAAGGAAACAGCAAAGATGATTGCTCACTGGCAAGCCTGTGGCTTCAATCATGGAGTAATGAATACTGATAATATGAGCATTTTAGGAGAGACGTTTGATTACGGCCCTTACGGTTTTATGGAAGATTACAATCCAAGCCATGTATGCAATCATTCTGATCATCAAGGTAGGTATGCATTCAAAAACCAACCATACATTGGGTTATGGAATTGTTCTGCATTGGGGCATGCCCTATCCTCACTTATCTCTGAAGAGAGTCAAGGAGAGATTCTTCAGACCTATGAAGCAATCTTTCAAGATACTTTGGCCGAACTTTATCGAAAAAAACTAGGTCTAGATCAAGTACAGCCTGAGGATGCTACTTTAATTCAAGGTCTATTAGATATTATGGAATCTGAAAAGCTGGATTACACCAATACTTTTAGAAATCTCACACAAGCCCTGGCTAAAAAAAATTCTCCAGAGCTAAACTCAGAAATTTCAAAAAGCTGGGTTGTATCTTTTCTAGAAAGACATTCCAAAGAAACCTTGTCTAAAGACAAAAGATTGGAGCTCATGAACCAGGTTAACCCAAAGTTCATCTTAAGAAACTATATGGCACAAGAGGCAATTGAAGCAGCGGAAGTCAATGATTTTTCTAAGCTAGAAACTTTAATAATTGTCATGACCCAGCCTTTTGAAGAGCTGATAGAGCATCAGGAATTTGCGAATAAATCTCCAATATGGGCAAAAGGTTTAGAGATTTCCTGCTCTTCTTGAATGTGCAATAATTATGAGATGAAAAAATTAAATATCTTAAAATTTCTTAGCATGCTTTCTATCTTTGCATTAATCTCCAGCTGCAACATTCCTTTGGTACCCTTTATCTAAAGTAATTTGTTATGTCTACTTTAAAGATCTAAGAGAATTAAAAAAATCTAAATTAATAGATTCGTCTAGGTCAACTACATCTTGATAAGAATAAGCATTGAAATCATGCCTTGGAGAATGGTTGACTCTAAGGTCTTTGAACCCATCAGCAAGATTATGGTTTGAAATATCTTTAAACGAGTTAGAGATAGCGCATAAATCTAACTCACTTTTGAACATAGCTAAGGGAAATCCATGAGCATGCATATCACGAACAATATTTTCTAGCCCATGGGGCCAATTCATTAATTGATTATTAGTTGAGCCAATCTCTTTAAGACAATTAAATGCTTTTGCGCATTCTGAAGCAATTACACTCGTACCGTTGATTTTACCTTCAATGCTGTAGCCAGCTATGTGAGGCGTTGAGATAAATGCATTTTGGATAGTAGTTATGGATGGTATTGGCTCATCCACCCATACATCTGCAACATAAATTAAGCCATTAGATTCTGTGACTAAGTTCTCACAAACAATCCCTCCTCTTGATGTATTGATCAAGATTTTATCTTTTAGAAAGCTACTGTGTGATTGATTGAGTAGATCGCTTGTGGGATAAGCGCCTTCTTTAGAATATGGAACATGGATTGTTATGAGATCGCATGCCAATACTTTTTCCATAGTAACCAAGTGGGTATCTTTTAACAAAGGATCGCAAGCGTATACCTCAATGTTAAGAGCTGAAAGCAATTGATACAGCCTTTTACCTATATTGCCATATCCAATGATTCCAACGCTTTGTCGAACACTAAAAAGACCCTCTTGAACTAGCTCTCCCAAAGCAGCCATCACATAATGAATAACACTAAATGCATTACAGCCTGGAGCATGTGACCATGAGATATTTTGGGTATCTAAATATTTAATGTCTAGGTGGTTGATTCCTGCAGTTGCTGAGCCAACAAACTTGATTGGAGAATGATCACATAACTCTTTGTCTACTTGAGCAGTTGATCGAACCAAGAGTGCGTCCACGTCTCTTAGGTGGTTTGAAGTGAGCTCATCATGTACAAAATATTCAATTGAAAACTCATCTGCAAAAAACTCAGTAAGTTTTTGCTCGATATTTGGAATTTGTGAATCTGAAATGATCTTAATCAATGGGTCTTATCTCTCCAGAGAATACTTTTAATCCATCCCCAAAGACTATTATTTCCAAGTGAGTACTGATCAAGCAAATCAAAATCATGGGCTAATTTTATGGGATCCTTAAAAAAATCTTTTCTAGTGATAAATTCACCGTCATCTAGATTTCGTATAAATGTCGCGGGATTACCTGCATAAATTGTATTATTTGGAACATCTTTTGTAACAACTGATCGGGCTCCAATAATACTATTTGCTCCAATCCTGACTCCTTTACAGATCATAGCATCTTCACCGACCCAAATATTTTCTTCAAGAACCACAGGCCTCGGATCACCAACAACTTTTGTTCTATCATAAATTCCATGCCAATCAGCATCAGTAATGCATGCGCCATGACCAAACATACATGAATCTCCAATTGAGATTTTGTCAGCAGCCATAATTCTAACTCCAGGAGAGATTAAGACATAATTTCCTATATCGACCCTCCCATTCCAGTCGCCGGTATCCCAGCTAGTAATTTGAATGTAATCATCTGGTGCAGATATAAATGTTGGAAAGTTTCCAACCGAAATATTAGAACCAAATAATTTTATATACCTTGGTTTAAAAAATACTGGGCCTCTCCCTAGGCTTTTTAATTGAGGACGAATAAATCTGTTCACATACATAATATTCAGCTTAGAAGTAATTTTTTTAAGCCAGTAAGGGCGACTATCTTTTCTAATTTTGTCTCTCCAATTTAAATTTAGTCCTTGTATGATAAAGTACCGAGAAATTTCTGGGCTTATTTTTTTGAAAAACTTAATTAAAGAATTAAAGCAGCTACTTAAAATTGGAATTCCAATCTATGGATCTCAAATCTCATATATGGGAATGGGAGTTACAGATACAATTGTTGCTGGCCGAGCAAGTGCGCTTGATTTGTCTGGTTTAGCTATTGGCAATGCTCTCTCCATGCCTTTTTATTTTCTTCTTGGTGGTTGCCTATTTGCCGTTACTCCAATAGTGGCGCAGCTCTTTGGGGCAAAAAAATATGAAGAAATTGGACAAAAGGTTAGAGAAATTCTATGGGTTAGTTTGGTCCTCGGCTTTATTGGATTTTTTCTTTATAGAAATCTAAGTATTTTTATTCCGTTCTTTGATATTGAGACAAATATTGCTCAAATTTCAGATGGTTATTTAAAAGCAATGTCATTTGGTTTTATTGCTAATATGCTTTTTACCTGTCTGCGTTGCTATAGCGAGGGTATGGGCCTCACCCTTCCAGTATTCTGGGTTGCTTTTATTAGCATGTTATTAAATATCCCGCTTGATATCATTTTTGTATATGGATATTTTGGAATACCTCCTATGGGAGGAGTTGGATGTGGAATTGCAACATCAATAAATATTGCTGTTGGTTTGTTTGTTTTGATACTAGTGATCCTAAAAAAGAAGGAATACGGACCCACTAAATTATTCTCAAAATTTTCTGGTCCCAACTCTCAAACTACCAGGGAAGCTCTAAAACTTGGAGTGCCGATTGGTTTTGGAGTATTTGTAGAATTAAGTATGTTTTCAGGTGCAGCATTAATACTTGGATCGCTTGGCGCAACAGTAATAAGTGCTCATACAGTTGCAATAAATATTGCTAGTGTTTTCTTTATTTTACCTTTATCTTTTGGTCTGGCTGCAGCAACAAGAATAGGCAACCTTGTGGGTGAAAAAAATCTTCTGCAGGCTAAGTATGCTTCCTATGTAGCTGTTTTAATATGTTTAGCTGGAGCAATAGCAAATACAATAATAATTCTTGCCTTTAGTGAAGCTCTTGTTTCACTTTATACTGCTGATGTCGCAGTGATGGCTATTGCGATAAATCTCCTGCTCTTTGCTGCAATCTTTCAGATTCCGGATGGGATGCAAATGGGAGCCTTGGGCAGTCTTAGGGGTTATAAAGACACATTTGCACCGATGCTGATGCTAATTTTGACTTACTGGTTTATTGCCTTGCCAGGCGGATATTATCTTACTTACCATGGGGTCTTGGGTAATTCTCTTGGTCCATCGGGGATTTGGATTGGAATGATTACTGGTCTAACAGCATTTGCCTGCCTAATTATTCCAAGACTGAATTATATTGCGAATAAATTTATTGCTAGAGCTAACCCAGAACTTCCTTAGTCTTTGTACCAATTTGAAGTAAGTTCTCCGCTATATGAACGCCACACTGTTCAAGCCTCTTAATTTTATCTGCAGCTGTACCTTTCCCACCAGCAATAATTGCTCCTGCATGCCCCATTCTCTTTCCTGCGGGTGCTGTTTGTCCTGCAATATATGAAATTACAGGCTTAGAAATATTCTCTTTGATATACTCAGCGGCTTCCTCTTCAGCTGTTCCTCCAATTTCACCAACCATAACAATGGCTTTAGTTTGATCATCAGATTCCATCATCTTCAAAACATCAATAAAGGATGTTCCAGGAATTGGATCTCCTCCAATACCAACACATGTGCTCTGGCCAAGACCAAGGTCACTAGTTTGCTTCACAGCCTCATAAGTTAAAGTACCAGATCTTGAAATAATTCCTACTGAGCCTTGCAAATGAATACTGCCTGGCATTATTCCTAATTTTGCCTCACCTGGAGTTATTATTCCGGGGCAGTTAGGACCAATCAAAGTAATACCCAGCTCATCAACTCTCTTTTTTACAATAAGCATATCTAAAGTCGGCACACCTTCTGTAATGCATATTATTAATTTAATTCCAGCATCAGCAGCTTCTAAAATAGAATCTTTGCAAAATTGCGCTGGAACAAAAATAATTGAAGCATTTGGTTGAACCGCTTCTACAGCCTCGTGCACTGAATTAAAGACAGGAACACCCAGATGGGTTTGCCCTCCTTTGCCTGGAGTGACTCCACCAACGATGTTTGTTCCATATTCAATAGATTGCTCTGAATGTAAGGTAGCTTGGGAGCCTGTGAAACCCTGAACTAAAAGACGTGTATTTTTATCTACTAATATGCTCATTTGCTTAACTCCACAGCTTTTTTAGCTGCATCTTCAAGACTGTTTAAACTAACAATTTCTGCTGAAGACTCAGCAAGAATATTACTTCCAATATCTGCATTATTTCCTTCCAATCTTACGACTACTGGAATAGAAACACCTACCTCTTCAATTGCAGCTAGGATTCCCTCTGCAATAAGATCACATCTAACAATCCCGCCGAAAATATTTACCAGAACTACCTTCACCTCTGGGTCTGCTAATATTAATTTAAAAGCCTTGGAGACTCTTTCTTGAGTTGCAGTGCCGCCAACATCAAGAAAATTTGCTGGAGACCCACCAAAATATTTAATTGTATCCATTGTTCCCATTGCCAAGCCGGCACCATTAACCATGCAGCCAATGTTTCCATCTAGAGAAACGTAACTCAAATCATTCAATGCTGCTTCTGATTCACGAGGATCTTCTTGAGAGGGATCATGCATGGCTTGGATTTCTGGTTGTCGGTAAACTGCATTTGAATCAATATTGATTTTTGCGTCTAAGCAATGAAGTTTTCCATCCTGAGTAATCACCAATGGATTAATCTCAAGCAAACTAAGATCATGGGTAATAAATAGATCTGTTAACTTCGGAAGCATTTTTGAAAATTGTTTTGATTGCTCAACATCTAGACCCAAAACTTTCGATATTTTTCTTGATTGAAACACCATAGGTCCTGTTAGGGGATCAATAGGCTCATAGATAATTTTTTCGGGGGTATTTTCAGCCACCTCTTCAATATTTACTCCGCCCTCACTAGAGCCAATAAAAACTATCCTTTGCGATCCTCTATCAACAAGAGCACTAAGATAAAGCTCTTTTGCAATATCGGTACACTCTTCAACTAAAATTGAATTTACTAGCTGACCATTGGAATCTGTTTGATATGTAACAAGTCTTTTACCAAGCCAATGATTCGCAAACTCTACTGCTTCTTCGGGTGTGCTCACAAGTTTAACGCCGCCAGCTTTGCCTCTGCCGCCTGCATGCACTTGCGCCTTAACAACCCAGTTGTTGCCGCCTATATCTCTACATGCATTTACTGCGTCGCCAGCAGAGGTAATGACCTTATTTTTTGAAACAGGTAAGCCAAACTTAGCAAAAAGCTCTTTTCCTTGATACTCATGGAGATTCATTTTTTTCTATTTCCTATGTGTATTGCTTGTCCATTTACCGCCATTGCTGCTTCATGAAGCGCTTCTGAAACTGTTGGATGGCTAAAAATAGTTAATCCAAGATCTTCTGCGCTAGCTCCAAATTCCATTGCAACAACTCCTTGCTGAACAATATCTGCAGCTGATGGTCCAAATGCATGAACGCCAAGTATTGTATCTGTTTTTTTATCAGCTATAACTTTAATAAAGCCCGTGCTCTCTCCAGAAGCCAATGCTCTTCCACTTGCAGCAAAAGGAAAAGACCCTGTTTTAAATTCTATATTTGCTTGTTTAAGATCTTCTTCAGTCTGTCCAACCCATGCAACTTCAGGGTGTGTGTATATAACTGAAGGAACCAAGTCATAGGCCATCTCTGCATGCTTTCCAGCAATCCTCTCAACAACCATAATGCCTTCCTCAGAAGCTTTATGAGCTAACATTGGCCCTCTCACAACATCTCCAATTGCCCAAATATTTTTAACATTAGTCTCACAAAAATCATTAACTGGAATAAATCCTTTTTCATCAACAGATATGCCACAATTTTGATCAAGCAGATTGTCTGTATTTGGTTTTCTTCCAACAGCGACAATTAATTTATCAAATGTTACCTCAGAAACA
Source organism: uncultured SAR86 cluster bacterium (assembly GCA_902512655.1). Lineage (GTDB taxonomy): Bacteria > Pseudomonadota > Gammaproteobacteria > Magnimaribacterales > D2472 > D2472. Next base: position 35,906 of record CABXJR010000005.1, read on the forward strand.
TTGCCATTATTTTCATAAGTTACAGAAACAGCTTTATTATTTTGCAATGCAGAGGTTACTTTGCATCCCAAATTAATATTTAATCCCTGCTTGTTAAACTCTTTTAAAACATCTTTAGCAATTCTTTTATCTGCCATTGGTAAAAATTCATCCAGAGCTTCTAGCACCGTAACTTCAGAGCCTAATCTTGACCAAACACTTCCAAGCTCTAATCCAATGACTCCGGCACCTATAATTCCTAATTTCTTTGGAACCGATTTAAATTCTAGAGCTCCAGTACTATCAACAATATCTTTGTGATTAATCTCTGCTACTGGGATATTAATTGGAGATGAGCCTGAGGCTATAACAATGTTCTTCGTTTCAAGAAGCTCTGATCTATTTTCTGAAGTGACCTCAACGTGGTTTGAATCAATTATTTTTGCATGACCGAGAACTTGAGTAACTTTATTTGCTTTAAAAAGACCTGAAATGCCTGTAGTTAATTGAGTGACAATATTATTTTTTCTATCCATCATTTTTGAGATATCTAGCTTTGGCTTGCTAACTGCTATTCCGTGATCTGAAAAATGATTAATTGCATCTGCATATCTATGCGATGAATCAAGTAATGCTTTTGAAGGAATGCATCCAACATTTAAACATGTGCCCCCTAATTGTGTGTTTCCATCAGCACCAAGAGATTTTTCAATACAGGCAGTTTTTAATCCTAGTTGCGAAGCCCGGATTGCGGCAACGTATCCTGCTGGACCACTTCCAATTACAATAACGTCATACATTTTTATGCCTCATAAGTTTAAAAGGAGTTTTTCAGGAGATTCTAATTGATCTTTTATAGCAATCAAAAATGCTACAGCCTCCTTTCCATCAAGAAGCCGATGATCATAACTAAGAGCTAGATACATCATAGGTCTTATAACTATTTCGCCATCTAAAACAACTGGTCTGTCTTGAATGGTATGCATTCCTAAAATGGCAGTCTGAGGAGCATTCAAAATTGGAGTAGACAGCAGTGACCCAAAAACACCTCCATTTGAAATAGTAAAGGTGCCTCCCTGCATTTCTGCTATTGAAAGCTTTCCACTCTTAGCTTTGTCTGAATAATCTAAGATTGATTTTTCAACATCTGCTAATCTTAAATTATCTGCATCTCTAATCACTGGAACAACAAGCCCTCTTTCAGTTGAAACAGCTACACCTATATCCTGATAGCCGTGATAAACAATATCACTTCCATCAATAGATGCATTGACCACAGGGAATTTTTTTAGAGCCTGGACTGCTGCGAGAACAAAGAAACCCATAAAACCAAGCTTTACACCATGTTCAGCATAGAAATCTTCACCATATTTAACTCTTAGATCTTTAATGGGTTTTAAGTCAACTTCATTGAATGTAGTAAGCATTGCCGTTTCTTGCTTCACACTTAACAGTCTATTGGCAATAGTCGAGCGTAACCTAGACATTGGCACTCTCTCTTCTAATCTATCAGTTGAAGTTACAGGAACAGGAGAATCAATTTTCTTTGCAGTCTTTTTATCTCTTTCAGGTTCATCAAGATGATTGAGTATATCTGCCTTGGTAATCCTTCCATCTTTGCCTGAGCCATCAATGCTGCTCTCATCCAGGTCATGTTCTTTTAATAATTTTTTTACTGCAGGCCCATTTGCCTTAGACTGATTGACATTTTGCTTAACGCTTTCTGTTTTACTTTGATTACTAGGCTCAGGAACATCATCGGCAGATGATTGGATATTACCTTCAGACTGATCTCCTTGCTCAAACTCTGCTATTAATTCAGCGCTTAGCACTACCTCACCTGCAGGTTTCAAAACCTTAGAGATAATTCCATCAAAAGGAGCTACAACCTCTAAGACCACTTTATCAGTTTCGATTTCTGCAATCACTTCATCTTGTTTTACGGACTCACCTTCTTTCTTAACCCAATTTGCAATGGTTCCATCTGCCACAGACTCTGGGAATGTTGGGGATTTAATTTCAATTGACATAATTATTTCTCTAAGATGTTAAAGCCTCTATAACCAAAGCTTCTTGTTGTTGATTGTGTAATTTATTTAGACCAACTGCTGGAGCAGATGATGCTTTTCTGCTAATTAATTGAATTTCAGCATTATTAATTCTATCTAATACTGTTTGCAATCTATGACGATGGCTAAACCAAGCCCCCTGATTACTTGGTTCCTCCTGGCACCAAATAAATTGCTTTGCTTTCTTATAGGACTTAATAATTTTTTCAAGTGTGTCATAAGGAAATGGGTACAGTTGCTCTATACGCAATAAGGCAGTATTTTTGATTTCGAGCTCATCTTTTTTGGATGCCAAATCATAATATACCTTTCCAGAACACAGGATAATTCTCTCTATCAATTGAGGATGCGAATGAACATCATCAATTACATACTCGAAAGATCCATCGGTTAGATTCTCAATTGAAGAAACGCATTGAGGATTTCTTAGTAAACTTTTTGGAGAAATAATTATCAGCGGTCTCCTCATTTTTCTAATTGTTTGTAATCGAAGAAGGTGATAAATCTGTGAAGGTGTGCTTGGTACACATACCTGAATGTTTTCATTTGCACACAATTGTAAAAATCGTTCTAATCTTGCGCTGCTATGTTCTGGGCCCTGACCTTCATAACCATGAGGAAGAAGCATGACTAATCCTGAAAGCCTGTCCCATTTATGCTCAGCAGAAACAATAAATTGATCTATAACCACTTGTGCTCCGTTAACAAAATCTCCAAACTGAGCCTCCCATAGCACGAGACCAGATGGTCGAGTAGCGGAATAACCGTATTCGAAACCCAAAACTGCCTCTTCAGACAGCAAAGAGTCATAAAGATTAATTGTTGTATTTGCGTTGCTTGCAATTTCAACTAAGGGCATTGCGCCCTTTCCATTCTCTTGATTTAAAACAACTGCATGACGATGAGAAAATGTTCCTCTCCTAATATCTTGGCCAGTAAATCTAATGGGATATCCTTGATCCAATAATGTTGCATAGGCCATATTTTCAGCAAAACCCCAATTAACGGGAATTTTTCCAGCCGCCATCTTCAGCCTGTCTGCAAAGATTTTATCTACCTGTCTTTGAAGCAAGAAGTCCTTGGGCGGGGTAAAAGCTATTTTAGAAAGCTCAGAAAATCTATCTTTATTAAATGCTGATTCTATCTCTTCATCCCCCCTTTGATTAATGTATGGGGTCCAATCAAACCACATAGATTCGTTAGGTTGTGTTGCCAAATTGTGAGCAACTGACTCTCCTTTCTCTATTGTGGATCTATATTTTTTTTCCATATCATCGCACTCAGATTGAGTGGTTACTCCAGCTAAAATAAGCTGTTCTTGATACAAGGTTTTAACAGATGGGTGATTAGAGATCTTTTGATACATCATGGGTTGAGTTGATGATGGTTCGTCTGCTTCATTGTGACCTCTCCTTCTATAGCAAAAGAGATCTAAAACAATATCTTTTTTAAAGTTATGCCTATATTCACATGCTAGTTTCGCTGCAAATACAACCATTTCTGGATCATCTCCATTAACATGAAGGATCGGAGCCTCAACCATTTTAGCTACATCAGTAGCATATTGAGTTGATCTGGAATCCTCTGCATTAGATGTAGTAAATCCTATTTGATTATTTACTATTAAGTGTATTGTTCCCCCGACTCCATAGCCTCTGGTTTGTGACATTTGAAGTGTCTCCATTACAACTCCTTGGCCAGAAAATGAAGCATCCCCGTGGATTAAAATAGGAACAACAAGTTCTTTGTCTTTATCATTTAAACGATCTTGTCTTCCTCTCACCGAGCCAAGAACTACTGGATCGACAATCTCAAGATGAGAAGGATTATTTGCTAAAGAAACATGCACTTCTCCATTAGGAGTTAATATATTGGATGAAAAACCTAAATGATATTTCACATCTCCTGAGCTTGCTCCCTCTAGTTCAAAATTTTCTTCAAACTCTGTAAATAATTCTTTTGGAGATTTTCCTAAAACATTAACCAATAAGTTCAATCGCCCTCTATGGGCCATGCCAAAGCAAATTTGTTCCGCACCAAATATTCCGCAATTTTGTATTAAGCTATCGACCATAGGAATAAGGGATTCAGCTCCGTCAATCCCAAACCTTTTCATTCCTGGGTATCTGGATGCTAAAAATTTAGCCAGACCTTCAGCTGAACTTAAGCGTTTTAAAATATATTTTTGTTCGTCTTTATCAAAATTTAATTTTCCTAAATTTGGCTCCAATCTCTTTTGGAACCATGTTCTTTCAGATAATGAAGAAATATGGTTGTATTCAATTCCCAAAGTACCGCAATATATCGACTCCAAGGATTGAATAATTTCAGATAAAGTCGCTGAATTTTTGCCAATCTTCAAAGTATCGGTATCAAAAAATTCAGATAGATTTGAATTATCCAAGCCGTAAGAATTAATGTCTAAATCATCACAATGGTGAGCTTTCATTAATCCTAATGGATCTAGATTTGCTTTTTGATGTCCTCTATTTCTATAAGCTTGAATCAATTGAGTAACTCTAACTTGCTTAGGATTAGCCTTAATATTAGTTGGGACAGATTGAATAGGGGGATTAACTTCATCCTCTTTAAACCTTTCAATAATTTCTTTATGCGAAATATCTTGTTGCACTCCATTAATGCTAGGCAATGATTCAAAGTATATTTTCCAATCATCAGGAACTGATCCAGGATTTTCTAAATATGACTCATATAAAGATTCCAAGTAAGAACTCTGGGCACCTGCTGCATGAGAAGAGGACCAAAATGTCTCCATATTATTCATTTTATAGCTCCACTCATTCCATCTGATGCAATAATATTTTCCTTTTTGTTCCCAGATAGAAGCATGGACTTTATTTCACCAATTGCTCTATTCGGATTTAAATCTTTTGGACAAACATTTACACAATTCATAATTCCATGGCACCTGTAAACGCTAAATGGATCAGATAATCCCTCCAATCTTTCAGCTGTTTTGGTGTCTCTTGAATCAGCGATAAATCTATAAGCCTGCAACAAAGCAGCGGGACCAACAAATTTATCTGGATTCCACCAAAAGGATGGGCAGCTTGTTGAACAACAAGCGCATAAAATACACTCATATAAACCATCAAGTTTATCTCTGTCCTCAGGTGACTGTAATCTTTCTTGAGCAAGAGGCTCGGTCTCATTTTGAAGGTAAGGTTTAATCTTATCGTATTGAGCATAGAACCCTGTCATGTCGACGACCAAATCACGAATGACAGGCAAACCAGGCAATGGCCTGAGTTCAATTTTATTATTTTTGATTGCTGCAGAAATTGGAGTTATGCAAGCAAGTCCATTCTTTCCATTGATATTCATCCCATCAGAGCCGCATACTCCTTCTCTACAAGATCTCCTATAAGAAATTGTTGAATCTTGCTCCTTAAGAATATTTAATAATTCAAGCAGCATAATATCCTTCTCAGGTTTTTGAATCGAGTATTTTTGGGTATAGGGGAACTTATCTGTTTCTGGGTTATATCTATAAATATTTACGTCAATCATTTTTTAATCTCAAATAAAAATTAATACGTTCTTACCTTTGGTTCAAAAGTTTCCACTTGGGCTGGTTCAAAATTGACAGCTCTTTTGCTTACAGTTTTTTTGATCGGATCATACAAAGAATGGCATAACCAATTCTCATCATCACGCTCCTTAAAATCGTCTCGTGCATGTGCGCCTCTGCTTTCAGTTCTTTT
>CABXJR010000006.1 GCA_902512655.1 uncultured SAR86 cluster bacterium
TGCAAATGAAAGGTTAAAAATTTACCGATCTTTAAATGATGCTATAAATAATGAAGAAGTTAATAAGATTCTAGAAGATCTCAAAGATCGATGTGGCAAACCAAATGATGATTTTTTAAATCTAATTGAAAGTTCAAAGCTACGGATACTTGCAAATAATATAGGTATTAAAAAGATCTATTCGAATCTAGAAAAGGCAATGATTACATTTAATAGTAATTTAAGCGATCAAGTTTATAAAAAATTAATTGGATTGATTCAAACTGGATCAGCTAAGATAAAACTTGATAACGAAAATAAAATAACTCTTGATGTATCTGAGACTAATAATAAAAGAATTGCTGTTGCAGGGTTGCTGAATGAACTCATTTAGATTGATTGTAATATTATTTATTTTTAGCTTGAGCTCCATTGCCCAAGGTGAAAATCTAGAAGAGTATATGATTGAGGTTATTGTCTTTGAGCAACTTGAAATAATTGGTAATGAAAAGCTCGAGCCAAAAGATTTGAATCTAATAGATCTTAATACCATCGCTTTGCTGGATAAGCCTAAAATTGTTCTTAATAAAAAAACAATTCTCCAATCTTTTAACTATGAAGACACTGAATTATTAATTAGTCAGATAATCATTGATAAAAATATAAATGAACAAATACAAGCCAATGATCCTCCAATATCAGCAAAGAAAATAAATGAAAGCAAATGGTATGAAAGACAAGAAAACCTTAACCAACTCGATAATATTTATCGTAGACTTGATCGAAGAAATGAGTATCGAATCCTACATAAGTTATCATGGCTTCAGCCTGCACTTGGAAAAGTCGAATCGCCCTTTGTGCATGAGATATTTGATGATAACGGATTTTTGATTAGGCTTTATAAAAGCAGATACTTGCATCTTGATGTGATTGCTTATATTGAAAGTAATCTTAGAACGGACAACAATCCAGATGTAATAAAAGAAATAAAATTTGACGCTTTAAAAAACTCAATTCCTGATAATGTTACACATCATAAGATTGAGATAGGTGCTGAGATAATAAACTCCGATGAAATCTACAAAACTGATCAAGAAATAACTCAAGCCAGACCCGATGCACCCAAATCTATAGAAGTCGGCAAAGTAAAATATTTATTAAATGAAGAAAGAAGGATTTTTAAAAATGAATCTCATTATTTTGATCACCCAAAAATAGGGATCATCATTTCAGTTTATGACTCATCTTTGTAAAATGCGTTTTCATCTAGGCTATGATCTGTCATATCTTTAACGCCTACTAATTCTGGCAAGGTTTCTAAGAGAGTTTTTTCAATACCATCTTTCAAAGTCACGTCAACCATTCCGCAACCCTGACACCCTCCTCCAAATTGAAGAATGGCATACATATCATCAGTTATTTCCATTAAACTCACAACGCCTCCATGGGACTCGAGCATGGGATTAATTTCATTGTAAATAACATAATTGACCCGATCCTCTAATGGACTATCAGACGAAATGTTTGGCAGTCTTGCATTTGGTGCTTTAATTGTTAGCTGACCACCAAAATTATCAACATCGTAGTTAACCTCTGCATCCACAAGAAAAGGAATGCTTCTCTCTTCAACATAAACAGACAGTTTTGGTAGTGAGATTAAACTATCGGAAGCAACAATTTCATCTGGTTTGCAATAAGCCAAGCAAGTTTCAGCATTCGGAGTGCCGGGATCAGAGATAAAAACTCTTACAGCAGTGCCAGGCTCATTTTTCTCATCTATTAACTTAGACAGATAATCTTCGGCAGTACTGGTAATTGTGATAATCTTGCTTGTCATAGTATGTGGCTCAAAAGAATATTAGCTTCGTTAATGGGTATTCGCACCTCAAAAGATTTAGAGAATGATCTAAGCAATCTCAGTATTCCAAAATTTATTATTCTATTTTTAACCTTAAATGTAGTGTTTATAAGTCTGATTATACTCGCAATTAATTTGATATGAATAAGTTGTCTAAATTCTGTCATGAACTAAGCGACCTCACGGGAATTAAGCCTAAAATTTATTTGTCACCAGCAACAGGTTATAGAGCAAGAGCCGAGTTCGGTTTTAGCAAAAACTCTTACACAATGGTAGAAGATAAACAGAAGATATACATGGATAATTCATCAATTCCTCATCCAAGTATTCAACGGCTAATGCCAAATTTGCTATCTAAAATTAACGATTCTGAGGTGTTGAAAAAGAAATTATTTCAAATAAATTTTAGAACATCCGGGACAAAAGTATTGGCCTCACATATTTACCATAAACCACTTCAGGAAGAATGGATTTTAGCTGCAAAAGAAATTCAAGATAGCCTAGAAAACCTATCTATCACTGGAAGAAGTAAAAAACAAAAAATATTAATTGGCGAAGAAGATCTAGAATTGATTTGCAATTACGATAACTCTAGTTTTAAGATCCTGCAAAATGATTTGGTTTTTTTTCAGCCTAATTTTTATCTTTACTCTTTAATGATCTCATTCATTGTTAAGCAAATTGAGAATCCCAAGGATTTATTGGAGCTATATTGTGGCTGTGGCGGCTTTACCCTTCCCTTGGCATCAAAATTTAATAAAGTATTTGCAACAGAAAATAATAGACATTCAATTAGATTGCTGAAAGATTCCATCAAATTAAATAATCTTTCCAATATTGAAACTGTAAGACTCTCAGACGATGAAACAGCATCTGCAATTGCAAATGAACGGCCATTTAGAAGATTAAAAAATATTGATATGCAATCCTATCAATTCAGCCATATTTTAGTAGATCCACCTCGAGTTGGGTTAAGCGCTCAAACAATCAAACTATCAAGGCAATTTAAAAACATGATTTATATTTCATGTAACCCAGAAACATTTCTAAAAGACATGGTTAAGGTAGACAGAAAGATTGAATCTATTGGTATTTTTGATCAATTTGCTAATACGCAACACTTAGAAGTTGTTGCATTGCTGAAATAGTAAAAGTCTAGACTGTATTATTTTATTTATTTTTATCTGAAGTTATATTTTGACTATTCTTTTCTGCAGTCTGCTTTAGCTTGGCTTCGGCAAGCATCCAGTCAACTATTTTATCCTCTTGATATTTTGTGGTAGCTTGCAAGAGCTTTTTGTGTAGAAAGTCCATTGTTCGAGAGTAGCTAGCCATAGCTAAATAATACACTAAGATATTGCCTTGAGAAATGGAGATGAGATACTAAGATCTAAAATGTTAATACAGTTAAATCAAAAACAAATAAAACTCCAAAATGAGCTTCAAGAATATTTTGAAAGCTTGATTACGCCTGCCCTCAGAGCAGAGTTAAATGAACCAGAACACTTCGAAGGGGGTGGACCCGAATTTAAAAAAGCCATGAGAACCATGGGGTCTGATGGATGGATAGGCTTAAGCTGGAAAAAAGAATTTGGTGGCAAGGAGTTGAGTCCGATTGAGCAATACATCTTTGTAGAGACAGTCATGAGAACTGGCTTCCCCTTCCCCTTTTTAACGACTGAATCTGTTGGTCCTATGATTGCAGAACATGGTTCTGCATGGGCAAAGGAGGAAATAGCAACCAAGATTCTTAAAGGTGAGCTAATTTTTGGAATTGGATACTCGGAACCAAATTCAGGTACTGACTTAGCATCATTGCAAACAAAAGCAATTAAACAAACCGATGGATACTTAATCAATGGTCAGAAGATGTGGACAAGTTTAGCTAATTTCTCTGACTATATTTGGTTAGCAACAAGGACTGATTTTGAAGTGAAAAATCACAAAGGAATCTCAATGTTCATTGTTCCAACAGATGATCCTGGATTTTCCATGTCTGCAATAAATACATTGGGAGATGTAAGAACCAATGCAACATTTTATGACAATATTCATGTACCAGAAACTCACCTAGTGGGAGAACTCAATCAAGGTTGGTCATTGATAACAAGCCAGCTCAACTTAGAACGCCTAGCGCTTGTTAATCATGGACCCGTAGAAGAACTTTATAAGGATGTCTTAAAAACTGCTCGATCTACAAAAATTAACAATGACCAATATTTAAGTGATCTGTCATGGGTTAAACATAATTTTGCTCAAGTTCACTCAGGCATTGAAGCTCTTAAACTTATTTGCTGGAAACAAACTTGGATTATGGAATCAGACCAGTTAAATATGGCTGAGGCATCTGTTGCTAAGGTCTATGGATCTGAATTTTTTATTGAGGCCTACAGACTTATGATGGAAATCATGGGTGAGCTCAGCATTCTAAAAAATAACTCTGAATTAAGAATCTTAAATGCGAGACTTGAACGCATGTACAGAACCGCTTCAATTCTAACGTTTGGTGGCGGAACCAATGAGGTCCAGCGAGATATTATTGCCATGGCTGGATTGTTAATGCCAAGGACACGCTAATGGATTTTTCTGAGCTATCACATCAAACTGAAATCAGGGATTCATTGGACAAGATCCTTAACGAGCATTGCTCACAAGAACGCTTAAAAGATTATGATTCAAACTTCAAACATGATGAAAATTTACTTTCTTTATTATCTACCAATGGTTTTCTAGGATTAGGTCTAAATGAAAAATACGGCGGCAGTGGAGAAGATCTTTATGATCTGGGCATATTATTTGAGCGACTTGGATACCACGCTGCGCCATTGAGTTTAAGTGGTTGTTTGGTAGATGTAGCTCAAACAATTCAAAAATTTAGCAATGAAGAATCTTGTAATGAAATACTCAGCTCAATCATTGCAGGTGAAGTCTACACCTCAGCAATTTTAGAACCCTCCAACCAAGATCCTGAAAATCCAATTACTACAGCTAAAATGGATGATAATCAGCTGATAATTTCAGGAACTAAATATTTATCTGAGATAACCTCAATAGCTAAAAGCCTTCTTATTTCAGTTAATTCAGATGAGGGTGTGTTATTAGTTCTAGTTGATTCAGATCAAGTTCAGTTAACTGAGTTAACTAGCACGGCCAACTCTCCTCTTTTTAAAGTAGAACTAGATTCAGTCAGAGTAAATAGAGAATCTATTATTCACGAGAAAGGTAGAGGTTTAGAGGCTTTGAGGTACCTTATTCAAATAAACATGGTAATGAGAAGTTATATTGCTCTAGGTGTGACTGAAAAAATGACATCATTAATAGCGGGATATACATCTGAGAGAGAACAATTTGGAAGAGTCATTGGAACTTTTCAAGCTGTATCGCATAAAGCTGCAGATTGTTTTATAGAACTTGAATGCTTAAGGCTTGTTAATCAACAGGCTTCTATAAACTTAAATTCTAACCTTGATTGTGAAAATGAGGCCTTGGTATCGAAAATTTGGGCTGGTAATGCCTGTCATAAAATTAGCTACTCAGCCCAACACCTGCATGGAGGGATGGGAGTTGATAAAGATTATGTGCTGTGGAGATATTGTTTACTGGCTAAAGAATGTGAGCTAATTAACGGTTCATCCAGCCAAAATATTGACAGACTGGGCAAAAATTTAACTACAAATCAGTAAGTTATAACTGTTCAGCTAGCTCAGGTAATGCGTTAAATAAATCAGCGACCAGGCCGTAATCAGCTACTTGAAATATAGGTGCGTCTTCATCTTTGTTTATTGCAACGATTACTTTTGAATCTTTCATACCGGCTAAATGCTGAATGGCTCCGCTAATACCAACTGCAATATATAAGTCTGGAGCAACAATTTTCCCTGTTTGACCAACCTGATAATCATTTGGAACAAATCCCGCATCAACAGCGGCCCTTGAAGCTCCAACTGCAGCCCCCAGCTTGTCAGCAATAGTTTCCAAGAGATGGAAATTATCTCCTGATTGCATGCCTCTTCCACCAGAAATGACAATACTTGCAGCGGTAAGTTCTGGTCGATCACTTTGTGCAATCTCTTCATTTACAAATGAAGATAAATCAGAGACACCATCTGCAGATATGGATTCAACAGATGCGGATCCACCACTAGCATTTACTGGATCAAAAGCAGTGGCTCTCACAGTGATAACTTTTATTGCATCGCTAGATTTAACTGTTGCTATACAACTTCCAGCATATATTGGCCGTTTAAAAGTATCCTCTGATACAACTTCAGTAATTTCAGAAATTTGCTGAACATCAAGCAATGCGCTGAGTCTGGGTAAAACATTCTTACCAAAAGTTGTTGCTGGAGCGAGAATATGAGAATAATCAGCTGCAATTGATTTAATTAAATTTGCTGTGCTCTCAGCTAATTGATTTTCGTATGCAGAGTCATCGGTTAAAATAACTTTTGCAACGCCCTCTACGGCTGCAGCTTCATCTGCTACAGACTGACAAGCATTGCCAGCTATTAGTATGTGAACCGCGCCACCAATTACATTTGCTGCTGCTACAGTGTTAAGTGTTGCTGGCTTAAGATTAGTATTATCGTGTTCTGCTATAACTAATGTACTCATGAAATCACCTTTGCTTCATTTTTTAATTTGCCAACCAATTCTTCAACTGACTCAACCTTAATACCTTCTTGTCTTGCGGCTGGTAATTCAACCGATATTAATTCCATGCGAGGTGCTGAATCAATGCCCATAGCATCAATTGGTTGAACATCTAATTCTTTTTTCTTTGCCTTCATGATATTAGGCAATGATGCATAACGTGGTTCGTTCAATCGAAGATCAGTTGTAATAATGGCTGGAAGTGAAACTTTAATAGTTTGGAGACCTCCATCAATCTCACGAGTAACAGAAGCAGAATCTCCATCAATAGAAATTTCTGAGGCAAATGTAGCTTGGCCATAATTTAATAGAGCTGCAAGCATCTGACCTGTCTGGTTGTTATCTCCATCAATGGCTTGCTTGCCAAGTATCACAAGTTGAGGGGATTCTGCCTCAATAACTTTTGCTAATGCTTTAGCAATCGCAAGTGGTTCAAGCAATGAATCTGATTCGACTAATATCGCTCTATCCGCACCTAAGGCTAAAGCAGTTCTGAGCTGCTCCTGCGAGTCTGATTTACCAACAGTTACAGCAATAACTTCAGTTGCTATTCCAGCTTCTTTTAATCTTACAGCTTCTTCAATGGCAATTTCACAAAAGGGATTCATTGCCATTTTGACGTTGTTAAGATCAACGTCTGATTGATCTCCAAGAGGTCTAACTTTCACGTTGTAATCAACAACACGTTTGATTGGTACTAATATTTTCATATATAGGGCTCGCTAATTTTGATACTATTATATTTCGTTATAATTATTTATCAATTTTTAATATAATAATATTCGTTCGATAGTTATGTAAGGGATATAATTGTAATGTTTTTTTACCACTAAAAAAAGAGGGAGCTGGCTCATGGAAAGAGAAGTAATGGAATACGATGTTGTTATAGTTGGAGGGGGTCCCTCGGGGTTAAGCGCAGCAATAAAACTTGCACAACTTTCCAAAGAAAATAACAAACCGCTTGAAATATGCTTGATTGAAAAAGGCTCTGAAATTGGAGCTCATATTCTTTCAGGGAATGTTTTTCAACCAACGGCCTTAAATGAATTAATCCCTGACTGGAAGGAAAAAAACTGTCCTTTAAATGTTCCAGTTAAAAAAGACAAGTTGATGTTCCTCTTCAAAAAATTTGGAATATCTATCCCCTCCTTTGTTATGCCTCCTATGAATAACCATGGTAACTATGTTACAAGTTTAGGAAATCTTTGTCGCTGGCTTGCTACGCAAGCTGAAGATTTAGGCATAGAGATCTTCCCTGGATTCCCAGCCAGCGAGATTCTTTACGAAAATGATAAAGTTGTTGGTGTTCGAACTGGTGATATGGGGGTTGGCCTAGATGGTGAGCAAAAGCCTGGATTTGAAGCTGGCATAGATATCAAGGCTAAATACACAATTTTTGGAGAGGGTTGTCGTGGTCATCTAGGGAAGCAACTTATAGCTAAATATGAATTGGATAAGGATAAAGATCCTCAGCACTATGGCATTGGTTTTAAAGAAGTCTGGAAAATAAAAGATAAGGTTCATGAAGAGGGATTGGTTATACACACCAATGGATGGCCTAGCGCAAAAAATACCCCAGCTGGATCCTATCTTTACCATGCTGATAATAATGAAGTCTACCTAGGTTATGTGGTCCCTCTTGATTATGAAAATCCTCATTTAAGTCCTTTTGATGAATTTCAAACATGGAAAACACATCCCTCAATTAAACCATACTTAGAAGGCGGTGAAAGACTGACTTATGGAGCAAGAGCTCTGATCAAAGGCGGCATTCAGTCTCTTCCTAGCATGGAATTCCCAGGTGGAGTGCTGGTAGGAGATAATGCAGGAACACTTAATTTCTCAAAAATTAAAGGTTCTCATACTGCAATGAAATCAGGAATGCTAGCTGCAGAAGCAATTTTTAATAACATTGATTCTGAAGATGCTTTGGAATTTGATGAAATGATTGCAGAAAGCTGGATACATACAGAACTTCAAAAATCTAGAAATTTTGGCCCAATGTTTCATAAATTTGGTGCGCTAATAGGAGCTGCTTTTAATGCCATTGATCAACTTATTTTTAGAGGCAAATTACCTTTTACTTTGCATCACACAACACCAGATTATGCATGCTTAAAACCTGCAGCCGATATGCCTGTGATTGAGTACCCAAAACCAGATGGAAAAATTAGCTTTGATAAATTGAGTAGTGTTTTCCTATCTAACACCTATCATGAAGAGGATCAGCCTTGCCATCTAACATTAAAAGATTCTTCTATCCCTATCCTGCAAAATCTTCCAATGTATGCAGAGCCAGCTCAAAGATATTGCCCTGCTGGGGTTTATGAAGTTGTTGAAAAAGACTCAGGGCCAGAATTTGTTATTAATGGGCAAAACTGTGTGCATTGCAAAACGTGCGATATTAAAGACCCATCACAGAATATCACCTGGGTCGCACCTGAGGGAACTGGTGGTCCAAATTACCCAAATATGTAATGAACAATATTAAACTAATTGCCGCATTAATTTTTGTTGTAAGTTGCTCATCTGATTCTCCCCAAAGTAAATTTGAATCCTTACTTGATTCAGAGTGGTCTAAAATTGTTAATGATAATCCTGTTTATGCTTCAAGCATGGGGGATCTTAGTCGAAACACTGAATGGTCTGATACTTCAGTAGAAAATATTTACTCAAATCATCAACATCAATTAAATGTTCTTAATCAATTAGATGAATTAGATATAAGTAATTTCACTGAGGATAATAAAGTGAATTACTTATTGTTCAAACAACAGTATGAAAATTCCATAGAATCTCATGCATATAAAACCTTTTTAATTCCATTTAGTCATAGAGGTGGTATTCAGCTGCAGCATGAAACTACCAGCATAGTCCCCCTCAGAAATAAGCAACACTATTTAGATTGGATAGAAAGGATTTCAAAAATAGATGTATTGGTGGATGCAGCAATTGAAAAAGGAAAAATAGGCATTGCCGAAGACATAGTTCCTCCAAGATTTCTCATGCAAAAAGTTTATAAGCAGATCGAGCTTCAAGCTTTTGTAGAACCAAAAGACAGCCCTTTCTATAGAACATTTCTCGAGATGGATCGATCAATTAACAAGATTGAAACTGAAGAGATTCAAAAACAAGCTCTTAAGGTTATTAAGTCAAAAGTTATTCCTGCTTATTTAAAACTTCATAGATTTTTTAAAGCTGAATACCTGCCAGCCTGCAGAACCTCCATCGGCATTAAAGAAATTAAGAATGGGAAAGAATATTATGAATTCTTAGCTAGAAAATTTACAACCACAAACCTGACGCCAAAAGAAATTCATGAAATAGGTTTAGCTGAAGTTGCCAGAATTAGAGATGAAATGGATGCTATAATTAAAGAGGTTAAATGGGAGGGAAAGTTTAAATCTTTCTTAGATGACTTACGCACTAATCCTAAATTCTACTATGAGACATCTGAAGAGCTCTTTGAGTCATATCTCGCAACATCAAAAAGTATTGATCCAGAGCTAGTCAAGCTCTTTAAAGTCCTGCCATCAATGCCTTATGGGTTAAAACCCATTCCAATGGAAAGCGCACCTGACACAACGACAGCATACTATCAACGACCTGCAGCAGATGGATCTAGAGCAGGTTATTACTATGTAAACTTATATCGTCCTGAGGTAAGGCCAAAATATGAAATAGAAGTCCTTAGTGTCCATGAGGCAATGCCTGGACATCATCTTCAGATAGCCTTAGCTATGGAATTAGATTTACCTAATTTTAGAAAGTATGGCGGGATCACTGCCTTTGTTGAAGGTTGGGGACTTTACAGTGAGAGGCTTGGATATGATCTTGGGTTATATAAAGATCCTTATTCTAGATTTGGTCAACTGACATATGACATGTGGCGAGCAATTAGGCTTGTTGTAGATACTGGAATGCACTGCTTTGATTGGAGTAGGCAAGATGCAATAAATTATTTCCTAGATAATTCCGCGAAAACCAAACAAGATGTAATGAATGAGGTTGATAGATACATCAATTGGCCTGGGCAAGCGCTTGCCTACAAAATTGGCCAGATGAAAATACTTGAACTGAGGACCAAGGCAGAATCTGAATTAGGCAACAGCTTTGATATCAAAGATTTTCATCATGAGGTACTAAAAAGGGGCGCCCTACCGCTTGATATTCTAGAAAAATATATCAATGAATGGATCGATAGCGAATCTAACTAATTAATCAATCCCCAAAGCTTTAAGTTCTGTATTCAGATTGTTTGTCCCAAGTTAAAGTCGCAATCAAAACTTTTAAGGGTTAACTGATCTGAAGAACCGTTATCTTGCTTGAGAGCGATTTCTATCAATGAATAATATACAGAGCGAGAGATAAATCCCTCAATATTATTTCTGACATGCACAAATGGAATGTGCTCATCGCCTATGTTCTTAAGTTCTAGTTTATGATCTTTATCCAGGGGTATAGATAAATCTAAATTTGTTTTTAAAATAATATTTTTATGATCTGAATCAACTTTATAATCTACTATCATGTATGGAGCTAAGTCTACTTTCACAGGTACTTTTTCAACAGGTGTAACCAAAAAATATTTGTTCTCTTCAAGTTTTAAAATCCTAGAAAATAAGATTTTTAATTTGTCTCTGCCAATGATTGAACCTTGATAAAACCAATTGCCTTCCCTATCAATTTTCATCTCGACACCCTCACATAAATCTGGATTCCAAAGATGTACAGGAGGGTACTTCTCCTCAATTGAGTTTACAGATTGCAAGAGATCAGAGAAGTCCATACAAAGTTTGCAATAAAATTAATAATCCTAATCCAGCAATAAAGGCTGATGAAGCAAACTGGATATTATCAGAATGCTTATTAAATATATCACCCAATGAGTGGTGAGTTAATGCATAAGTCACAAAAGAAAACCATGCTGCAGTAATGAGTGGGAAATATAACAAATAGATGATAGACATTAACGAACTTGGATCAAGATTTATAAAAGAGAACAAAGAAACAGTAAATAAAAATGCTTTTATATTTAATAAATTAGTTACCAAACCAATCACAAAAGGATTTTTAAATATGACCTTTGTTTCATCAGATTTAGATGATTTTTTTGAAATAAAAAAGCTAATTCCAAGATAAAGCAAATATAAAGCCCCCAAACATTTAACAAAAAACTTAGCTTCTTCAGAGGTGTAAATTAATAATGAAATTCCAGAAATAGCAAAAAAACAGTGTATAAATATACCAAAACCTATACCTAGAGCTGTAAGAATTCCCTGGGTTCTGCCTTTAGCAAACGATTGATGAAAAATAATGGCAGTATCTGGACCGGGTGACATTACGGCTAATAAATGAGCTAAAGCTGCTGAAAAGAAGATCATGATGAAATGATCTCAGGCTCTATTTCTAATTCAACATTAAATTTATTAAATATTTTTATTACAATCTGATCTAGCAAATTCTTTACATCATCAAATGATGCTTTGCCATTATTGATAACTACAAGTGAGTGATACTCATAGATACGCAAAGTTTCAGGGATGCTTAATTCAGGCTTGATAAGCTCGATTAATCTAGCTGCACTCAGTTTAGTCATTCCATTGTCTTGCTCCCACCTATGCCCAATTAAAAAATTTCTATCAAAATCATTGGTTTTTACTAAAGGATTTTTAAAAATGCTACCGACATTTGGCTCTAACCGCGGATCAGGCAATTTAGAATTTCTTATATTTCTTACAGACTCAGAAAGCAATTGTGGGGTAAGAGAATTTGTATCAATAGAATTATCTATTAAATAATTAGCTAAAGCTGGGTAACTTAAATTGGGCTCAAATCTTTTATGAAAAATAAAATTAACTTTTAAAATAATATAATTATTTGATTTAAAGATTGAATTTCGATATTCAAATTTACATTCCTCCCTTTCAATGGTTTCTTGTTGCTGTGTAAGCAAATTAAAACATTCAACACTATGAATAAATGAACTGACCTCAACTCCATATGCACCAATATTTTGAACAGGCGCGGCACCCACAGATCCAGGAATATGAGTTAAATTTTCTATTCCGTATAAATTATTGTTTAAGCAGTATTCAATAAAATCAGCCCAATCCACTCCCCCGCCTACTGAAAGGTAATCTTCATACATTTTTATATCTTTAAAATTAACTTGAACAATAGTTTTATCAATATCTTTGTTCAATATTACGTTTGTACAAGCGCCAAGAATTAATATCGAGTTATCTTTGATTGAATCTAATTTAGATAAATCCTCAGAAGTGTCTATGCTTAAGAAATTTTTTGCATTTACTGTTAAGCCAAAAGAGTTAGGAATAAGCATAATCAATCATTCTTCTTAGCAAATGCTCTCGCGACCTCTAAATCTTCGGGAGTATCAATACCAATAGGAGCTTCACATTTAAAATCTTGTACAAAGATATCAAATCCATTATCTAAAAAACGTAATTGTTCTAATTTCTCTGATTCTTCATTTGCGGTTGGCTTGAGCGCACTTAATGCTTGAAGAGTTTTATTGGTGTAAGCGTATATCCCAAGATGCTTCAAATGATTTTGAGAGCCTTCGTTAGGTGAGTTTGGTATAACGGACCTAGAAAAGTACATGGCTTTTTTTGAAACTGATCTAACAACTTTCACCTCATGAGGGCTATTTATATCCATATTATCTGTAAATTTAATGCATGCTGTAGATATGGGAAAATCATCGCTTAAAAGCGTAGGTAGTTGATTGATGATCTCTAAAGGCATGAAGGGTTCATCTCCTTGAAGATTAACAACTGGGACATCATCTGGTAAATCAAGTGTTTTTGCAGCTTCAGCAATTCTATCCATGCCAGAAACATGATCTGATGAAGTCATCACGACATTCGAACCGCAGGATCTACAATGGTCTGCTATATCTGTGCTATCAGTTGCAATATAAACACTTGCAGCATTAGATGAATTTGCTAAATCTATGATGTGAGAAATTACAGTGCTCTCATTAATCAGCGCTAATGGTTTATTAGGTAAACGAGTAGAGCCGGCCCTAGCCGGGACAATAATTACAAAAGAATCAGTCATTCAAGGAAAAAATTCTTTCCTCAATCATTCTAGGGATATCGTCTTCAACTGGATAGCCAATATTGCACTGAGAACACTCCAAATGATTCTCTTTATCAATTAGTTTTGACTTGCATCTAATGCATCCCATAATATTTAAAATATCCTTATCTATCATTTAACTTCTCCTCTAGCCTATCAACAAACTGGGATTCTATTTTAGACTCAATACTAAGATACCAAATCTTTGAGTTATTAAAATGTTTACATTTAGAAGCATCTTTCTCAGTCATTAAAATAGGAAGATGATCAAGATAATATAAGTCCCTTTTATTATATTTATGATGATCGGGAAATGGATTTTTATCAAACTCAAAACCTAACCTTAACAATAAATCAAAAAACCTATTCGGATTACCAACTCCGGCAATCGCATGGACTTGATTATGCATAGGCCACTTATCTACAGAATACTCTTTACCAGAATTTAAGTGAATGAATTTAGCAGGACTAAGGGTCATTAAAATTTCATCTCCTTCTGTTGGGCCACCATTGTTAACAATAAAATCAACTTCTGAAAGTCTAGACTTAGGCTCCCTGAGTGGGCCTGCAGGAAAAGCCAAACCATTTCCTAGCCTTCTTGCTCCATCAATGACAGCAATTTCAATATCCCTGCCCATTGCATAATGCTGAAGGCCATCATCAGAAATAATTACATCCACATTATGTTTGTCTTGCAATTTTCTTGCTGCCCTAGACCTATTTTTATCAATAAAAAATGGGATATTTAATTTAGCTAAAATTTGAGCTTCATCTCCCGTTTGTTTGTATGTGGTTTCAGAAGTAACTTCTAGCGTTCCAGAATACTTACCACCATACCCCCTGCTTACTAGTCCAGGTTTAAAGCCTCGTTTAGCTAGTTCATTTGCAATAAATTTAACTAAAGGGGTTTTGCCGGTTCCGCCCATTGAAATATTGCCAACAACAATAATAGGTTTAGAGGAGTTCCAAACTTTTTTAGGGTTCCTTATGTAAGAATTCCTTCGTACCTTAACCAAGGATGAAAATAATAAAGTAAGTGGAGCCAAAATATATAACCAAAAGCTTTTGTTGTACCAGGCATCAATTAGATAGCCTTGCTGAGATGGCTCTTCAGTAAATGTTGGAAGGTACTCCTTGCTAACAGATTTTTTTGATGGCTTTTTTGGATCTCCAGAATCATTGAATTTATTTTGATATAGGCTCTTGTAGATACCATCCTGATCTAATAACTCATCATGAGTTCCTGACTCAGCAACTGAACCATTATCTAAAACTATAATTTTGTCTGCATTTTCAATAGTTGAAAGTCTATGAGCAATAACGATAGTGGTTCTATTATTTATTAATTGCTCTATTGCCTCTTGCACAATTAATTCAGATTCATTATCTAGCGCTGAAGTAGCTTCATCTAAGATAATAATTGGTGAATCTTTATAAAAGGCTCTAGCTATTGCTATTCTTTGTCGTTGACCGCCAGATAACAAGACACCATCATCGCCTATTTCAGATTTAAAGCCCTCCGGAAGCCTTGAAATAAACTCATTGCAGCCAGATATTTTAGCTGCCTCTTTTAATTTTGCTTGATCAATATCGTTATCACCATAGGCAATATTTTTTTCAATGGTGTCATTAAATAAAGTTGGTGATTGATTGACTATTGAGATGGATTTTCGGAGATGGGATAACTGATAATCTAATATACTTACATCATCTATAGAGATTTTTCCCGAGTAATCAGAATAAAACCTTGAAATCAAATTAGCAATTGTCGATTTCCCTGATCCAGATTTCCCAACAATAGCAATTGTTTCATTTTGAATAATTTCAAAATTTAAATTATCTAAGACAGATTCTTTGGAGTTATATGCAAAAGAAACATCTGAAAACGTAATATTTCCTATAATATCTGAGTCTAACTCGCCTGTGTCTTGTTCTTCTTTTGCGTCCAATTGATCAAAAATTTCTACGGCTGCTGCTAACCCTTTTTGAATTACAGCATTAATATTTGAAAGTTGCCTAATCGGTTTTGCCATTAATCCCGCTGCAGTTATAAAAGCAACAAAATCTTCAGCGCTTAGCTCTATACCTAGTTGTGAGCCCAATGCAAAATAAGCAACAATAGATAATGAAACTGAAACTAGAAGCTGAATAATAGGTGTTGCTAAATTGCTGGTTGCTTCAAGTTTTAAATTTTGATTTTTATTTGAAGCATTGGCAGCTAGGAATCTATCTTTTTCATATTTTTCAGCATTAAATGACTTAATTTCTAGATTTCCATCAACTGCTTCAGATGCAAGATGGGTTACATCCCCCATGGCTGTTTGAATTCTTTTCGCCAATTTTCTTAATCGTCGACCAGCAACATATACTATTAATGCTATAAATGGGGTGGTGATTAACAAGAGCAGTGTTAACTTCCAGTTTAAAGTAAGCATATAGGCTAGTAAACCGACAAGAAGAAACCCCTCTCTTACGAAAGTCTTAATAGCATTTGAGGCAGCACCTGAAACTTGCGTAGTGGTAAAAGTAATTCTATTAATCAGTTGGCCTGATTGATTTTGATCAAAGAAATTCTTAGGAAGGTTAATTAGTTTTGAGAATAGCTCAGATCTAAGATCATGGACAATGCCGAACCCAACCCTAGACATAAAATAATTACCAATAAAAAAGCCTGAACCTCTTCCCATTGCAATAAAAATTAATGCTAGGACAAGATATATGCTGAAATCATCTTGATCAGAATTGATATATTCAATAATTCTTCTAATCCATTCAACAGCAGCAATGTCTGCCGATGCAAAAAGAATAAAGCCAAAGATACTTAAGATAAATGAAAATTTAAATCTAAAGGTATACGAAAATAGTCTCTTTAAGGGATTCATGACTAATCAGTATAAGTTTTAATCTGTATGTTTTGAAATCCCAACTGTTGCAGACCATCCATTAAGCTTATGACCCACTGATGATAGGCTTTGCTTTCTATAGAGAGAACAACAACTTCTGATTTAGAAAAGGTTGCAGAAACTCCAGCCATTAATTTATCAATCTCTGTCATGGAAAATTGTTGATTATTAATTATGAGTACTCCTGATTCTAATAAAATAATATTTTGAGAGTTATTTGATAGAGCTGATGTAAATGATTTAGATTCAGGAAGGTCTAAAGTTAGATATTGGTTTGTTTCTATTTTTGATGTAACAACAAAAAAAATCACAAGAAGAAAAACAATATCTATCAAGGGCGTAATTTCAATTGAAAGAGCTCTTTCTTTATTATTATAAAATTTCATTTTTTATATAGAAAATCTAAATAAATTGACGTATTAGCTTGCAAGATTGACATCAAAATTACAGTTTTTTGCTCAAAATATCTATAAAAAACAATAGCTGGTACTGCAATAATTAACCCAAAAGCAGTTGTGATTAAAGCTTCTGAAATTCCGGCTGCAAGCAAATCTGTATTTGCAGAGCCATTCACGTCAATATTACTAAAAACGGTTATCATCCCAACAACAGTTCCTAGAAGTCCCAGCAAAGGACTAATGCTTGCTATTGTGCTCAGCATCGATAAATTTCGTTCAAGGAGTAATTTAATTTCTGAAGCTTTCTCTTCGGCTTTTATCTCAACAAACTCTCTTGAATTTAAACGGTATTGATAACAATGCTGTAGCAAATCACCTAATTGAGATGTTGCTGCAATTTGTTGCTGATTTTGAGTGTGAAAAGAATCTTTTTGAATTAAATTTTGCGCCTGTCTTAACAATCCTTTTGGTGCAACCAACCTCCTCTGCAAAAACCAAAGTCTCTCAAGCACTATTGAAATAAGTAAGATAGAACAAACAAGCAAAGGCCAGATAAACCATCCACCGGATAATAATAAATTATTCATTTTATGCTGACTTTAAATCTCCATTCTCAATACGAAATACTTTGTCCAGTTTACCAGCATAATTTAAGTCATGAGTTGCAACCACAATACCTATATTATGATTTTGAGCTAATTTAATAGTTAAGTTTTGAATTACTTCAGCATTCTCATGATCTAAGTTGCCGGTTGGCTCATCCATTAATACAAATTTTGGTTCATGGACCACAGCTCTCGCAATAGCAACACGTTGTCGCTCACCCCCTGAAAGCATATATGGGTACTTATCTTGTAATGCAGCAATTCCAAGCTCATCAAGAATCTGCATGATTTGTTTAGAGTTTTCATCCACTTTCTTATTATTGGCAATCTTAAAAACTAGATTACAGTTTTCAAATACGGTTAGATCATCTAACAAATAATGAAATTGGTATGCATAGCCAAATAAATTACCCCTCATAAAATTAAAATTCTTTGCATTATTAGATGATAGATTGATGTCATTGAAATAAATATTGCCCTGGTCAGGCATCTCCAATCCAGCAAGAATTTGCAAAAGTGTTGTTTTGCCACTTCCAGAATAGCCAATAACCCCAATTGAATCGCCCTCGGAAATAGAAAATGAGATATTTGATAAGACCTCAGTTTGATGGTCTCCCGATTGATAAGTTTTACTAATATTTGAGGCTGTAAGTTTATTCATGGCGTAAAATAGTTACAGGCTTCAACTTAGCTGCTCTAGCTGCCGGAAAATATGAAAATATTAAGCTCATTGCAAGAACAGAAAGGCATATATATACAAGTTGAGTTAATCTAAATTCATATGGAAAGTAATTGATGAAGTAACTATCCATTAAACTTCTGTTACTAAAAATTTCTATAATATTAATTAGCTGATCTATATTAGGAGTTAGTAAAATCCCTATCAATAACCCAATAAATGTCCCTAAAAATCCAATAATTAGACCTAAGTTTAAAAAAATAAATGTAAGTTGATTTTTTGAACAACCCATAGTTTTTAAGATAGCAATCTCTTTTTCCTTGGTTTTAACAGTCATTACAATGGTTGAGAGGATATTAAAGGCAGCCACTGTAATAATTAAAAAGAGCATAAGACTAATTAATCTTTTTTCTAATTTTATGGCTTGAAATAATGTTCCATGAGTCTGTTGCCAAGAAGTAAAATAATAATGGTCTTCATTTAGAAATGGTTGAGTCAGCAAATTAAAACCAAGTGAATTAGCAGCAAATAAATCATTGGTTTTAACTCTGATGCCTTGGGTAGTATTTTTTGGAAGGTTCAAAATGTTAGCTGCTAAATCATGATGAATTAAAACAAGCGATTGATCTAATTCAGCTTTAAGTTCAAATATGCCAACAATCTTTAAATAAATAGTCCTTGGAAAAGTTCCTATAATTGAAGAACGTAAATTGGTTGTTGTGATATTGACCGTATCGCCAACCTCTACTCCTAGGTACCTAGCTAACCAAGAACCTACAATCACTCCTTTATTTGAAGAAATATTATCCAATGACCCGCTAGTCATATATTGTGGAAGAATAGACATGGAAGCTTCTAACTCAGGCTTAATTCCTGTAACAAAAATGCCTCTTGATCTATTTTTGGTGCTCATTAATCCCTGAGTTTCGATATAAGGACTCGCACTGATAACATTTTCTGCGCTGCTTATCTTAGAAATCAATTCCTCGTAATTATCAAGATTTTCATTAGATCGAATAATCAATTGAGGAACTACGCCAAGAACTCTAGTTTGTAATTCCTTCTCAAAACCATTCATGACAGATAAGACGATAACTAATGCGGCGACACCAAGTGAAAGACCAGCAGTAGCCATCAAAGAAGTAAAGGATGCAAATGCACCCTTCTTTGATCGAAAATACTTGTAGCCCAAGTAAATAGGCAATGAGTTCATAGCACTTAGGTTATCTGCTTGAGGACCTTTTCAATATCACCCTTGTATGGGGGACGGATTGCAGATAACAATTTATCGAACCTTGAACCAATTTGTTTATAGACAGCTTTTGCATTGCTAAAGGTCTTAAAGCCCTCTTCGCCATGATAGCTACCTATTCCAGATGGTCCTACGCCACCAAAAGGCAGATCTTCCTGCTGAATGTGGCCCAATACATCATTGATAGTTACACCACCAGATGAGGTTCTTGTGAGAACTTGGTCTTCTTCATTTTTATTGGATCCAAAATAATATAAACCCAATGGCTTATCATTTTTATTGACATATGAAATAGTTTCATCAATCTCAGTGAATTCTTTGATAGGCAATAAAGGACCAAAGATTTCTTCTTTCATAATTTCCATATCATCAGTTGGATTCATTACAAGCGTAGGAGGAATCTTAAACGCTGCTTGTTGCGAAAAATCCTCATTAGCAGGATTGATCTCATCAATCTGCGCACCTTTTTCTTTTGCATCACTTAACAAACCTTGCAGACGATCATAGTGTTTTTGATTCACAATAGAAGTGTAGTCATCGTTATGCTTTAAATCAGGATAGAAATCCGCAACTGCATCTTTCATTCCAGAAACAAGCTCATCTTTTTTATCAGAATGCACCATTACATAATCCGGAGCCAAACAAATTTGGCCAGCATTCATAGTTTTGCCTAGCATAATTCTTTTGGCTGCTATAACACTATCGGCAGTATTGCTTACAATGACTGGTGACTTACCGCCAAGCTCTAGAGTTACCGGAACTAAATTCTCAGCTGCAGCTTTCATAATATGTTTTGCAACAGCGCCACTACCTGTATATAAAAGATGATCAAATTTTTGTTGTGTAAATGTTGCGCCAACATCCGGGCCACCTAAAATGGTTGCAAATTCTTCCTCATCAAAAGCAGCATCACATAACTCTTTCATTAAATTTGCAGATTGCTCAGTATATTCACTTGGCTTATGCATAATTTGATTTCCAGCTGCAAATATCGAGGCAGCAGGAGAAAATGTTAAAAACATAGGGAAGTTCCATGGAGATATCATTCCCACAGTTCCGAGAGGCTCATAGTCAACAGAGGCTTTGGCACCCAAAAGACCCAATGGAAAGTTTGATTTTCTTTTAGATCCGGCCATCCATTTTTTTAAATTTTTCTTTACATATTCGATACTTGGAACAATTGTATAAACATCAGTAGCCATTGATTGGTTTTTAGATCTTACGCCAAAATCTTCGTTGAGAGCATCTACGATTTTATAGCGATTTTCCATAATCAAAGACTTCATTCTGTCTAACCTATCAATACGTAGGTCATAGGATGGAGGGCCATTTTTTATAAAATATGCTTTTTGTTTCTCAAGGATATTTTGCATTTGTTGGTGTTCCATTTTCACTCCTTATCATTAAAATCATTTATTAGTCTAACAGTTAAACAAAACTCTAAGTCAAGTAATTATCAAGTTGATCTTTTCTGTTTATCTGAATCATTTGTTTTTTTAATCATGCTTCTAATGTCAGACCAATCATCCTCTGACATTTTTGAAAGTTGCGAGAAAGTGCCTCCACCTGAAAGATATTGAGCACCATCAAGTGCAATTGTTTGTCCGGTTAAATATTCACACCCATCAGCCATTAAAAAAGTTGCCAAATTTTGTAATTCGCTCATTTCACCAACCCGTCCCATTGGAATGGTGCTCATGGAGCTAGACTCATCATCCAAAGCTCCCTTAGGGCTGAGTCTTGCCCAAGCTCCTTCTGTTGGAAATGGGCCTGGGGCAATTGCATTAATTCTTATTCCACTAGGCCCCCATTCAACCGCAAGCGATTTTGTCATAGTGTGAAGTGCGGATTTTGACATAGCCGAGGGAACAACAAAGGGTGAACCCGTCCAAACCCAAGTTGCAAGTATAGAAATTATTGAGCCTTTTATATTTTGTTCAAGCCATTTTTTTCCAACAGCATTGGTTACATAAAATGTTCCGTGGAAGACAATATTAGCAATTGCATCAAAGCCCCTTGCTGACAAATCTTTTGTTGGAGAAATAAAATTGCCTGCAGCATTATTTACCAGCCCATGAAGAGGACCTTCTTGAAATATAGATTCTACAAAATCTTCAACATCTTGAGGGGATCGAATATCAAGGGGTTGGTAACGAACATTTGCTCCATATTTATCCTTAAATTCCTTAGCTGTATCTGCAAGAACACTCTCCCTTCTTCCGCAAATAACTAAATCAGCACCGTGACGGATATAGTGCTCTGACATCTCTTTACCCAAGCCAGTACCTCCACCGGTAACTAATATTTTTTTTTCTTTTAATAGATCTTCTTTAAACATGTAGGTCCTTATTTTGTATTAGTTATGTCTATGATAGCTTGAACCCAAGCATCTGAAAAATTTAATGATGGAACGTAATCTAGCGTTTGACCACCAGCCTCGATAAAAAGTTCATGATATTCATAACCAATTTCAATGACAGTCTCAAGACAGTCGGAAGTAAATGCTGGCGAAAAGACAAGAACTTTTTTGATGCCTTTACTTGGAAGGTCTTCTAAAACCTCATCAGAGAATGGTTTAAGCCAATTTTTAGTTAATCTAGATTGAAACGTGACCTCATACTTATCCCTTGGAAGCGACAATTTTTCTGCTATTAATTTTGAGGTTTCATAAACCGTAGCTTTATAGCAATAGTGATTCTCATCATTTATTTCATGCTCACAGTTCTTTCCGTCGCACTGATGATCTAAATAAACTTTGTTGACCTGTGAATTAGGCAATCCATGATAGCTAAATATAACTTTGTCATATTCTAGTAAATTAAAATCTTTTGCTGCTTCCACCCATGCATTTATAAATGAGGGATGTTCGTAGTATTGTGAGATAAATTTAAACGAAGGAATCACCCAATCTTTTGAAAGTCTCCTTGTAACATCCTCAAAAACACTCCCAGAAGTCGCAGAAGCATAATGCGGAAAAAGAGGCAAAATAACTAACTCTGATGGATTGGACTGTTTTATCTGAGTAAGAGCTTCTTGAATGCTTGGCTTTTGATATCTCATTGCATAATAAACATCATATTTGTCTTGTTTTAGATTTAATTTATTTGTTAATTCTTGAGTATTTTTTACCAACGGAGACACTCCGCCCGAAAGATCCCAAAGTTTTTTATAAATTTTGCCAGAGCTAAACGATCTAAATGGACAAATAATTAAGGTAACAAGCAAGAATCTAAGTGAATATGGAACATCAATCACCCTTCCATCCATTAAAAATTCTCTTAAATACTTAAAAACATCTAAGTATGAAGGAGAATCTGGTGTTCCTAGATTAATTAGTAATAACGCTGGCTTGTTCATGGTCTCTTAATAATGGATGGCCTATTATAAATAATAAGGAAATAAAGCACAGAGAAGCGCTAAAAAAATATAAATACTCTGGCCCAAATTGATAAATAGGCATAGCTACTATGGGGGTTAAAACATGTCCGATTGGTATAACAGAGCCTAAATATCCTGCTGCCTTGCCTTGATTGTCAGGAGTTTGAGCTAAAGATAAAGAGGAAGCATTTGCGGGTCTAAACATCCCTCCTCCAAATCCATTTATCATCATGGCTAAATAAAATAATGCAATAGATGATGCCAATGCCGCCATAATATATGAAATTGTTGTTAAAAAAGTACCGTATATTAGTAATTTATTATTAGCTATAGGCCTTAGATCAGTAAAAATATATTGACTGACAACCGTTGATATAGAAAGCACCACAAAAGTTAAGCTAATAACTAATGGCAAGTCCTTTTCGTCAGAAAAAACATCAGTCACAAAGAAACCTATTGATTGAAGCAAGGAAGCTTGGCAAAGAGATGATAATGCAGCTATAAATAAAAATGGCCATACAGACTTATCTTTGTAAGATAATTTTGCAATAGCTTTTTCAATTTTTTCTTTTGGAATAATATGTTTTGGGAAACTAATATAAATACCAATAGCTGCAATGAAACCACAGAAAGCAAAAGCGTAAAAAGGCAAGCTCTTTGAATATAAAAATAAAAATCCCCCTAACATTGGGCCCACAATTGTTCCAATTAAAAAACTTGACTCCAATCTTGCAAACTTTTTAGTTCGCTTTGATCGCTCTGAAATATCTGCCATATATGCAAAGGCAGCTGGTCTTGTAGCAGAACCAATCAACCCATTAATTAATCTACCCAATATGAGCAGAGGTAAAAGATATACTAGATCTAAAATTTTCTGCTCAACAAGGAATAAAGGTGTTATTAAAGCAATGATTGAAACTGAGTAACCTATAAGACCGATAACCGCTATATTTCGTCTGCCATATTTGTCGGATGCCCTGCCCCACGAAGCGCTAGTAACTGCCCATGCAACTGCAGAAATTGAAAAGATTGTTGATGTTTCAATAACAGATAAACCTAAATCCCTTGCTAAGGGAGGCACTAAAACAAAAGCAAAAGATTGGCCCAAGCCAACTGCAAATAAACCAAACTTTAGCCAAGTTGTGGGATTATACAATTTTTGAGATGCCGACAGCCTCACGTAATTTACCAACAAGCTCTTGGGCTTGCGGGCGGACTTTACGAGCTCCATCAGAAAATAGATCATTTAGAAAATCAGGCTGATCTTTTAATTCAGTATATTTATCTCTGATAGGAAGAATTTCATTATTAATAATGGCAAATAAATCTTTCTTAACGTCGCCCCAACCAATTCCATCTTTATATGATTGCTTCATAGAATTAATTTCTTCAGCATTTGCAAAAAATGAATAAAGTTGAAAAAGAGTGCAGGCATTATGATCCTTTGGCTCACCTGGCTCTAATGAGTTTGTAATAATTTGAGAGATAGATTTTTGCAGCACTTTCTCTGATGATAAAAATGGAATGATATTGTTATAGGTCTTACTCATCTTTCTTCCATCATTGCCTGGCACTGATATTTCATTTTGTATTAAAGCTTCCGGAAGAGTCAGTAAATTTGAGTAAGTATGGTTAAATTTACCTGCAATGTCTCGCGCCATTTCCATGTGTTGAGCCTGATCTGGACCTACAGGCACATGGGTAGCATTAAAAATTAATATATCAGCAGCCATTAGAACTGGATATGAAAAGAGACCCATATTAATTGCCCTATCCTCGTCATCACCAGATTGAACATTTTCTGCAGCCATAGATTTATATGCGTGAGCACGATTCAAAAGGCCCTTTGCAGCACTACAATTTAAAATCCATGTTAATTCATGCACCTCTGGAATATCAGATTGTCTATAAAAATAAGATTGCTCAGGATCAAGGCCAGAGGACAACCATGCTAATGCAACATTTTTGACGCTCGTCTCAACTTCATTGGGATCATTTTGTTTAATAAGGGCATGGTAATCTGCAAGAAAAAAATAAGAATCATTATCAGGAGCAACTAATTCAAGGGCAGGTTTTATGGCACCCAAATAATTTCCAATATGGGGAGTACCAGTTGTTGTAATTCCTGTTAAAATTCTTTTTTTCATTTAAAGATAATTATAAACATCAAAAGAAACTATTGTGGAAACTCATAAAATTTTATTTGATTCATTAGATAAAGCCGAAAAGCATTTTGAAGCTGGAGAAATTCGTCTTGCCCAAAAACTTGTTAATGAAGTTTCAAGATCAATGAAAGCTGACGGAAAAATATCTAACAAACTCAGGCACAGATTCAACTTCATGTCGGCTCAATCTAGGTATTTCAATGATATTTCATCTTTCGCAACGAACCCAAAAAGAAATGAAATCATTAAAGAAATTGAAATCTTAATAGCCAATCCTCATGAGAACCCTAAAAAACAAGCAAATGAAATTCATGGACTTCAAACTAAATGGCAATTACTAGATCAATCATCCAAACCTGCTAGTCGTGAACAATGGATTACATTTAAGAACCTTACAGATAAAGCATGGGAGCCATGTGCTCAATACTACGAAGAACTGAAGAAAATAAAAATCTCTAATGCTAAAGAGAGAGAGAAAATTATCGAATCCATTAATCAATACAGCAGCAATCATTCTGATAAGTGGCCAGGGTTGATTGATATGAGTAGATTTTTAAGCAAAGCATTTCAAAGTTGGCAAAACTATGCGCCAGTATTGGATGATGATTTTTCTAAGCTTAAGGCAGCATACCAAGAGGCAAGAAAGCCCATCAATAACGCTATCAAAGAGCAGGAAACTAAAAACTATAAAATTAAAGAATCATTGATTGAAAAAGTTATACAAATTAGCGATGAGGATACTAAGTCTTGCATTCAAAAATTTCAAAAAATTAAACGTGAATATCAAAATACCGGGCCGTCCGGCAAAAAAAATGAGCCGATATTGTGGAGAAAATTAAATGAGGCTGCTGATAGATTCTATGATGCTGATAAAGCTCTGATAAAAAATGAGCTTATCGTAATAAATGATCTAACTAATGAGCTACAAATAGAAAATTGCTCTATTAATGATATTAAAGAAAAAATTTCTCAACTAAATAAAACTCGCAAATCACCTGAGTTTGCTAAACTTCAAAAAGCTATAAAGAGTTTTGAAAATAAAAGGATTGATGAAATAAATGCCTCAAAGGTAGGTGTTTACCAAGGTCTTTTAGGTCAAATGGAAACACTTGATGACAATCATCAAATCATACATAAGGAAATATTTAAAACATTAAAAAAACCACTTTATAGCGGCAATGCAGATAAGCTCCTTGAATGTACTGTTCAACTCGAGTTAATAGCAAAAATTGAGCCTCCTGCCTCTGATAAACTTATTAAACAGAAGCTAGCGCTTGAGATGCTTCAAAATAAATTCTCTGGATCTAAAAATAAAGATGATGAGGTTAAAGATTTACTTATTGATTTTATTAACAACCTTCAATCAAAAAAAATTAATGCAAGTGAAAAAAAACTATGGAAAAGAATTAGTGAAGCTATAAGTAAATTACCTAGTCGCCTTCCTTAGATTTTAAAACATTCATCCATTTATCAGACCTAAATCTCGCAATATAAAGAAACCCTTTCACAATATAATCTGCAACAAGTGTTGAGAATATAATTTCAATACTTGCATCAAGCAAAAAGAAAATTATCGCAAGAAAGACTCTGATAAATAATAAACAAGTAAGAGTAATCATAAGTGGCGTTTTTGTATCACCAGCGCCTCTCAAAGCCCCACCAAGAGAAAATTCAATTGCCATCAAAGGCTGCATTGATCCAAGCAACCAAATAAAAATTACTGTTAAACGAACAACCTCATCATTATCGATCATAAACCTTGCTAAAGGTTCTGAAAATACTGTGATGATTACGCCAAAAAATGTCATTGAAAGAATTGATAAACGCATGGCTCCCCATCCAGCACGCCTAGCTTGATCTTGATTTCTTGCGCCTAAATGCTGACCAACAAGAGTTGCTCCAGCAATTGAAAAACCAAATCCAATAACAAATGAGAAAGATAATATTTGCACTCCTATTCCATATGCTGCATATGCTTCGGTACCGTAATAAGCAACTAAGATAAGAAATGCTGTTATTCCGATTTGAAAAATTACTTGCTCCAAGGCTGCAGGCAGTCCAACTTGAAAAATTTCTTTAACTCTTGATGTGTCAAGATTAAATATAGAACAGTATCGAACAGGCAACTGATTTGAAAGCCAAAATACTATCAATAATACTGCCCCAATGACAAAAGATACTCCATTGCCAAAGGCTGCTCCTACTACTCCATAATTTGGAAATCCTAGCCAGCCATTCACAAAAACAAGCATAAAAAATATTGCAAAAATATTCATTATCAATCCTATAAATAATGGCGTTTTTACATCGCCAACTGCCCTTAGAGCAGTTATTAAACCCATGCCACATCCGAAGGCTACATAGAATGGAGATATTGCTTGAAGATATTCAGTAGATAGAGTTAGCGCTTGATCTTTAAGGCCAAAAAATCTTACTAAAGGTTCTGCAAATTGCCAGACAAATATTGCAGTAATTGATGATAAGAAGATTACAAGTTGAACTGTTCTTGTAAAGAAGACTCCGGCTTCTAACTTATTATTGGCTCCCCAATTTCTTGCAATAAGCGCTGTTGATCCTGCTAATACACCAGTAAGAACTGCCTGCAAAATAAAGGTTACCCTTTGGCCGGTAACTGCTGCAGCTATAGCATCAGGCCCTAGATTGCCAACAACTTTGATTGCAAAAATTGAGCTAGTTGCATAAAAGAGATTAGTTATAATTGAGGGCCAAGCAAGAGTCCAAACACCCATTGACCCTCTTGGAATTTTGGATCCCCCATCTAGGACTTCCAAAAATTACGACTCCTTAATCGAGCTAAGATAGATGACACCAAATATTAGGGTCATTGAAAATGCAATAAGTGGTGCATCCATAGACTTTAGTATTTTATTTCTATAAATAACGCATTCGATTAAATGAGCAACAAGCAAAAAATAAAAAATCCCAGACGATACATAAAAAATCCACCCATTAAATGGTTCAATTAAATTTACAATACCAAAGGCCCATAGGATTAATGTAATTATATGTGGAGCTTTCATTGGAACCTCTGGAAATTTGTTGAATACATTCTATCTATCATTTTTTCAATAAATGGCTGGATTTGCGCATATGTTTCATTATCCCTAATTGCATACCGCTGATGCAAATAGAATAAGGATCCAAAAAGAAAATTACGATACTCATCAGCATTTCCATGAATCATTGAACCGTCGACTTGGCCATTTATAAACCAGCTTGTCCAAATTTTATATTGATTAGCTTCATTAGATTTAATGACATCATATTTAACAAATTCAGATAGTGACTTTGGCAGTTGCATTAAAAGAGTAAGGCCGTTAATAGACATTGCCTTGTTAGTATAAGTTTTAATTTTTTCAAGATGTGTAACATCCATGTTATTAATGGATGCAATTAATATATCGAGTTTTGACTGAATTGAAATAACAGCTTCTAAAAATAAGTCACCCTTGCTTGAAAAATAATAGTAAATAGATTTATCAGTTAAATCTAAAGCTTTGGTGATTTGCTCTAGTTTGGTATTGTGATAACCGTGCTGAGAAAACATTAAAACAGCTGAGTCTAAGATCAAATCCCGTTTCTTAATACGCTTGTGAGTATTTTTGATATTTAATTCCATCATGATTAATTATAAAACTTTGAGATTAAATCACCTAGCATCTAGTTGAGATAAAATAGCATTATGTTTTTGACGATCAATATTATATAAAGAAAATATTCCCAATGGGACAATCATTAGCACCGCTACAAAAGGACCTTGAACCATTGCGAGGCTAAAAATTTGATCAGCATTAGGCAAAACTTCAGATCCCCCTGGGAATCCAATGAACTCTAGGGCCAAGCCAGCTACTAAAATCCCTAATCCAGTATTTAGCTTTCCAATCAATGAGCTGGAGGCAAACATCAAGCCTTGTTGACCAATTTTGCTTTCAAGCTCAACCTCATCACTGATATCTCCAAGCATAGATTCGCGAACTATAGCGCTTGATGATAAGCAAGTGTTGCCTATGTATATAAATGGAGCTAAAGCAAAAAATAGGTTCCAAGAACCTGAATCTGGAAGAATATCATTTAAATAAAGAATTATTGGTATAGGTGGAATCAAAGCAGCAAAGACTATTGAAAATAATAAAATAGATCTTTTTTCCAGGTATAAAACCAATCTTGGTATTAGTAAAAATGCCGTGAATGTTGACATGGCATAAATACCTAGAAATGAAGCAATCATTATAGATTTGAACTCCCAAAAATAAGTATTCATATATATTTGCAGCGAGCTGTTTAAACCCCAACTAACGGCTATAAATAAATATCCGAAGAAAAAAATTAGGAATGACCTATTTTTTAAGGCTGTAAAAATTTGAGAAAAAATTAATTCTAAATTAAAAGAAATTTGATTACCTGATGAAATATTTCGATACTGCAATGTTCCAAAATAAGTAACAAGTACAGAAATGCTCATTAAGGTTGCACCTGTCATGCCATAATATATCCATGGCTCAGGATTTTGAGTGCCTGGAATGTATTCAGGGGTATCTTTAAAAAAGACAGTGTAGGCTAAGAAAGCATTAAATAGGCCTCCTGCCCATCCAAACATTTCGCGTGCAGCAAATATTGAGGTTCTCTCAGTATAGGAACGTGACATTTCACTGCCTAACGATCTATGAGGCACATCAAATATTGTCATTCCTAACCTAGTAAGAATAGTAAAAGTAAGCATCCAAAAAAATAATTGTTGTTGTGATAAATCCCAAGATACTTGGATTGAAAAAAGCATGAAGTATGAAAGCCCCATGGGAAATATCCCCAAAAGGAAATATGGATGCCTTCTGCCTAAACGATGATTAGTTCTATCTGAAATTACTCCCATAATAGGATCGGTAAATGCATCGACCATTAATGCAATAAAAATTGCAAGACTAGCAAGGCCAGGAGTCAAACCTAGAACATTCGAATAGAAGAATAAAAGAAAGAAAGTAAAAGCATCGCCCTTTACACCATTAGCAACAGCTCCTGAAGCATAAAAAAATTTTTCTTTAGACTGAATACTCATAGCAGGGTATTGTAATGATATTTACAAATCATTAAACGTAAAAAAATTATCTATTTAAAAAATTAATCAATCTAAATTTAAACTTCTCATATGACTCTTCATCTAACATATGACCCATGCCTTCTACTATCTCTAGTTCGCTTGATTGAATTAATCTCTCTGCAGAGTAAGCATTTTTCACTTTAATCAAAGGATCAATGTCGCCGTGAATTATTAATGTAGGGGTAATTATTGTTTTAAGAAGCTCTTTCCTGTTTTGCGATCCAATAATTGCAGCCATTTGTCTAAGAAAGCCCCCATCATCACCTGCCCTTTCAATATAAGCTCGCATATTTTTTCTAAATTGTGGCGTATCATAATTTTTACCGGGGGTACCAATCAACTCAAATAGTTTAATAGACTGGTCAATTCTACCCTCAATATCATTCTTAGCTGCAGATCTTTTAAGTAACTGCTGAGTAACCTTAAACTTTGGACCATTAAATGGATTTGGCGTAGAGGCCGTTGAGGAAATCATGGTAAATGACTTGACTCTTTTTGGATGCTGGGCAACTAATACCTGAGAGATCATTCCTCCCATCGACATGCCCAAAATATGAGCAGAATCTATCTTTAAGTGATCAAGAACAGCTATGCCATCTAATGCCATATCTTCTATGGTGTACTCAGAATTGATTGGAATAAATAGGAAATATTTTAAGTAATTTAATGTTTGAGATGGTTGAGATGAAAATCTAGTAGACAATCCTACATCACGATTATCGAATACTATAGGTCTAAAATTATTTTCTTGTAAATCTTTGATTAAAAATTCTGGCCATAGGGTTAATTGAGCTCCAAGACCAGTTACCAAAAGAACTGGAGTGCCATTTATTGGCCCATAATCTCTGTAGGCAATATTAATAGATTGATTTTTAGCAAAGCCTTCTTCAAAAGAAGAGACATGAATACAAAATATTATAAGTAAAAAAAATATCTTTTTATGATACATAAGCTTTTGCTCTCAACTTAACGTTATTTCTAATAGCCCCCCAAAAAAGAGACATATCAAAATTATGAAGGTCTCCATCATTAGCAAATCTTTCAATTTTTTTAATCAAGGAGCCTCTAGTTTCAACCATAAAATTTTCAGAGACTCTTGCCTCAAAAGTTATATCAGATATAGCTTCAATAGAAAGTTTAGAGTAAGTATTCTTAGTGGCGTAATAATCTGCAAGTGACAACTTGTCTGATTTTAGTCTAATAGGAATATTTTTAGGATCGATAATCCAATCATGATTTGCATTCCAAGAAAATGGATTTTGACAGACCAAGGGCTGTTCCATTGGCTCGAGCATCCATCCATCTGGAGTCCAAAATAAAGACTTTGCTCTATTTCGCCTGAACCCTTCTATACCTGTACACCATGAAATAATTGTTTTTTGATCATCGTTAGACTTAGAAATAGAAAGATCAGGATAGAGCTGATCAAAGTGTTTTGTTGGTAAAATGTATCCGATTAAATACGCTGCTATAAAGTTTTTTTTAGCATCAGATTTGGATACATACTCATTTACTAGTCTCTGTCCATGCAAAGCTCCTTGACTATGCCCTGCAATAAAAAATGGCTTGCCGCTATTATGCCTTTCTAAAAATACTTCAAAAGCATTCGATAAATCTGTGTAAGCCAAATCTAATGCATTACACCCATTATTAGATTCAGCATCAAAAAAAGAATAATAAGTTGCTTGGCGATAATATGGAGCATAGACATTACAGGTTTCAGAAAAAGCTGATGCCTGTGTTGCTAAGTGACTGCCTGTTCTCTCATAAGCAGCGGATGTATCATCAATGGATCCATTCCATTGCTTTTCGAAATATCCTGTTGGATGAATAAAAAAAACATCGACCTCTTTCTCATCAAGCGCTGGGGGAGTGTCAGGGGATAAATTTTGAAACCCATCTTTACCTGGTATCGCTGCCCAACTTTTAGTCTCTAAATAATTTGGTTCTGTTGGAAGACTATCTATATTAAAGTTTTTTTCAGGTCTAAGACTTTGAATAAATTCTAAATTATTGTTCCAGGGACTGAATTTTTTTTTAGTCATGTGATTATAATTTGAGGAATTTATTAGTTGCTGAAGCCGTTGCAACCAGCTTTTCACCTTGATGCAATTCAGCCGAAGTAAAGGAAATGCTTTTACCGATCTTATTAATGGTTGCTGATGAGGTAAATTTGCCAGGTATGCCTGGAGCTAAAAAATTTACATTAATGTTTAAAGTTAATGGGTTATATTCACCATTAGTTTTAAAAATCAACAGATGTGCCATAGAGGTATCAAGCATGGCTGTTATAAAACCACCTTGGACATAAGCACCATTTGAATGAGTAAGCTCTTCACCTATATCAAAATGAATAGTGATAGTTTCTTTTTTTTTATCAAAAGCAATATCACTGGCACCTAGAATAGAAAGGAATTTTGGGGGCTGACTTAGATCTATTTTTGAGGATGTCATTGGATGTTTGGTGTAATAGAATAGTTGTAATAAATTATAGGTGAAATCTATGAGAATCTTTATATCAATACTAGTATTTTTTTTCATTTCGACTCAAATAAATGCGAGCTCGCTTGATACAAATGATAAAAATAAGATAACAAAACATTTCAATGCATATATAGATAATGGAAGTCTCCCAAACATATCAATTTTAATTAAAAAAGATAACAAAGAAATTTATCGTCATTCTCATGGGTTTGCAGATATTGAAAGAGGAATAACTGTTTCGAACAAAACAATATATAGAATATATTCAATGACAAAGCCAGTGACTGGTGTTGCAATTATGCAATTGGTGGAAAATGGGCGGCTGAGACTCAATGATAAAGTGTCAAAATACATTCCAGCATTTAAAAATACCAAAGTGATTAATCTTGATTTTCAAGATTATGTTGTAAAGCCAAAAAGGGAAATTACCATAAGAGACCTTTTAACTCACACCAGTGGTTTGACCTATAGCTGGGCGGGAGAAGGTCCCGTTAATCAAATTTACAGAAAATATAATATTCGACCTTATTACTTTGGAGCTCTGGATGCAGAATTAAATAAATTTCCAGGTAATACCTGTCAATTTGCTGCAGCTGCAGCTAGCGCCCCTCTTCTTCATAATCCAGGTGAAAAATGGTCATATGGAATTAATATGGATATTTTAGGCTGTGTGGTAGAAGTTATCTCAAAAATGACATTTGCTGAGTATTTACAAAAAAACATCTTTGATCCATTAAATCTGAAAAGCATAGGCTTTTCTGTAAATCCTACTGATAGCGATTACTTTACAACACTCTATACCTCAGGAGCATTTTCAAGAGACGGCGAAGTTGTTGCCCCATCGGGATTAAATCAAGCTGAGCTTATGTTCTCTAAAGAGCTAAGAGCTATTGATTCATTCGATAAATCTCCATATTTATCAAATTCATCAAAATTATTTGATGGTGGATCTGGGTTAATTTCAAATATTGATGATTACAGTAAATTTGCAGAGATGCTTTTAAATGGTGGTGTTTTAGATGGCGTCAGAATCCTTAGTGAAGCATCTGTAAAATTAATGTCAAACAATCATCTTTCAGATGAGATTTTAAAAGATGGATCTGCATTTGGATTAGAGGGTGTAGGTTTCGGATTAACAGTTGGAACTATTATGAATCCTGGTGTTGCTGGTACTTATTCTTCAAAGGGTGAATTTTTTTGGGGTGGAGCAGCAAGCACAATTTTTTGGGTGGATAGAAAAAATAATGTTACAGCTACATTGATGACTCAATTTATGCCGTCAGATAAATATCCATTACGAGAAGAATTAAAAACCCTGTTGTATTCTAGCTTGAGTAACTAAGACTGGCGGAGAGACAGGGATTCGAACCCTGGAAACCCGCGAAGGTTTGCTGGTTTTCAAGACCAGTGCATTCAACCGCTCTGCCATCTCTCCGTTCCTTTGGATAAGGCATTTTAAAGACTTTTAGAAATAAGTAAACGATACATAATTACGTCTAGATTGACATAAATGATCTATATTTGTTTAATGGATATATCGTTCATCCTATTCTTGGGACGGAAGTAAGTAATGACACTGAAGGAACGCATCTTATTGCCAACCGGCAGGAGATGAAAAATGACTAAATGGGAATATAAAATTGTTGATCACAGCAATTCAACTTCAATGGGATACTCTAACGAGGAAACAGAAACATTTAAAATTGAATATAAAGATGCTGTACATTGGAAATATGAAATGTCTATGATTGAATTAAATAAGCTTGGCCAAGAAGGCTGGGAGTTAGTCACTCAAGATGGCGCAAATCAAATATATTTAAGACGGCCAATATAAAGTAATGTCATTAGAAGAGCTTAGGGTAATAACAATTGTTTATGTTAGCGCCCTTGCTCCTCTAATTATTTATTTTTACAAAAAAGATAAAATTCCGCTCTGGGTACCATCAGTATATTTGGGATCATTTCTTGTCTGCTCTTTAGGCTGGGAGCTTTGGTTTACCTATGGTTGGATTGAAGGCGATCCAGTTAATTTAAGAAGATCAGATACTCTAAACATATGGATTCCTTTGCATATAAATTGGCTATTAAACTCAATGGCAGATGCAGGAACTATTTCACTTGGAGGACTCTGGTTAATGTGGAGATACAGTGGAAAAAATTTTCAAGTCTTTCAGCAATGGAGCTGGTCTGCATTTAGTATTTTATTTATCTGGTGCATTGCACAGAATCTTTTTGTGGAGCTATTTTTGTATCATGATCAATTATCTGAGGGCAAATTACTTTCATGGGCTCCTCTGGCTCCCACAGGCCAATTTTTTAACCCACTAATATTTGAATTCAATCAAAGAAATGTAATGTTTCAAACTCAACTACCTTGGTTAATTTTGCCAGGTATTTTATATTATTCAGTTATTAAAATAGTTGGCTCAAATAAATAATTGAGCCAAACAAGCGCCCAACAACACTCCTAATAAAAAAATAAAGATCTTTGTGTGATAGTTAGTTGGATGGGGCTCAATTTTCTTGAGCAGATGTTCCTTTGGCAGATTAAATACACTTGCTAAAGCCATGGTCGTCTCAAATGAAGCACTGCCCTCTCGTTCTACCCTTTGAATAGTTCTAATATTTATTCCACAAAGATCTGCCAAGTGCTGTTGGCTCCAGGCATTCTTCAGCCTTAGATTCTTAACAGTCTTCTTATTTAGAAACATCTAGATATAACCCTAGGCAACAAGGTTATACCCAATAAATGCTCCGACAAGAACACAAACTCCTATCATCAGCCAGTATTTAAAATCTCTATTGCTTAAATATTGATACACTATACCCTCGCTATCACTAGCAGTTATAAATAAGCCGTTTATAAAAGAAAATCCAAATGCTATTTTTAAACTTTCTCCAGTTGGTATTTGAAAAGTTTCATTCATTTGCATTGACCAACTTGTCTTATCATGAACAAGCTCATCATTGATAAATACTTGCTCCACTGCCTTCCAATTTGCGTTTCTTACAACAACCTGATTGCCTTTATAATTAAAAGCAAACGTGACCCAACCTAAGCTTTGTTTGGGGCCATTATCATTTTCTTTTTTGTTACTCATCATCTACTCTCCAAATATTTTTATTTAATTTTATATGTAAATGATAAACATAAATATGACAAAAGTATGACTGTCAGCATGATGTCAGACAGCCAGGATTAAAATCTTAAATAATACAAATCAAAGTCACCGAAAGTTGAACGGTGTATTATCAAACAATGAATAGTAATAATCGAAGAATCATTGGATTTTGGCGGGGGTGGTCAATAGCGGTTGGTTGTGCGGTAGGCTCTGGTATTTTTATGATGCCAACGATGCTAGCACCATATGGAATGCTTGGATTGGGTGGATGGCTCATAGCTGGAGGAGGCTCAATCCTGGTTGCTTTAACCATGGCAAAATTGGTAAAAAGGATTCCTAAGACAGGCGGACCCTATGTTTACGTAAGTGAAGGGCTAGGAAAATTTTCAGGCTTTATAATTGCTTGGACTTATTGGGTTGCTTGCATTTCAGCAATAGCTGGAATCTCAATTGCATTCGTGGGCTATTTAGGTTTTTTTGCTCCCACAATATCAGACTCACCAATATATTCTTTGCTTGCATCGCTAATTCTTGTTTGGGTTATTATCATTTTAAATATTAGAAGTTTAGAATATAGCTCTCAATTCCAACTTATCTCGACTCTATTAAAATTATTACCACTTATATTTATTATTTTGCTTGGTGCAACAAACTTTAATATTGATAATTTACCAGAGTTCAACCCAACTGATCTTCATCCAATTTCTTTACTTGCAACAGTAACAACTCTTGTGATGTGGTCATTTATCGGTATTGAAACAGCAACCGTACCAGCAGACAATATTATCAATCCTCAAGAGACTATTCCAAAAGTATTGATTGCATCGGTTTTAACAATTCTCATTTTTTATATCTTTATAAGCATTGCCATAGCTTCAATTGTGCCAGCAAATGAGTTGCTTGACTCTTCTGCACCTTTTGCATTGGCGGCAACAAAAATTCTAGGTGTTGCCGGAGGCACCATTATAAGTATTGGAGCCTTAATTTCTACACTTGGCTCATTAAATGCAAATACGCTCACTGCTGGTAACTTGAGTCTTGCAGCTGCAAGAGATGGATTGCTTCCAAGAAAGTTTGTTATATTAACCAAAGCAGGTACTCCAATTTTTACTTATCTACTTGCTGGATTTTTTGTAAGTATTCTACTGATATTGAATTATACAAAAGGTATTGTGAATGCCTTTGTATTTATGGCAATGCTATCAACCCTGTCTACATTAATTGCCTATGCATTCTGCGCAATAGCTGAATTTAAATTTGCTCATGCAGATCAAAGAAATCAAACAAGAAAGAATGCTCTTTTGTTATCATGTGGAACATTTTTATATGCTTTTTTTGCTATTTGGGGGGCTGGAATTGAAATGATAATCTATTCTCTGATCTTAATTATAATTGGGATACCAATATACCTGCTTAAAAAATAATATTATGAACACCTTTAATGAATATTCTCAAATAAAAGAGGTTGCCATAAGGTCGCCCCTCTCAAGCTTTATCGACGAGGCTAAACTTTCAAGTGAATGGGAGACCTTAAGGTTTCATTCAAAACCTGATTTAAAGCAAGCAATAATTGAATATAATTATTTCAGAGATTTGCTTGATGATGATACCCTCACAATCATAGACTTGCCCTCCTCTAATCTGTTAACCATTGATAGTATCTATACAAGAGATAGCATGCTTATATCCAAAGGAGGATTAATTCTTTGTAATATGGGTAGATCATCCAGAACTCCTGAGGCTGAAGAAAATTATAAATCTCTTACATCTAAAGGCTATAAAATAGCTGGTCAAATAAAAGCGCCCGGAACCCTTGAAGGAGGTGATTTTATATGGATTGATGATTTTCATGCTGCCGTTGGACTTGGGCCACGAACTAATGCAGAGGGGATCCGTCAATTAAAAGAAATATTAGGCACTTCAGTCGAACTTCATGTTGTAGATCTTCCAGATCCAAGCCACCCAGATGATGTGCTCCACTTAATGTCAATAATTTCACCACTAGATAAGGATCTGGCTCTTATATATAAACCTTTGATGCCAAACTCTTTTTTAATGTGGTTGAATAATCTAGGCATAAAGTTTGTTGAGGTATCTAATGAAGAATATCCATTGATGGGATGCAATGTTTTGGCAACTTCACCAAGATCAATTATTATGCTTGAAGATTTACCAGGCGTTCAATCAGACCTTGAGCGAGCTAGATGTAAAGTTAGAACTTACAAAGGTATGGAAGTTAGTAGAAAAGGTGAAGGTGGTCCAACCTGCCTCACGAGACCTTTAAAAAGAGCAAAATAAATGGACAATCAATTAAAAAGCTTACCAGGATGGACGTACACAAGCGAAGCATTTTTTGAGCTAGAAAAAACTGAATTAATCTTAAAAAATTGGCAATTAGTTTGTCATATTTCCAATATACCTAAGACAGGTGATTTTTTTACA
This sequence comes from uncultured SAR86 cluster bacterium, assembly GCA_902512655.1. Taxonomy (GTDB): domain Bacteria; phylum Pseudomonadota; class Gammaproteobacteria; order Magnimaribacterales; family D2472; genus D2472. The sequence goes on from CABXJR010000006.1 coordinate 38,139, forward strand.
TTTGAGATTTTCAATGAACGTATTTTTGTTATTAGAGATGAAGATAGCAATATTAAAGCATTTCATAATCTATGCTCTCATCGAGGCACCAAATTAATTGATGAAATATCAGGAACCTGTAATGGAAAAATAACCTGCCCATATCATGCATGGGGATATAACTTTCAAGGAGATCTAATTAAGGTTCCATACGAAAATCAATTTACAGATTTAAATAAAGAAGATCATGGACTCCAGAGTGTGGAGTTAGAAATTTTTCAAGGGTTCATCTTCGTAAAATTGTTAGCATCAGATGCGCCAAGTGTTCATGAGCAATTTACACCATACATTGATGAGATAAAACATTACAAATTTGAAGAGATGAAGCCCTTAGGTCGCGTCACAATGAGACCAAGAAAAGTTAACTGGAAGCAAATTGCTGATAACTATGTGGATGCTTTGCATATACCTGTAGCACATCCTGGCTTATCAAATCTGGTTGGTAAAAGTTATGGTGTTGAAGTCTCAAATAACAATGGGTATGTACATAAGATGTGGGGAGATGGAACTAATATTCGTAAAGATAACTTATCAAATATTTTATATGACAAATATCTGCCACCTATGAATCATCTCCCTGATGATAAGCAGAGATATTGGCTTTATTATAGATTATGGCCAAATTTAGCCTTTGATATTTACCCTGAACAAATGGATTTTATGCAATTTATCCCAATTGATGCTCAAACAACCATGATTAGAGAAATAGCATATGCATTACCAGACAATCGAAGAGAAACAAAAGCCGCACAATATTTAAATTGGAGAATAAATAGACAAGTCAACAATGAAGATACCCAACTCATTAATTGGGTACAAGAAGGTATGAATTCAAATAAATTTAAAAATGGGCCGCTGGCTGAAACAGAAATATGTTTGATTGATAGTGCTACAAAAATTAGAAAATCTTTACCAGTTGCCTCTTTACAGACGGCACCAGAAGAATCAGAGATTGCAAAAATTAATACTGAATTAATGATCCCGTCGACTTAACAATTAATTTTTTTTCAGTAAACTTAGTTTAAATTAATGAATACAATAACCAGCTATGATATTTAATGACCTATTAAGCTCCGTAGGCAATACACCTGTGATAAAGATTAAAAATATTGCGCCAGCAAACATCAATTTGTATGTAAAAGCTGAGTACTTCAACCCAGGTGGATCTGTTAAAGATAGGTTAGCTTTAAACATTGTCAATGAAGCTGAAAAAAATGGTGATTTACAGCCTAATCAAACAGTGATTGAAGCTACAAGTGGAAATACTGGCATAGGTTTGGCAATGGTCTGTGCAAGCAAGGGTTACCCCTGCATTATCACCATGCCAGATAGCGCATCAATGGAAAGAAGAAAGCTTATGAGATTTCTTGGTGCTAAAGTATTGTTAACTCCAGGGCCCGAAGGAGCAACCGCAGCTTATGATCTTGCTAAGAAACTAGCTGATAAAAATGATTGGTTTTATGCTCGACAATTTGAAAACTCAGCAAATGCAGATATTCATGAACAAACTACAGCAATAGAAATATTGGATGATTTTAAAAACATAGGTCTAGACTATTGGGTATCAGGATACGGAACTGGGGGAACATTTAGCGGCGTATCACGTGTTCTAAGAAAGCATTCACCAAAAACAAAGTTGATCATTTCTGAGCCTGAAAATGCTCAATTAATTAATAGCATGAAAATGCAAAATCGAAACAGTGATGGCTCACCTTCAGAATCTCATGAATCCTGGAATCCTCATCCAATCCAAGGTTGGACGCCTGATTTTATTCCTTTAGTCCTGCAGGAATCCATAGATAATGATTATTTTGATGAAAATATCCCTGTCTCAGGTGATGATGGAATTTATTGGTCAAATCAACTTGCATCAAAAGAGGGAATTATAACTGGTATTTCTGGAGGCTCTACATTTTCTGTAGCAATGAAGATTGCAAATCAGGCTCCAGATGCATCAAATATTTTATGCATGCTAGCTGATACTGCAGAGAGGTACTTAAGCTCTCCTTTGTTTAATGATATTGATTCAGAAATGAATGAAGATGAAAAAGAAATTTTAAGCTCTATTTAATTTTTTTTGCAGGAATGCCTGCAACTGTTGAATTTTCAGCAACATTGTCTAGGACTAAACTTCCTGCGGCAACAATAGAATTTCTACCTACATTAATATTGCCTAATATTGTGCTTGAAGCATAGATTGAAACTCCTTCTTCAATTTTGGGATGCCTATCCTCTTTAGTAAAAGTATTACCACCAAGAGTAACTCCCTGAAAAATTGAAACATTTTTTTTAATATTTGCGGTTTCTCCGATCACAACTCCAGTTGCATGATCAATCATCACTGGACTATCAATAGTTGCAGCTGGATGAATATCAACACCAAAAACCTCTGATGAACGATTTTGTATGTACAGGGCCATGGTATGCCTCTCATCATTCCATAAAATATTACTTGACCTGTAAGCTGCCAAACCTTGAAAACCTTTATAAAAAAGTAGAGGGGTCGATAGATACTTGCATGCAGGATCATTTTCACGAAAAAATATGATGTCATTTGTTAAGCTACTCTCAATAGTATTCTCTTCATTGTAGGCAGCTAAAATGATTTCATATAAATCAATTGAAGATAATGCATCATTATTCAGTTTTGAAGCTAGGATAGCTGCTGTTGCCTCAATAATATTATTCTTAGATAGTATTAAACTCTCTAAATAATCTTTTAAAGATGGCTCGGCATCAATCCTCAGACCAATTTCTTCTTTAATATTATCCCAAATAATGGTACTCATAATGATTAGAGCTTATGAAAAAATATTTTTAAATTATTGTATGCGGAGCAGCAAAAAATTGATTTATTAGTGGCTCGAATGACTCCAATGAATCAGTTTTGTAATCTGGGTCAAATGCAGCTTGATCCCATTCATCAGTGAATTCGATTGCTTTTGAGTACCAGGATTCGTTTTCATATTGCTTGCGTAAATCTTGCGGCTTGCCCATGTAGTGATAGTAATGCTCGCCCTGAAAATCCTGATGCGTGCGAATAATATGATATGCATCATCACTTACATAAGGCTTTATCATTTCAGATGCAATTTGGCCATGATTTGGTACGT